>NZ_JBEXKB010000094.1:0-24747 GCF_040609455.1 Kitasatospora sp. NPDC004669
GGTCCGGCGGGACCGGTCCGGCGCGGAGGACCACAGCGGGCCGACAGCCCGGCACGCCACGGGGGTGCGTGCCGGGCCGCCGCTCTTCCCCCACCGTGTCCTACCGTCCGGGCTCAGGCTTGAGCGGCCGCTTCGCGCGAACTCGCCGTCGCGGCACCTGTGCTGACCGGCCGTAATTCGTTTGACCCGGGCACGGGTCGACGCTGGACTGTGGCGGGGCACCACGCGTCGTGGCGCCGGTAACCCAGGGAGGCAGCGACAGCAATGAAGATCCGTTCCACGACCGACCAGGACCTCGACGTCTTCCTCGGCACCCTCCATGCCGCGTTCGGACGCTTCCCGGAGACCCCGGCCGAGGACGGCAGCGGGGTCTGGTGGTCGGCGACCGAGCTGAACCGCAGCCTGCTCGCCGTGGCGGCCGACGGGCGGCCGGTCGGCACCGCCAGCGCGTACTCCTTCGAGCTCACCCTGCCCGGTCAGGTCATCACCCCGGTCTCCGGGGTGAGCAACGTCGGCGTCCTGCCCACGCACCGCCGCCAGGGCGTGCTCACCGCGATGATGCGGCACCAGCTCGCCGAGCTGCGGGCCCGCGGGGAGGTCCTCTCCGTCCTGCTGGCCTCCGAGGCCCTGATCTACGGCAGGTTCGGCTACGGCCCGGCGACGTACACCGGGCGGCTGACGGTGCCGCGCCACCAGGCCGCCCTCGCAGCCCCCCGGGCCGGCGGCGCGGACACCGGTTCGGTCGAGGTGCTCCGGCGTGCCGAGTGCGGCGAGATCCTGGAGGAGGTCTACGACCGGTACCGCCGCACCCGGCCCGGCGCGCTGTCCCGGCCGCACCGCTGGTGGACCCTGGGCGCGGGACAGCCCCCGATCGCCCCGGCGCCGCGCTACATAGCCGTCCACCGGGACGCCGACGGCGTTCCGGACGGGTACGCCAGCTACTCGCTCGACGGGGACACCCTGACGGTCGACGAGACGATCGCCGTCGACGACGCCGTCTCCACCGCCCTGGCCCGGTTCGCCCTCGAACACGACCTGATCACCCGGGTCGTCTTCAAGCACTTCCCGTCCGAGCACCCGCTGCGCTGGCAGCTCGCGGACTTCAACGCCGCCCAGGTGGGCAACAGCACCGACTGGCTCTGGGTGCGGCTGCTGGACGTCCCGCGTGCGCTGACCTCACGCGGCTGGTTCAGCGACGGAGAGCTCGTCCTCGACGTCGACGACCCCTTCCTCGGCGAGCACGGCCGGTACCTGCTGGCCGTCCGGGACGGCAAGGCCGAGTGCGTCCCGACGGACCGGGAGCCCGACCTGTCCCTGGACGTGCGGGACCTGGGCGCGGTCTACCTCGGCGGCACCACCCCGAGCACGCTCGTCCGGGCCGGGCACATCCGGGCCCACCGCCCGGACGCGGCCGCCCTCGCTGACGCCCTCTTCCGCGCCGAGCGCCCACCGCACTGCCTGCACTGGTTCTGACGGGCGGGTGCCCGACCCCCGTCGGCGACGCGCCGGTCGCGGCGGGACCACCCCTGGTGGTGGCCCGGCCGCGACCGGCGGCGCATGCGCTACGACCGGTAGCGGAAGCGGATCCGGCCGCGGCTGAGGTCGTACGGGCTGAGCTCCACGAGCACCCGGTCCTGCGGGAGGATCTTGATGTGGTTCCTCCGGACCTTCCCGCTGATGTGGGCGAGCACGGTGTGCCCGTTCGGGAGTTCCACCTTGAAGTTGGCGTTGCGAAGGCACTCGACGACGATGCCTTCGACCTCTATGCCGTTGGCTGTTTTGGTCATGGCTCCCACCTCTTCGTTTCTTGGTTCACTTGACGCTGTGGTCGACCGGGAAGCCGCGAACGCGCGGCGGGGCGTCAGCGACGGACGAATTCCAGGGTGCTGCCCGCGCGCCGGGCGCCGATGCCCTCGAAGAGGGCGGTGGCGGCCGCGTTGGACTCCGTGACCTCGGCCCAGACCGAGGCCGTCCCGCGGCGGTGCAGCGCGTCCAGCGTGTCGGCCAGCAGCGCCCGGGCGATGCCGTGGCGCTGGAGGTCGGCCCGGACCGCGATCAGGCCGATCCGCGGCTGCCGGGTCAGCGGCGCAAGCCGGAGCAGCCCGACGTACCGGCCCGCCTGTCGGGCCACCGCGTACTTCGACGGGTCGACCACCGTGGTCCCCGCCGGGCAGGGCAGCACCTGGGCCGGCATCGCCTGCCAGCCGGGACCGGCCTCGATCTCGGCGTGCAGGACCTGGTCCAGGGCGCGCAGCGGCGCCTCCTCCGCCTGACCGACGGGCACGACGACCACGCCCGCCGGGGGCCGCACCGGGCCGAGCCCGGTGACCTGCGGGTCGGTGGGCACGACGTAGCCCCACTCGCGGCGCACGGTCGTGAAGCCGGCCCGCTGCCAGGCGGAGACCGAGTCCCGGTCGGTTTCGTCGGCGACGGCGTACAGCGGTGCCGGCAGGTCCGCCGTCATCGCTTCGGCGACGCGAGCGAAGACCTCACCGTGCCACGCGTCGATGCCGACGAAGAGCCGGCCGTCGGGCCGGACCGAGGCGTCGCCGCAGCCGACCACCTGGTCGCCGTCCATGGCGTGCCACTCGGTGTCCGACACCCGCGTGACCACGACCGCGTGGTCGCCGGTACCCGGGGTGTGGTCGCCGGTGCTGGGAATGGAATGCGAATCGTTCATGGTGTTGCCTTTCGGAAGTGCCTTCTTCGAGGCGCTCCCGGGCGACACCAAGGTCAATCGCCCGCCGTGACGGAAAGGGGGAGCACCCACACGGATACAGCCTTCATGGGTGTCACCTCCTCGCGTCGTCTCACGGCTGCGCAGACAGTAGCAGCCGACGATGTGCCCGCCCAACCCATTTATCGGTCCACGGGGGTCCGCCCGCACCCCCGTCGCGGGCGGACCCCGACGGCCGGCCGGGCGAGGGTCCGGCAGAGGTTCTCCACCTGGTGCTGGACCAGTACCTCGACCTGGTGGTCCGGGTGCACCAGCAGCACCGCGCCGCCGCTGAACAGGTAGTCGCCGACAGCGTGGTACGGGTTGCCGGGGTGGATCTCGGCGGAGATGTGCGAGGTCCGCGGGACGTCCCACAGCGTGCTGCCGTCCGGCCGGCGGTACTCGGTGGCCCGGCCGCTCTGGTCGCGGTCGACGTGGGCGCCGGTGTCCACGTTGGTGTACCGCAGGATCAGCGGCCCGCGCCAGAGCACCTTCGCGGGCGAGCCATCGGGGTAGCGGGTGACGGTCTTGGTCTCCTCCTGGTCGATCAGGGCGGCGATGTGCAGGTGGAACGGGCAGAGCGTCCCGGCGGGCGCATCGGTGTCCTGACCGTGGTACGGCTGCCAGCCGGCATCGTCGTCGGCCTGCGCGGCCGGGGCGGCCGGCAGGAGGACGGCCGCCGCCAGAACCGCGGCGAGGGCGGCCGGTCGGGTGAGGTACGTCGGCCGACGCATGGAAGCCTCCTGGAAGTCGGGTGGGGAGTCGCGCCGGGACCGGACGGCCGCTCGCAAGCCCACTGCCACCGCGGCCGCGCACTGGGTATCGTCGGACCGTGGTTGCGCCGGCGCGATGCTTTCGGCCTGAGCCGAAAGCCCGGGCGCGCTGGGAGGGGCGGAGCGTGGTGCTGCGGATCCGCTTCACGGCCGAGGACCTGCTCGGCACCCGGTTCGCGGACGGGCCGGCGCCGCTGATGGAGCTCGAACTGGCCGTCGCCATGCTGCAACGCCGCGATGCGGGCGCGGCGTTCGCCCGTCGGCACCGCCTGCTCGGTGCCACGGCCACGCGGTCCGTCGCGCCGCTGAGCGAGCTGGTCCCGGCGACCGGCGCGGGCCCGTTCTTCCTCGATCCGCTCAGCATCGACCTGGAACACGGGCTGGAGTCGGTGCGTTCCTCCGCCAACACGCTGGTCCGCAGCGAACTCGATCGCATCTGCCGCAACGGACTGCCCGTCACCCCCCCCTGATGCGGGGCCTGGCGGGCGAGGACCGGCAGGCCTGGCAGTACCTGGAGAACAGCCTGCGCGCCTCCCACGCGGCGCTGATCGATGCGGCCTGGCCGCGGCTGCGCACCCCCCGCGGGGTCGACCCCACCGAAGCCCTACGATGACCGCCATGAACACAGGGGGGTCGGACACCCGGCTCATCGACGGTCGCTTCGAACTCCTGGAGCGGCTCGGCGGCGGAGGCATGGGGCTGGTGTGGCGGGCGCGCGACGTCGTTCTGCACCGCGAGGTCGCGCTGAAGGAGGTACGCCCGCCCGACCCGGCCGCGTTCGACGGCGACCCGAGGGCCGCGCGGGTCATGCGCGAGCGGGTACTGCGCGAGGCCCGGTCGCTGGCCCGGCTCAGCGATCCGCACGTGGTGACGATCCATCACATCGTCGACCTGCCCGAATTCCCCCATCCCTGGCTGGTCATGGAGCTGGTGACCGGCGGCTCCCTGCACGACCGGCTGGCGCGCGGCCCGTTGTCGCCGCTGGAGGCGGCCGGGCTCGGACGCGGCGTGCTGTCCGCACTGCGCGCCGCTCACGCGGCCGGCATCCAGCACCGCGACGTCAAGCCCGGGAACGTCCTGCTGCGCCCCGACGGCACTCCGGTCCTCACCGACTTCGGCATCGCCGCACTGCGGGAGTCGACCAGTCTGACCACCACGGGCGGGCTGATCGGCTCACCCGAGTACATCGCCCCCGAGCGGATCCGCGGCGAGGAGGGCAACCCGGCCTCGGACCTCTGGTCGCTGGGGATGACGCTCTACGTCGCCGTCGAGGGCCGGCACCCGCTGCGGCGCGCCACCAGCCTCGCCACCCTCGCCGCCGTTCTCGACGAGCCGATCCCGCCGCCCGTGCGCTCCGGAGCGCTGGCCCCCGTCCTGTCCGCCCTCCTGGTCCGGGACACCGCGGCCCGGCCGGACGCCGAGCAACTCGACCGCCTGCTGGCGGCGGCCGAAGCGGCAGCCGAAGCGGAGACCGGTCCAGGAGTCGAAGGGGGGACCGGGCCAGGGGCCGAAGCAGCGGCGGAGCCGACCGCCGAGACCGTGCGCGCCGCCGTCGACACCGTGCGGTTGAACCCGCGATCCGACACGCCCTCCCCCACCCGGGTCGAGGACGTGCCCCCGGAGACGGCCCGGCCCCGTCCGGTCCACAGCCCTTCCACGCGCAGGGCGATCCGGTCCAGCTGGTTCGCCGCCGCCGTTCTGGCCGCCGCGATCGGATGGACGGTGAACAACGCCTACTCGCAGGGTGGCGCGTCGGACTACACGCCGGTCACCGCCTCCCCCGAGCACCCGGGCCTGATCACCCCGGAGGGCGCGCGCTCGGTGGTCCGGGCGTTGAGCCCGACGATGGGAGGCACCCAGGTCGTGGAGTTCTGGCTCGCCGCGGACAACGCGTACGGTCGAGCGCCCGTCCCGGGGAATCCGAGGCTCTACGACAAGTTCACCTACCGGGACGGCAAGCCCTCCCGCGATCCGAACGGCGGCGGCACCATGACCGCCGACGACAAGGCCGTCGACCTGAACGCCGTCGACTGGGACAAGCTCCCCGGGCTGCTGCAGCAGGCCTACACCACCCTCGGCATCGCCCACCCGACCGACGAGTACGTCATCGTGCAGTACGACACCTTCAACCCGGGGCCCGCGATCCTGGTCTACGTCAAGGACGCCTACGGCAGTGCCTACCTGTCGGCGGACTTCCAGGGCCATGTGAAGAGGACCGAGGCGCGCCCCCAGTAGGCGGTCCGCGCTCCGCCGGCACAGCCACTCCCTCCGCCGTCACGCTCGGGCCGTCCGGTGCGGAGCGTTCTGGCGCACGAGAGCCCGTTGCCCCCGGCTGCAGGGTCGTCCCTCACGTGGTCGTCATGTGCCGACGAGGCGGCCCGGTACCCGAGGGGTCGGGTACCGGGCCGGTCGGTGTGGCGTCGGGTCAGCGCGCTGCGGTCTTGCGGGTGCGGCGGGAGACGGAGTCCAGGACGACGGCGGCGAGCAGGACGGCACCAGTGATCATGTACTGGATGGCCTGGTTGACGTGGACCAGGTCGAGGCCGGTGATGATCGACTGGATGACCAGGATGCCCAGCAGGGCGGACCAGGTCTTGCCGCGCCCGCCGAAGAGGCTGGTGCCGCCGATGACGGCCGCGGCGATGGAGTTCATCAGGACGTTGCCGCCGCCGAGGAGCTTGTCGGCGGAGCCCTGCTGGGAGGCGATGAACAGACCGCCGAGGGCGGCCATGCCGGCGGAGATCATGAAGACCGAGATCCGGACCCAGGCGACGTTGATGCCCGCCCGGCGGGCGGCCTCCACGCCACCGCCGACGGCGAAGATCTGCCGGCCGTAGCCGGTACGGCGCAGGACGAAGTCGGTGATGACGACGACGGCCAGGAAGACCAGCAGGGGCAGCGGCAGGCCGCGGTCCTGGTTGAGCATGTAGGCGGCGGTCAGCGCGATGACGGCGAGGACGCCGGTGCGCAGCGCGATCTCGCCCATGGGCCGCGCGGTGAGGCCGGCGGCGGTCCGGCGGCGGGCGTCGAGGATCTGCCCGGCGGCGAAGAGCGCGATGCCGAGGACGGCGAGGCCCCAGGTGTAGGCGATGTCGCCGTCGCCGAGGAAGTAGGTGTCCAGGTTGGCCAGGACGCCGTCGTTGACGACGTTGACGGTGCCCTTGTCGCCGAGGACGTACTGCTGCAGACCGCTCCAGGCGAGCAGGCCGGCGAGGGTGACGACGAAGGCCGGTACGCCGATCTTGGCGAAGAAGAAGCCGTGCAGGGCGCCGATGGCGACGGCGGCGCCGACGGCGATCAGGCAGGCGACCCACTCGTTGTAGCCGGAGCGCACGGACAGGACGGCGGCGATCGCGGCGGAGACGCCGGCGACGGAGCCGAGGGAGAGGTCGATCTCGCCGAGGAGGAGCACGAAGACGATGCCGACGGCGATCAGGCCGGGGCCCGCGATCCACTTGGTGATGTTGGTGAGGTTGTCGGCGTTGAGGAAGTCCCCGGTGACGCTCTGGAAGATGGCGCCGATGAGGATCAGACCGAGGACGACGGGCACGGAGCCGAGGTCGCCGTTCTTCATCTTCCGCTTGAACTCCCCGAGGTAGCCGGCGAAGCCGGCCTCGCGGACGAGCAGGCGGGGATCGACCGCGGGGGTGGCCGGGGCGGGCTGGGCCGGGGTGGTCTGTTCGGTGGTCACTTCGCTTCCTCCGCGAGTCGGGCCTGGCGCCGGGTGACGGCGTTCTCGGTGGCGCCGGTGATGGCGGAGATGATCTCCTCGTGCGAGGTGCCGGCCACCTCGAAGACGCCGTTGTTGCGGCCCAGCCGCAGGACGGCGACCGTGTCGGCGACGGCCTTGACGTCGGCCATGTTGTGGCTGATCAGGATGACGCCGAGGCCGCGTTCGCGCAGGCGCTCGACGAGGTCGAGGACCTGGGCGGTCTGCTCGACGCCGAGGGCGGCGGTGGGCTCGTCCAGGATGACGATCTTGGGGTCGCCGACGAGGGCGCGGGCGATGGCGACCACCTGGCGCTGGCCGCCGGAGAGGGCGGCGATCGGGATGCGCACGCTCGGGATGCGGATGGAGAGGGTGTCGAGCAGTTCGCGGGCGCGCTTCTCCATGGCGACCTCGTCGAGCGTGCCGAAGCTCTTGAGCTCGCGGCCGAGGAAGAGGTTGCCGACCACGTCGAGGTTGTCGCAGAGCGCGAGGTCCTGGTAGACGGTGGCGACGCCGAGGGCCTGGGCGTCGTTCGGACGGCCGATGGAGACCGCCTTGCCCTCCCACTCGATCGTTCCCTCGTCGATGGGGTGGACGCCGGCGATGGTCTTCACCAGCGTGGACTTTCCGGCGCCGTTGTCGCCCACCAGGGCCACCACCTCGCCTGCGTGTACCTCCAGGTGCACGTCGGTCAGTGCCTGGACGGCGCCGAAGCGCTTGGAGACCCCGCGCAACGCCAGTACGGGTGCGCCTGTCACGTGAACCATCTCCTTCTTCCCGTGTGCGCCGTGATGGTGGGTCGGCGACCGGGCTGGCCCGCGCGCCGTGCGGGGCGGGCGGGTGAGCGTCGAAAAGGGGTGCTGGGGCGGGGCGGGGCCCGCCGCACGGTGTGGGCGGTGCTCCCCGGGGAGTGGGGAGCTCCGCCCGCGCGTGCTACGTCAGGCCGGCGGCGTGTTACTCCGAGCCGGCCGCGTGTTACTTCAGGCCGGCGGTGGCGCAGGCGGCGGCGTAGTCCGCGGTGCAGATGTCGGCGGCCTTGTAGAGGCCGTCGGCGATGACGGTGTCCTGGATGTTGGCCTTGGTGACGACCTTGGGGTCGAGCAGCTTGGCCGGGATGCCCTTGTCGGTGGCGCTGTCGATGCTGGCGCTGGCGACGGACTTGACGTCCTTGCCCTGCAGCAGGTCGACGGCCAGTTCGGCGGCGTTGTCGGCGAGCGGCTTGTAGGCCTTGTAGATGGTGTAGGCCTGGTCGCCGTTCACGATGCGCTGAACGGCGTCGAGGCCGGCGTCCTGGCCGCCGACCGGGACCTTGATACCCGCGCCCTGGAGCTGGGTGATGATCGCGCCGGCCATGCCGTCGTTGGCGGAGTAGACGGCCTGGAAGCCGTCCTTGCCGAACTGGGTGATCGCGGCGCCGATCTTCTGCCCGGCGACGGTGGGCTTCCACTCGCCCGACTGCTCGTAGACGACCTTCTTGACCTTGCCGTCGAGGACCTTGTGGGCGCCCGCCTTGAACTGGCCGGCGTTCGGGTCCGCGTCGTCGCCGTTGATCATGACGATGTTGGCGTCGGCGGCCTTGCCCCCGAGGGCGTCGACCAGGGCCTGGCCCTGGAGCTCGCCGACCTTCTCGTTGTCGAAGGAGACGTAGGCGGCGACCGGGCCGGTGGCCAGGCGGTCGTAGGCGACGACCTTGACGCCCTTGGCGGCGGCCTCCTTGACCCAGGCCTGGGTGGAGGTGGCGTCGAAGGCGTCCAGGACGATGACCTTCACGCCCTGGGCGATCAGGGTGTCGAACTGCTGCTTCTGCTTGGCGGCGCTGCCCTCGGCGTTGTTGTAGAGCACCTTGCAGTCCGCGCACAGGGCCTTGACCTTGGCCTCGATGAACGGGCGGTCGAAGGACTCGTAGCGCGTCGAGGACGCGTTCTCGGGCAGCAGCAGACCGATGGACTTGTTGTCGCCGGAGGCGGCGGAGTCCTTCTTGTCGCCGCCGGCCTTGCCGCACGCGGCCATGGACAGGGCCATCGAGACGGCTGCGGTGGCGATGACGGCGCGACGCATCGTTGCGTTCATGTGGGGGTGCCTCCCTGACGTCGCCGCGACGGTGCGGCGGGGTGGGACGGAGTCAACCCGCATATGCCAGATGGAGTCAAGAAGTAAATCCATGACGAGACCAGACTGGGCCTTTTCGTTATCTTCCTGAAGGCATTCGTTCATCAGTCGAACTCGACGGATCGGCCGATCTCCGGCGCGCCGACCCGTTGGGTTCGACTACGTCCGACGTGGTCAACGGACTGGATCCCCAGGGCTCCGCCCGAACATGTGCGGAACTGGTGTGTTCAAGATGTGTCCGCTGCGGCGTTTCTCCTCCAGTCGGACACATGCTCCACGGCGGCGGCCCCACCGGCGGGCCGTCCGACCCGCGGGGCTCCAGGGGCACGACTCTCCAGCCCGGCACGGACACTGACGCCGCGTCAGCGGTGGTGTGCGAGGGTGACCGCCCGCCCCCACCGCCCGCCCACCGGTCCGACCGCCGGCCGGGCAGGAGCAGGCACAGCGGAACGGCGACGGCGGTGAGCGCGACCGACCACCAGAAGGCGGTGTCGTAGCCGCGGGCCAGCCCCTCGGGGGTGCGAGCGCCGCTGGTGGCGTGCTGGAGGATGACGGCCAGGACGGCGACACCGACCGATCCACCGATCTGCCGGGCGACGCGGCCGATGATGCCGGCGTCGGGGATCTCGCCGTGCCGCAGGCCGACGTAGGCGGCGCCCATGGGGGCGATCATGGCGGCCGTCGCCGACACCGACCGGATCTTCCACGCTCTGCTCGGTGCGGCAGCCCTCGGTGGCCTCGTCCCCCTCCTGGCGCTGAGCCTGGCGGCCCTGGTGGTCACGCTCCGGGCCTGGTCGCGGCACCTGCGCGCCGCGGACTGACACACCGGACTGCCACACCGGGGCCGTACCGGGTCAGCCCCAGGGCGGCCGGCCCCTCCCCTCCGCCCACAGGGCGAGCGCCTGCCGGTCGACGGCGCGGATGCCGACCTGGGCGCAGAACGCGGCGGCGGGCTTGGTGAACGAGCTGGTCGTCACCACGGCGGCCAGGTCGCAGCGGTGCACGTCGCGGTAGGTGCCGTTGACCTTCTGGACGTCATCCGAGCCGACGAAGGTCCGCGGCCCGTACCGCTTGGCCTGGATCAGGATCCGTTGCCCGGCGGGAGTGGTCGCGAGTACGTCCGCCGCGAGGTCCCCGGCTCCGCCGACCACCGTCACCTTCGTGCAGCCGTCCCGCCGGCACAGGTCCGCCAGCGCGTGCTCGAACGCCTTCGGACTCATCGTCAGGAACGGCCCGATGTGCCGCAGCTGCGCCGCCCGCGCGTCAAACTCCCGCTGCCGCGCCCGCACTCGCGCGCGCAGCACCACGACACTCACCCCCGCGCCCACGGCCAGCAGCGCCGCGACCAGCAGCAGGTGATGGGCCAACCACCGCACCACCAAGGCGAGCAGAACGAGTCCGCCGACCGCCACGGTCAGCAGCGCGTTGCCCCTGGCCTGCCGCGCCCGGCGAGCAGCGTTCGACCGGCGTCGCCTGACAGACCTGCGAGCCACGGCATTCCCCCTCGCGCCACGGTGTTCGTGCGAACTGTGAGCGTAGAAGCCGCTGTTGCCGGGCCGCCCGCGATCCCGGCGAACTCCGCCGGCTGCGACGCCGAGTTGTCCGGATCCCGGCGCCCGACGGCCGAACAGCCCTCACCGGGCAGGCGAGGGCGACTCGGCCGAGGCGTGCAGCAGCAGGTCGCGCAGGGCCGTGGCGGTGTCCGACGGCTCGACGGGGGTGAGGACGACCTGGTCGACGGTGGTCGAAGGGCCGGTGAGGGGGATGACGCGCAGGCCGGGCGGTTGGTGGTCGAGCGCGGATTCGACGGTGATGCCGATGCCGGTTCCCGCGGCGACGTGAGCGGCGATGGCCTGCACACTGTCGTCGGTCCGGATGATGCGAAGGTCGGCTCCGCCGATCCGGAAGGCGGACAGGAGGCGGTCGCAGAGCCCACTGTTGATCTGGTGGGGCCAGGTGAGCAGGTCGGCGATCTTCATGGTGACGGCCTTGGCAAAGTCCTTGAGCGCCTGCTGCTGAACGTCCGCGTTGCCCGCTCCGAGCCACTCGTTCGCACGCCGGGCCTCGGTGAGCTGCCGACACTGCTCCGCAAACCCGGGCGCCACCTTGCGACCCGGCTTCCAATGAGCGTGCTGCTCGACCGCGAGGTTCCAGACGTACCGGGCGTGCGCACAGTGCAGGAGCATCCGCTCTTCCTGCGCAGGCGTCGGATACAGCCGAAAACGTGACACACCGTTACTCTATCCTCACGCAATGGCTGGCGTAATCAAGTTCATGTCCGGCTCAGGGTCCACAGCGCTCACCAGGTCATCGACGCCAACCCGGTCCAGGCAGCAGACCCGCCCGAATCCCCTCAGCGGTACCAGGTACGAATGGCCTCCGCCGCCTCCCGTACGTCCGCGTGCCCGGCGCGGATGCGGGCCGCGAGGGCGACGGCCTGTTCGGGTTCGGCGGTGACGATGACGCCGGAGGCACTGAGGTAGGCGGCGGCGACCACGACGGCGAAGTGCTCGTTCCCGAACTCCAGGGCCGGGACCCGGATCAGTTGGTGCATCAGGGCGGCGGCGCGCTGGTGGACGGCTTCGTACACGGGGACGTCCATGACGGAGTCGGCGTGCCGGGCGACGGCTGCGGCGAGGGTGCCGTAGTCGGTGATGTCCGGGTCGTCCGGCAGGCACTGGTGGGCGATGTCGAGCAGCCAGGCCCGGTCGATCCGGAGGATCACGCGGCGTCCGCCCAGGTCACGCGGGCGCTCCCCACGGACGGCCCGGACCGGGCCGAGAACGCGGGCCACCGCCGCGCGCGCTCGCCGAGGGCACGGTGCACTGTGTCGTCCGGTCGCACGGTCGGCTGTTTCATGGTCGCGAGCGTAGCGATGTGCAGCAGGCGCTACCAAAGCTCGGGGGATCCACACCCGGGCGGTGCGCCGCCTGTGTCGGGATCCGCGCCGACGCGTAAGGACACGGCCCAGCCCGCCCGGACGGTCCGGGCGGGCTGAACTCGGCCGAGGCGGCCGCTCAGAACCACTCGGGCCGACAGTCCCCCGCCGTCCGGTCCAGGCTGTCGAGCAGGTCGAACTGCGGCCCGGTACGCGGGAGTTCTACCCGGAAGAAGTACCGGGCGGCCTGCCGCTTGCCCTCGTGGAAGGCGTCCGCGCCGTCGCCCAGGGCGAGGTACTGCTCCAGCCAGATCCAGGCCAGCACCACGTGGCCGACGGCCTCCAGGTAGACGGAGGCGTTGGGCAGCGCGGTCGCCGGGTCCCCGGTCGACCAGAGCACTGCGGTGGTCCGCCCGATCCGGCCGGCGGCCTGCTCCAGCGCGGCGGCCAGCTCCGCCGCCTCCCCGCCGGCCTCCTCGGCCCGCAGGGCGGTTGCCGCGAACGTGTCGAGGAGCAGTGTCAGCCCCGCCCCGCCGTTCATGACGACCTTGCGGCCGAGCAGGTCCAGTCCGTGGATGCCGTGGGTGCCCTCGTGGATGGGGTTGAGCCGGTTGTCGCGGTAGAACTGCTCGACGTCGTACTCGCGGGTGTAGCCGTAGCCGCCGTGCACCTGGATGGCGAGGTCGTTGGCGGCCAGGCACCACTGCGAGGGCCAGCTCTTGGCGATCGGGGTCAGGACGTCCAGGAGCAGGTGGGCGCGGGTGCGCTCGGACTCCTGCTCGGCGGTGGTCTCCTCGTCCAGCAGGCGGCTGCAGTACAGGCCGAGGGCGAGGGCGCCCTCCACGTAGCTCTTCTGCGCCAGCAGCATCCGGCGCACGTCCGGGTGCTCGATGATCGGGACCTGCGGGGCGTTCGGGTCCTTGCCGGTGAGCGGACGGCCCTGGGGGCGGGTGCGGGCGTAGTCGAGGGCGTGCAGGTAGCCGGTGTAGCCGAGCGCCGTGGCGCCCTGGCCGACGCCGATGCGGGCCTCGTTCATCATGTGGAACATGTAGGCGAGCCCGTGGTGGGCCTCGCCGACCAGGTATCCCACCGCGCCCGGGGCGCCGCCCGGGGTGTGCCGTCCCTCGCCGAAGTTGAGCATCGTGTTGGTGGTGCCGCGGTAGCCCATCTTGTGGTTGAGACCGGCCGGTACCACGTCGTTGCGCTCCCCCGAAGTGCCGTCCCGCCGGACCAGGAACTTGGGCACGATGAACAGCGAGATGCCCTTCACGCCCGCCGGACCGCCGGGGATCTTCGCCAGCACCAGGTGGACGATGTTCTCGCTCAGCTCATGGTCGCCGCCGGAGATCCACATCTTGGTGCCGGTGATCCGGTACGTGCCGTCGCCCTGCGGCACCGCCTTGGTGGTGATGTCCGCGAGCGAGGAACCGGCCTGGGGCTCCGACAGGCACATGGTGCCGTAGAAGCGGCCCTCGACCATGGGGCGCACGAAGGTGTCGATCTGCTCCGGAGTGCCGTACGCCCGGAGCAGGTTGGCGTTGCCGACGGTGAGCAGCGGGTAGGAGGCGGTGGCGATGTTGGCGGCCTGGAACCAGGCCCGGCAGGCGTTGGCGACCACGACGGGCAGCTGCTGGCCGCCGACCTCGTAGTCCATCGCGGCGCCGACCAGTCCGGCCTCGGCGAAGACCCGCAGGGCCTCCTTGACCTCCGGGATGACGTGCACCCGTTCGCCGTCGAAGCGGGGCTCCTCGGCGTCGCTCTTCTTGTTGTGGGTGGCGAAGTGCCGCGTCGCGATGGCCTCGCTGAGCTCCAGCACGGCGTCGAAGGTGTCCCGGTCGTGGTCGGCGAAGCGGGGGCGGCGGGTGAGGGCCGTGACGTCCAGCCAGTCGTGCAGCAGGAATTCGAGGTCTCGACGGGAGAGCAGCAGGGAGTCCAAGGTCATGCGTCCGTTCGGGGAGGACAACGGGGACAGGGAGAACGACAGGAGCAGGTGCGGGCATCGGGGGTCTTTCCCCGCCCGTCATGCCACCACCACACCCCGGCCGGTGTCGAGATGGGTGGGCGCGGCAGCATGATGTCCGGTGCCCGCTGTCGTCCACGAGCCCGAACTCGAAAGCGAGACCGCGACCATGCTCAACGATCCCCGGGGCAGCACCGTCGACGGACTGCTGCGGCGAAGTGCCCGCCGCGCACCCGACCGCATCGCGCTGTCCTTCACCGACCGCACCTGGACCTACCGGCAGCTCGACGACGCGGTCAGCCGCGCCGCCGGGTACCTGACGGCGCTGGGTCTGCGCCCCGGCGACCGGGTCGCGGCCTACGGACGCAACTCCGACGCCTACGCGATCGCCTTCCTCGCCTGCGCCCGGGCCGGTCTGGTGCACGTCCCGGTCAACTACGCGCTGACCGGCGGGGAGTTGATCCATCTGCTCGGCCGGTCCGGCAGCCGGGTGGTCCTGACCGACCCGGCGCTGGCGCCGGAGGTCGACCGTGTCCGGACTCGGCTCGACATCGAGCACGTGGTGCCGCTGCGCGACGGCGACTCCGGGTTGCTCGACGCCGCGCTACTCGACACCGCGCTGCTCAGCGCCGCGCTGACCGGCCCGGTGCCCGACCCGGACACCGAGGTGCGCGACACCGACCTCGCCCAGCTGCTCTACACCTCCGGCACCACCTCCCGCCCCAAGGGCGCGATGATGACCCACCGCGCGCTCACCCACCAGTACGTGTCCGCGATCCTCGCCCTCGACCTGCGCGAGGACGACCGGCCGCTGATCTGCATGCCGCTCCACCACTCGGCCGGCCTGCACGTCTTCCTGCTGCCCTACCTCGCCGTCGGCGCCTCCGTGGTACTGATGGAGTCGCCGGACATCCCCGAGGTGCTCCGGCGGATCGAGAGCGACCGGATCGGCTCGCTCTTCCTCGCCCCGACGGTGTGGGTGCCGCTGGCCGACCACCCCGATCTCGACCGGCGCGACCTGTCCTCCCTGCGCAAGGCGCAGTACGGCGCCTCGATCATGCCGGTGACGGTGCTCGACCGGCTGCGCGCCCGCCACCCCGACGTGGGCTTCTACAACTGCTTCGGCCAGTCGGAGGTCGGGCCGCTCGCCGCGGTGCTGCGGCCCGAGGAGCACCCGGAGCGACCGTCCTCGTGCGGGCGCCCGGTGCTGTTCGTGGAGACCCGGATCGTCGACCGCGACGGGGCGGACGCGCCGCCCGGCACCCCGGGCGAAATCGTCTACCGATCCCCGCAGTTGTGCCTCGGGTACTGGGACAGGCCGGAGGAGACCGCCGAGGCGTTCAAGGACGGCTGGTTCCACTCCGGCGACCTGGTCGTCGCCGACGAGGCCGGCTACCTCACCGTCGTCGACCGCATCAAGGACGTCATCAACACCGGCGGCGTCCTGGTGGCCTCCCGCGAGGTCGAGGACGCGGTCCACACCCACCCCGCCGTCGCCGAGGTCGCGGTGATCGGCGCACCCGACGAGAAGTGGATCGAGGCGGTCACCGCCTTCGTCGTCCTCAAGCCCGACGCCGTCGCTCCCACGGCCGCTGAACTCATCACCCACGTCAAGGGCCGCCTGGCGCCCTTCAAGGCCCCGAAGAACGTCGTCTTCGTCGCCGACCTGCCGCGCAACCAGAGCGGCAAGCTGCTCAAGCGCGAACTCCGGGCACGGCTCTCCGTCGACTGAGCACGCACAGCCGTTCCTTGAGGGATCGGGCCATCAGCGTCCTGGTGCCCTGACGGACGACGTCCACGGGCAGGGCGGCCCTCGACCGCCGTCACGGTCGAGGGCCGCCCCCACAGGCTCAGTGCAGGACGTCGAGCGCGTTGTCCGCGTTGTTGACGAAGTAGACCGCGTCGTGGTCCAGGTCCAGGGCGAGGCCGAAGAGCGCGCCGGCGCCGGGCGGGGTGCCCTCGTTGTTGATCTGCTTGGTCGCCACCTGCCGGCCGTGCTCGGTGGTCTCGACGATGTTGCCGTCCCCGCCGTTGACCGTCAGGATGTCGCCCCTGGGCGTGAGGGCCATCCCGAGCGGGCCGTTGAGGCTGCCGCCCTCGGTGACGACCCGGCCGATGCCCGCGCTGTCCTCCCGGGTCAGCGCGTGCGGGATGGCGGTGATCCGGCTCCGCACCGTGTCGGCGACGAAGAGGGTGTCGTCGCGGCCGAGGGCGACGCCGGTCGGGCCGACCACCAGCGCCGCCGGGTCGGTCCGCTCGGGGAAGCCGGAGCCGATCACCGTGGTGGCCACCGGCTGCGGCGGCTGGTCGCCCTCGGTGCACAGGGTGATCCGCAGGACGGTGCCCTCGTCGACCTCCGCGCCGCCGCCCGCGACCGTCCCGTTGAGCACGTTGGTGACGAACAGCTCGGTCCGCCCGCTCCCCCCGCCCCGCTTCTCGGTGCTGACGGCGGTCATGTCCCACGGTCCGTTGATGTAGTCGTTCGCGATCGTCTCGCGCACCGTACCGTGCTTGTCGAGCACCAGCAGGCAGCCGGCCATGGCGGTGGCCGAGCTGCCGTCCGCGGTGGGCAGGCTGCCGACCACGACCCAACCGCCGGGCAGCACGGTCAGCGCCGTGGTGAGGCCGACCCCGCCGGGGCACGGGCCGGGCAGATTGTTCGGGTCGATCGTGGCGAACGTGGTCCGGGTGCCGCCCGGGGTGATCTGGACCAGGGTGGTGCCCCTGCCCTGCTCGCCTGACGGCGGGTTGGCCGAGTTGTTGAAGTTGCTGACCAGGACGTTGCCCCGGTGAAGATCACCGATGCTCTCGCGGATGGTGAACGTGCCGTACGGGTTCACGTCGCCGTTCTCGGGGACGGTGGACGCGACGGTGGACACGGTGTTCAACCGGTCCAGGAACGGCCTTTGGTCCGCTGCCCCGGCCGGGGACGCCGTCGCGGCCCCGGCCGGGCACGCGACGGCGGTCAGACCGAGGGTCAGCGCGGCGGTCACCAGCGCGCTCGAACATGCCCGAAGCTTCATGTGTACTGCCTCCTGGAGGGCGGGCCGGACCGCTCGTCCTGGCCCGCGGAAGTGCTCAACGTGGCCCCCGGAACGCCACGTTAGGCACGCACCTACGCGGACCGCCTGACGACGTCGGCCAAATTGCCGATCACTCCAGGTGACGGTCGCTGGTGGCTTTCACCCGGAAAGCACCGGCAGACGGGTACGGAACGTGGTCGCCCCAGGGGTGTCGAGGACGGTGAGCGTCCCCCCGTGGATGGCGGCGATGTCGCGGGCGATCGGCAGGCCGAGACCGGTGCCGCCGTCGTCCCGGCTGCGGGCGTCGTCGAGGCGGGCGAAGCGTTCGAAGATCTTCTCCCGGTCGGCCGGGTCGATCACCGGCCCGTCGTTCGCCACGTCCAGCACGGCCCCGCCACAGGCCCGGTCGACGGCGAGGCGGACGGTGACGCGGTGTCGGGCGTGGCGCTGGGCGTTGTCGAGCAGGTTGGTGAGCAGCCGTCCGAGCCACAGCGGGTTGCCGGGCACGGTGACGGCGGTGGGCAGGTGGACGGTGACGAGGTGGGGCTCCGCTCCTCGGGCCGCGAGCGTGGTGTGCACCAGCTCCACCAGATCGACGGGTTCACCCGGCCAGTCGTGGCCGGCCACGTCCAGGCGGGCGAGCAGCAGCAGGTCGGCGGCGAGGGCCTGGAGACGTTCGGTGTCCTCCAGGGCTCCGGCCACCAGGTCGCCGCGCACCTCGGGGTCGGGGTGGGCGCGGGCGACTTCCAGCTGGGTGCGCAGCACCGTCAGGGGGCTGCGCAGTTCGTGGGAGGCGTCGGCGATGAAGCGGCGCTGGCGGTGCCCGGCGGCTTCGAGGCGCCCGAGCATCGCGTTCATGGTGCCGGCCAGCCGGGCGATCTCGTCGTCGCTGCGCGGTTCGGGGACCCGGCGGTCGAGGTCCCGGTCGCCGATGGCGGCGACCTCGGCACGGATCGCCTCGACCGGCCGCAGGGCGCGGCCGGTCGCCCGCCAGGTGAGGGCGCCGACGGTGAGCAGCAGCACCGTGCTCAGCCCGGCGAGGGCGGCGGTGGTGAGGTCCTCGGCGGCGTCGACGGTGCGCAGCGAGGCGCCGACGTGGATGGTGACCGGGCCGGTGGGGGTGACGGCGGTCAGCGTGGTGACGCGCTGGTGGTGTTCGTCACCCAGGGCGCGCAGGTTGAAGGTGCTGTGGCCGTTCGGGTGGCCGGTGGGGGCGACCGCCGGGTGGCCGGTCAGGTTCTGGCTGGCGGCGACCACCCGGCCGCTCGCGTCGACCACCTGGATGAAGTCGGTGCCGTGGTCGAGCGGGAGCTGGCTGCCGAGCCGCCCGTCCTCGGCCGTGCGGGCGACGGCCTCGGCCTGCTCGCGGGCGCCGTCCTCGACGGTCCGGGCCAGGTTGGCGCGCAGCAGCAGGACCACGGCGCCCGAGGCGACGGCGAGGACGACGGCGACGCTGAGGCAGGCGGCGAGGGTGGTGCGGGCGCGGACCGAGCGCGGCGTCAGCCGGTCGACCAGGGCCGCGAGGCGGGGGTGCCGGGCGAGGCGGAGGTGTCCGGCGAGGCGGCGGCGCAGGGCGGCACGGACCCGGCGGATCGGGGTGCGGTCAGCCACCGTCGGCCGCCAGTCGGTAGCCGGCACCGCGCACGGTCTGCACGGCGGCCCGCCCGTACGGGGTGTCGATCTTGCGCCGCAGGGCGCTGACGTGGACCTCGACGGTGTTGGGGTCGCTGTCCGGGCCGCTGTCCCAGACCGCTTCGAGGATCTCGCGCTTGGAGACGGCCTCGCCGGCCCGCCGCGCGAGGTGGTCGAGGATGGCGAACTCGCGCGGGGTGAGGGCGACGGCCACGCCGCCCCGGGTGCAGGTGCGGGCGGCGGAGTCCACCACCAGGTCACCCAGGACGGTGCGCCGTGGCGCCCGGCTGCCGATCCGGCGGGCGAGCGCCTTCAGCCGGGCGACCAGCACGACGAAGGAGAACGGCTTGGACAGGTAGTCGTCGGCGCCGGTGTCCAGTGCCTCGGCCTCGTCCCACTCGCCGTCCTTGGCGGTGAGCATCAGGATGCCGACGTCGCTGCCGGAGGCGCGCAGTCGCGAGCACACCCGGTAGCCGTTGAGGCCGGGCAGCATGATGTCGAGCACGACCACGTCGTAGGCCTGGTCCATGGCCTGGGCGAGGCCGGACAGGCCGTCGTGGGCGACGTCGACGGTGAACCCCTCGGCGGCCAGCCCGTGCTGCAGGGCCAGGGCCAGCCGACGTTCGTCCTCCACCACCAGTACGCGCATGCCCACCAGGGTCGCAGGTCGCCTCGGCGGGAGGCTGAAGGGGTCTTCAGGTCTTCAGCTGATCTTCAGCAAGGCCCGGACATCCTGTCCGTCTCGCCCGGGGACGGCCCGGGCCTGGTCGAGGAGCGGGGTGGGTGCTGTGAGCGAGCCCATGGAAGGCACGGAGCCGAAGAAGAGCGCGGGCAGGACGCGCACGGGCCTGGGCCGGGCCGGACGCTGGGTGCGCGGCCGGTCGAAGCGCTGGGTCGTGGTCGGCGCGGCGGCGGTCGTGCTGGGCGGCGCGGCGGCCGCGGTGGCGGTGCACCACGAGCACGAGGGCCACGGCGACGGCCGGAAGTGGGCGGCGGGCGAGCACGAGCGGTACGACGGCCAGGACCAGCAGGGCGGCCAGGGCCAGCAGCGCGGCGGCCGCCACGGCCACCACGGCGGCCAGGACCAGCAGGGCAGCCAGGACCAGCAGGGCAGCCAGGACCAGCAGCGCGGCGGCCGCCACGGCCACCACGGCGGCCAGGACCAGCAGGGCGGCCAGGACCGCACCGGCGGGGACAGCCGGACCGAGGCGGACGCACCGGCCCCGCTGCCGGCCACCGACGCCGCCACGGCCGTGGCCAAGGCCTCGGCCGCGGTCTCCGGCGGCAAGGTGGAGTCGCTGAGCCCGGTCGGCGAGCAGGGCGGCGGCCAGGCCTGGCAAGCCGTGGTCCTCGGCCCCGACGGCGTGCGGCACGCGGTGACTGTGGACGGCGCCAACGGCACGATCACCGGCAACACCGTCCTCGGCGGCTGACGTGGGCGCCACGACGACCCCCCGGGCGGCCCAGCGCCGCCCGGGCGCGCCCGCGCGGCCCGTCCTGAGCAAGGTCCCGCAGGTGACGGCGGTGTTCTGGGTCGTCAAGATCCTCACCACCGGCATGGGCGAGACCACCTCCGACTACCTCGCCCGGGTCCTCGGGCCGGTGCCGGCGGTCGGCTCGGCCGGGCTGCTGCTGGCCGTCGCGCTGTTCGCCCAGGCCCGGGCCCGGCGCTACGTCCCGGCGGTGTACTGGGCGGCGGTGATCATGGTGAGCGTGTTCGGCACCATGGCCGCCGACGTCGCCCATGTCGCCCTCGGGGTGCCGTACGTCGCCTCGGCGGCGACGTTCGCCCTCGTCCTCGCCCTGGTGTTCGCGCTGTGGCGCCGCACCGAGGGGACGCTCGCGGTGGAGACCGTCGCGGGCGGCCGCCGGGAGGTCTTCTACTGGTGCGCGGTGATGGCCACCTTCGCGCTCGGCACGGCCGTCGGCGACCTGACCGCGGCCACCCTGGGCTGGGGCTACCTGCCCTCCGGGCTGCTGTTCGCCGCCCTGATCGCGGTACCCGCACTGGCCCACCGGCTCTCCGGCCTGTCGCCGGTCCTGACCTTCTGGTGGGCCTATGTGCTCACCCGCCCGCTCGGCGCCTGCTTCGCCGACTGGGCCGGCGTCAGCCGTGAGCGCGGCGGTCTGGACCTCGGCACCGGGCCGGTCAGCCTGGTGCTCGCGGTGATCATCGTGGCGGCCGTGGCGTGGCTGAGCGCCGCCGGGCGCCGGGAGACGCGAGCATCGGCCTGACCTCCGATCAGCCGTCGGGCCCCCACGGGCCCGGCTCCGAGGAAGGGCGCGGCACCCGATGAACCTCCCGTCGAGCCTTCCGGCCGTCAACCCGCCGGACGCCGGATCACTCCCCCTGGGGATCGCGTTCGTGCCGGAGCCGATCCCAGCGGGTGCGCGATGACGGTCGGCGGGCCGGGCCCGCTGCGTCCCGTGGCGCCGGCGGACCGTGGTGTGACCCGCGCCGCCCGGCGCCGGTGGCAGGTGGCCGCCGGCGCCGCGGTGCTGCTGTTCACGGTCCTGGCGGCGCTGCTGGCCAGCCAGGACCAGGCGCCGTTCGACTTCGAGCGCTGGGCCGACAACTGGAGCGCGGCCCACCGGCCGGGCGCCGCCCGGGCGGTGGCCGTCGTGATCACCGACCTCGGCTCCGGCGTGGTTCCCTACCTCCTCGTCCTGGCCGCCGGGGCCGTCACCCTTCGGGCCATGCCCGTACCCCGCCCCCCACGCCGGGCCGTCCCCGTGTTCCTGGCCCCGGTGCTCTGGATGGTCGCGGGCCAGCTCGTCCGGCTGGGCCTGATGTACGCCTTCGAGCGCCCCCGCCCGCCACGGACGAACTGGGCTGCCGACGCCTCCGGCTACTCCTTCCCCTCCGGACACTCCTTCACCTCGACGGTCTGCGCCGGACTGCTCGCCATGGCCGTCGTCCGAGCCCACCAGGCAGCGGCCCGGACCGCCGTCGTGGGCGCCGTCCTGTTCGCGGCCCTGGTCGGCCTCAGCCGTATCTACCTCGGAGTGCACTGGCCCCTGGACGTCCTCGGCGGCTGGCTGCTCGGCTGCGCCTGGCTCGCGGTGGGCACAGCGGTCGTGCCGCTGACCCAGCGCGCGACGACATCCACGAGCCCCTCCTCGAACCGGCCTGCCGCGTGACGCGGACGCTCAGTGTTCGGCGGCGTTGCGGAACTGCACCGCGATCGCCCCGGCCCGGCGAATGTCCGTGGTGCCGAAGACCGCGACGGAGCCCACCGTCGACGCGTCGCCCCAGCGGCACACCACGGCGCTCTTCCCGGGCTGGCTCCCGCACTGCATGGCTCCGCCCAACGGGCCGGCATCGACGTCCTCGGGATCGTCGATCTTGGCGCCCGCGAAGAAGTTGACCAGGCCCCAGGAGAGGGAATGCGTACGGATCTCCTCGGCGAGCCGGGGACTCCACTGCGCGGTGGAGGCGCTGAAGATCAGGCCCGGCCGGGTGTCGTCCGGCGTGGCCGAGTAGAACCAGACGCGCTCGGGGGTCGTGCCCGGCAGCCGGGCCGACAGGCTTTCCGCGGCCTCACCGGTGATCTGGTGGTAACCAGCGACCGTCGCCGGAGGATCGACGGTGCGCCCGACCGGACCTGACTCGGCCGCCGGGCCGAAGGACGGGTCCGAACCCACCTGGACCACCACCGCGGTCAGCACGGCGCCGGCGACGAGGAGAGTCGCGAGAACACTGACGGTCCTGCGTCTGCTTCGCACCGCGGCGACGTGGGGCGCCTCCTCGACTGTGCGAGCGACCGGGTTGCGCCACGTGCCGGTGAACCGCCAGGCGAGGAGAACCGCGATGAGAGCGGGTATACCCCACGTTCCGACGAGATATCCGACTTGGTACGCATGCGAATGCGTGTCAGCAGCGAGAATCACGCCGCGCATCGTAGCGAGCCCGCCCGGGCGGACCGGTCAACGGGACCGCAGGTGGATGTCCAGGCCCGCCGTCCCCTCGGGCTCGATGCCCGGCAGGAGTCGCATCGAGCGGTCGTGGTCGCCCCCGTCGAGGGTGCGGTACGGGATCGGCTCATCCGTGAACAGCCCGTCCAGCCGCCTCCCGTACGCCTCCGTGGCGGCTGCGAAGGCGTCTGCGGAGAAGTCCTTCGCGCCGTGGACGGCGAACGGCTCCAGCGGCGCCAGGCCGGTGAACCAGAACAGGCCGTGCTGGAGCTGGTGGAGGACGTCGGCGAGGCGGCCGTGGGCACCGCGGTCGGAGAACAACCACCCGCTGCGCGCTCGCCCACGCCATGATCACCGAGACCGACGAGGGGCACCTCGCCCGGGACCGGGCCCCCGCCGTCCTCGCCTCCAGCCTGCTCGCCCTCCTCCGCCGCCCCGCCTAGCGGCGCCCTGCTGCGGCCCGAGGCGGCCGGCCAGGCAGCCCCACGACGCCCCCGGCCGGGCCTGGCGGCCGCCATCGGCTCCAGGCCGGGACCGCGCTACAGTCCCCGCCATGACCGAACCCGTGCGCGCACCCTTCGGCAACTTCCCGACCGTCGTCCCGGCGCTGGAGGCGGGCGTCGGCCTCGCCGCGCCCGTGGCCCACGCCCTGGAGAACTGGGACGCCCGGGAGGCCGCCGCATCCGTGCTCTACGTGGACACCGACCCGGAGAAGGCGGACACCGCGGTCTTCTGCGCGGCGTACGACGCGCCGCTGGAGCTCTCGGCGAACTGCGTGGTGGTCGCCGCCAAGCGCGCCGGCGAGGTGACCATGGCCGCCTGCCTCGCCCTCGCCACCACCCGGGTGGACGTCAACAAGGCGGTCCGCACCCACCTCGGGGCACGGAAGGCGTCCTTCGCCCCGATGGACACCGCGGTCGAGCTCACCGGTATGGAGTACGGCGGCATCACCCCCGTCGGCCTGCCCGGCGACTGGCCGCTGCTCATCGACGCGGCGGTGGCCGAGGCGCCGTACGTCCTGATCGGCAGCGGCCGGCGCCGGGGCAAGCTGATCCTGCCCGGCCGGGCGCTGACCCGACTCCCGGGTGCCGAGGTCCTGCCGGGCCTGGCCGGCTGACGGCGGAAGGCGAGCGCCGGGCGGGCACTCGCCCGGAGGGTTGCTCGTCCCCGGCCGAGCCTGCGGACGAGTTCACCTGCAAGCTGTTGTGACACCCGTACGAGCTGCGGCGACTCCCGGTCACCCCGCCGACGGCCTGGTCACGGGCTCCCCGCCGTCGTCCCGGACCCACGCTCCGACGCCGAGGCGTCCGGTGGTACCCAGGTCGAGTTCCGGGGTGACCATCACCGGGTCCGCGCCCGGGACGGCGCGGACCCGGACGTAGGGGGCGTTCACCGGCGCGCCGGCCTCGGTGGTGTTGCGCCACACCAGGGTGGCGTGGGCGCCCTCCCCCGGGTACAGAGCGATCTCCTGCGGCGGGGTGTCCGCGCCGGTGCCGGTGGCGATCCCGGCGCCGCCGGTCAGGATGCGCACCCCGTCGACCGGCCGGTGCTCCAGGT
Source organism: Kitasatospora sp. NPDC004669 (assembly GCF_040609455.1). NCBI lineage: Bacteria > Bacillati > Actinomycetota > Actinomycetes > Kitasatosporales > Streptomycetaceae > Kitasatospora > Kitasatospora sp. NPDC004669. The sequence continues at coordinate 24,273 of NZ_JBEXKB010000094.1, forward strand.
CGAGCAACTGCAGCTGCGGGTAGCCGTTGACGGTCACCGTGGACGTCCCGCAGTTGCGCAGGAGCAGGCCGACCACCCGCAGGCCCATCGCGGCGTCGCCCTGGTCGGCGTACACCCGCAGACCCGACGCCGGGCAGGGGCCGCCGGGCTGCGGGGCCTCGGCGCTGGGGACGCTGCGGACCCGGGCGATCTTCAGCTGCGGCCCGGCGCCCGGCCGCTCCGGGCCGCGCCCGGCCAGGTCGATCCGCTTCTTCTCGGTGGCGCCCGGGGCGAGCCCGGCGATGGTTTCGGTCACGCTGTCCAGCGCGGCCCCGGATGCCGAGAGCCGGCTGAACAGCACGGTGACATCGGCGGGTTCGCCGCCCGAGTTGGTCACCTCGTACTCCGCGCACTTCGAGTTGACAGCGGTGATCCGCACCCCGTCCCCCGCCGGCCCGGGCGTGTCCGGCACCCCGCCGGACACCGGGGCCGCCGG
>NZ_JBEXKB010000095.1:0-24273 GCF_040609455.1 Kitasatospora sp. NPDC004669
CTCGCTCTCTCCCGCGGCCTCGCCGAGGCCATGGGCGGCAGCCTGGAGGTCGAGGACACCCCCGGGGGAGGCACCACCATGCTGCTCACCCTGCCGGCGGCGCCGGAGGAGTGGAGCGCGGAGTCCGGCTCCGCACAGCACGAGAGGAGCGCGGACCAGTGAGTCACATCCTGGTCGTCGACGACGAGCCGGCGCTGCTGCGCACCCTGCGGATCAACCTCCAGGCCAGGCACTATTCGGTGCTCACCGCGGCCACCGGCCAGGAGGCGCTGGACTCCGCGGGTCGGCTGCCACCCGATGCCGTCGTCCTGGACCTCGGCCTGCCGGACTTCGACGGGGTGGACGTGATCCACGGTATTCGCTCCACGCTGAGCGCACCGATCATCGTGCTGACCGGTCGGACCGAGGTGGAGGAGAAGCTCCGGGCCTTCGAGGCGGGGGCGGACGACTACGTGACCAAGCCGTTCGTCCTTGACGAACTCATGGCCCGACTGCGCGCAGTCCTCCGCAGGCCGGCAGCGCCCGCACCGGCACCCCTGGTACGGATCGGGCTGTGCGCCGTCGACCTCGACGCGGGCACGATCACCGGTCCGGACGGCCCGGTCCGGCTGACCCCGACGGAGTGGAAGATCCTCGCCCTGCTGCTCGCCAACCCCGGCCAGCTGCTGCCCAGTCGGCGGATCCTGTCCGACGTCTGGGGAACGGACGCGGTGGACCACGGCAACTACCTCCGGGTCTACTTCTCCAGCATGCGGCGCAAGCTCGAACCCGACCCCGGCCGGCCGCGCCATCTGATCACCGAGCCCGGGATCGGCTACCGATTCCAGCCATGACCCGGCGCCAATACCGCGTCAATACGACCGCCGGGCACGTCAAGGGAGCGTCAGGGCGGACGGATGGACCTTCGACCGAACCTAGTGTGATCTGCGAGGAAACGGTTCGCCGCCCGGGCGTGGGGCCTGACGGCGAACCGTTTGCCGAATCCCGACCCCGGCGGGTTCCTCCGGGGAAGGTTCGGCGGCCAGTGAAACAGGGGAAGGGGGCGCGCGGCGATGCCAGCGGGTACGTCGGGTGGTACGACTGTCGAAGAGAACACGATCGTGTCGGAGAAGACGCGACCGGAGACAGCCGCACCACTCCCCGCACCGCGCGCCCCCCGGCACTGGCCCGGCCGCTCCTGGCGCAGCCGGGCTTGGTGGAACACCCCGCGCCTGGTGCGCGCGCTCACCGGGGTCTGCCTGGCGGCGCTGCTCGCCGCCGGCGCGGCGACCGGCACCGTCCTGGGTGGCGCCCGGGACGGTACGGACGTGATCGGACACCAGGCCGCCCCGCAGGTGGTGCGCTCGGCCGACCTCTACTTCGCGCTCAACGACATGGACGCCCAAGCGGCCAACCTGCTGCTGTTCGGCGCCGACCCGGACTACACGGCGCTCCGCAAGGAGACCCTGGACGCCTACGAGCAGCGTCGCACCCAGGCCGACAACGACCTGCAGCGTGTCGCGGAGGCGGCAGCCGGTGATGCCGCCGGGCAGCGGGCCGTGCAGACCGTCATCGGTGAACTCGGCCAGTACGAGGCTCTGGTGGCCCGTGCCCAGTTGTTGGAGGAGCAGGCCCACGCCCAGGCCGGCCGGCCGTCGGCGGACGCCCTCGCGGCCTACCGGCAGGCCACCGACCTGTTGCGCCAGCGTCTGCTGCCGGCCGTCGACGAGGTGACCAAGGCCAACGCGTCCGTCGTCGAACACAACTACGGCGACCGGCGCGACGCCCTGGCCGGCGGCTGGTGGACGATCCTGGTCTTCGGTCTGCTCGCGCTGGCCGCCCTCGGGCTGCTGCAGCGACTGCTCGCGGTACGGTTCCGGCGGCTGGTGAACGTGCCGCTGGCGGCCGCCACCCTGCTCGTCCTCGCCGGGCTGGTCACCGCGCTGACGCTGGCCTCCCGGGCGGATCACCAACTGGTGGTCGCGAAGAGCAACTCCTTCGACTCGGTGATCGCCCTCAGCCGGGCCCGCGCGGTGGCGTACGACCTCAATGCCGACGAGAGCCGCTACCTGACCGACCCCGCCCGGGCGGCCGCCTACGAGCAGAGCTACCTCGACAAGACCCAGGCCTTCGCCCGGGTCGACGGCGCCACGCTCGCCACGTACAACGACAAGCTCGCCGTGCTGGCGGGCCGGCACGTGCTCGACCACGGCCAGGTGGGCTTCGGCGGGTACCTCGGCGACGAACTGCGCAACATCACCTTCCCCGGCGAACAGGACGCGGCGGAGCGGGTGCTCGCCGCCTTCCAGGTGTACCAGCGCGACGACCGGAGGATCCGCGAGCTGAACGCCCAGGGCAAGCTCAAGGAAGCGGTCACCTTCGACACCGGCCTCACCCCGGGCCAGTCCAACGCGGACTTCGGCGTGCTCAGCGCCGCCCTCGACGACACCCAGGCGATCAACCAGCGCGCCTTCGAGACCGCGGTCGCCACCACCGACGACGACCTCGGCGCCACCGCCGTCGGCCTCGGCGTGGCGGCCCTGGCCGCGGCGCTGGCCCTGACCGTACTGGGCGTACGGCCGCGCCTGCGCGAGTTCGTCTGACCGGGGTGGTGGAGGACTGAGGACCGAGGCCTCAGCCCTTGTCCGACAGCGGCAGCGAGAACTCGCAAGCCTGTTCCGACGCCCCGCGGAGGAAGACCATCCGCACGGTGAGGCAGGCGGCCTCCGCGGCGATCGCGGGCCGGCCGGAGACGGAACCCTCGGTCCGAAGTCCGTCGGTGCTCAGCCCGTGTGCGCCGCCGTAGTCGGTGTACTGGTTGCCGAGGTCGTCGACGGCCTCCAGCCAGAGGAACAGCGGCGGCGCGGCCGGAGGGACGGGAGGGACGTCGTCCGGCAGCGGTGGAGTGACGGAGTACGCCACCGTGAAGGCCTCCGTCGTCATGGTGAGGGCGTGGACCGTGAGTTCGTGCCGCCCGTCCAGAATCCGGATCCGCTGCTTGCCGTCGTCGTGCATCGGTTCGTCCCTCCTCGTCTCCCCGGCCGGTCAGGCGCTGCCGGGTGTCGGGATCTGGCAGGTGATGTAGCGGTCGGCCGCGGTGTTCGGCTTGGAGCCCTTGAGGAACCAGTAGAAGGTGACCTTGCTGCCGGTCTGGATGGTGCCTCCGCCACCGCCGCCGATGAACTGGTAACTGTTGAGGCTGCCGTGGAAGTTGTACCAGTTCGGTTCGGTGTGCGGGTGGTACGGCGGGTTGATGGCGCGGCCGTTGACGTAGGAGTACGGCATCGTCACGGTCACGGCCGGTCCGAGAGCGGCCTTCGCGGTGTTGGAGAGCTTGAAGCTCCAGGCCAGTGTGCCGCCCGGCGAGCGCTGGAACTGGACGGTGGAGACCGCGTGCGTCCAGGTACCCGTGCACAGGGTGTTGGCCGGGGTGCGGAGGTGGACCGCGAGGGCGCGGGCGGCGGGGCTGTCCGCGGTGAGGCCCTCGCTTGCCGCGACGGTTCGGAAGCCGCCGCCGTTGGCCTGCGCGTCCGGTGCGGCCGCGCTCGCCGGTGCGGCGCCGACGGCCAGTAGGGCGGCGGCGGTCACGGCGCAGAGCGCGGCGACGGTGAGGCGGGAGACTGTGCGGGAAGCCATTGAATTCCCTTCAGTGCAACGGTGATTGCCGGATGTGCTCCAGCCTGGCCGCAGGCTCGCCCTGCCTACAAGGCAACACGACGTCAGGGGGTCGTATGGAAGGGCCGGGGGAGGCTCCGGATCCGTTGGTCTCCTCGTAGCGGCGCACCACCTGTTATGGCAACTTCAGGCCCGACACGGGCGCCGCCGTGGCCCGCCCTGGCCGGACTCCCACAGTTCCATCAGCTCACCGCGCAGGTTCTCGGCGGTCAGCACGTCAAGGGCGGGGAACGGCTCGTCCATCGTCAGGACGTCCGGTTCGACGACGAGAGCGCGCGCGAAGCCCGCGTGACCGGACCACCGCCTGGGCGACCTTTCCTACGGCCGGGCACGGAACCGACGGTTCGGGCCCTCGTGATCCGAGCCGGATCACGAGGCCGGCTCAGGCACCCGCGGGCTCGGCGTCTTGCTGCGCCGCCCCGCCCGTTCGAGGTCGTCCAGCGCCTGCATCAGCAGGCGCATCGCGGCGCGCACGACCTCGACCTGTTCGCTCAGGTCCCCGGGGGCCACCGCGTCGTGCAACTCGCGCAGCTGTCGCTCCCAAGCCCGCTGCTCGGCCCGCAGTCCGGTGAAGTCCACCGGACGGCCGTCCGGAATCGCCGCCGCAGCAGCGGCGGTCGCCTCGGTGAGCGAGGCCGCGAACGCCTCGGCTCCCGGCACCGGTGCGGTGTCCTTCGCGGGCACGTGGGCCTCCAGCAGCAGGCCCACCCTGCTGAGCAGCCCGACCGCGGCCCGCGCCTTCTCCACCTGCTTGAGGGACAGCGTGCGCATCGACTCGGGAACCGGTTCTACCTCGGCCCGCTGCATCGCCTGCAGGAACTCCGAACGCGCCTCCCGGGAGTCCAGCAGTGCCGTGCGCACCTCCCGGTCGCCGTGCCCGGCCGGATCCCCGTACACCGCCAGCACGGCGGCTCCGTAGCGCCCGGCCGTGGCGATCCACTCGGCCAGCCGCTCGCCCAGCCGTGCCGACTCCCAACTGGGGAAGAGCGCGTAGGTCAGCAGCGCCACCACACCGCCGATGAGCGTCAGGCCGACCCGCTCGACGGCAGTGGCGAAGGAATTCCCCGGCTGCAGGCCGAGCAGGAAGACCACGTACCCCGACACGCACGCCGTCATCAGCGCGTAGCCGGTGCGGTTCGTGAGGTAGGCGCCGCAGATGCAGAGCACCGCGAGCGCCGCCGACAGCCACGCACCGGGGTTCAGCACCTGCACCGTCACGGTGGTGAGCGCCACCCCGACCACGGTCCCCGCCAGCCGGGCCACGCCCCGGCTGAATGTCTGCGCGAAGTCCGGGCGGATCACCATCGCGGCCGTCAGCGCCGCCCAGTAACCGTGGTGGAACCCGGCCAGGCGTCCCACCAGGTCGGCCACCGTGACCACGGTCGCCAGCCGTACCGCGTGCCGCAGCACGGTCGATCCGGGGCGGAACTGGTGTCGCACCGCGCTCAGTACCGGAGCCGCCATGCCGAACAGCGAGGGCCGTGACAGCGCGCCCCCGACACCGGTCACCGGTGTGCCGAGGGCGTCGGGGGAGGTGTGGTCGAGGACGTCCACGGCCTGGCCGAGCAACGAGGTCAGCCGGGTCGCCGCCGCCCGGGCGGGCCCGTGCAGCATCGGCTCCTCGGCTCGCGGGGTCAGCGTGAGCGACGGCGCGGACCGCGGCAGGTGCAGGGGGTCGCCGGTGCGGATCGCCTGGGCCAGCGCGTCCAGCACCTCAGCGGCCGCGGCCAGCAGTTCCCGGGCCCGGTCCAGCTCCGGCCCCTCGGCGGGTGCCCCGACCCGGTGGTCCGCGATCGCGGTCAGTACGGGCCGCATCTGCTCGGCGAGACCGCGCAGCCCGTGCAGGTCGGCCGGCCGGTGGCGCTCCTGCCAGGGGGTCAGCTCGGACGCGTGCCGGGCCGTCATCAACGGCTCCGGGTCCGCGGGCGCGGCCGGGTCCTCGCGAAGCCGCCGCGCGTGGTCGGCGAGCGAGGTGTACGCGTCGGCGAGCGCGTCGCGCTGCGCCCGCCAGCTGTCGATCGGCCACAGGGCGATCAGCAGCGCCTGGACGGCGCCGCCGGCCGCGCACAGCAGGCCGTGCCCGAGCGCGGTCGGCACGCTGACCGGCAGCTGGACGACCACCAGCATCACCGACACCGTGGTGGCCGCGACCACGCCCGCGGTCACCCCGACCGCCCACGCCAGCCCGGCCAGCAGCGCCCAGACGGCGAGCACCACCGGGAACAGGCCGGGGACGGAGATGGCCAGGTAGCCGATGAAGGTGCTGGTGCCCAGTCCGATCCCCGCCGCGACGGCGAGCGAGGGCCGGGGCCGGAAACTGCGTTGGAAGGTGGCGGTTCCGGCGATGAAGGCGCCCATCGCCGCCGAGGTGGCGAGCTGCGGACCGGCCAGCGCCAGCGTGGGGAACAGGACCAGGGCCACCGCGATCGCGCCGCGCAGCGCGCGCTTCGGATTGGTGAGGGTCCGATCCAGGTGCAGCCCGGTGCGGGCGGTGTCGCGGAGCGAGGCGAGCCAGGGCATGGCGGTCAGTCTAAACGGACGGTGATCGTCCACTGGTCATGCCCCCGACAGCCTGCTGGTTCCCCCTGGTCCGTTTCCGGCCGGGCCCGGGAGGTGCGGCCTGCGGAGGCCGTTCCACCCGGGCCCGGGAGAGGGACTACAGCAACCCCTCCACCAGCGGGCCGAGGGCCATGGCGGGAAGGAAGTTGAGCAGGGCCAGGACGAGCGCGGCACCGGTGGCGAGGGTGACGAAGTTGACCCCGGCCCGGCGGTGATGACCGTTCGGGGTCGCCTTCGTCGGTGTTCCGGACTGTGACCGGCCGCATCCTGGATGTCCGAAGAGCGGCCTCGTGGGATCTCGCCTGGGACACCGGGGGTTACTGACCGTGGCATACGAGCACGGTCGGTGCTCATCTGCATCCCGGGCCTGCCGCTCGGGTGTGGGCAGGGGATGCCGAGGTCCACAGGGCGTCGGGCGAAGCTTTCACGTCCTGACCCTGGTCCGGCTTTCACTCGAACGGACGGCTCTGGACGGCAACCACTCGTCGGGCCGACCAGACTCTTCGCGGGCTCTGCCATCGGCCGTCCGCCGGGCCACGCGCAGGCGACGGCGACGCGATACCGGCGTTGTCGACCGCAGGCCAGAGATTCTGCCCGGTTCCGGAAGACGGCCGGGATCGGCGTGTTGTTCGAGGAGCCGCGCCGTCATCTGCGGGCCCGGCGACCCTCCACCCGACTCCAGGAGGACACAGTGCGTGCGAGACGCAGCTTGATCCTGATGCTTGCGGCTGCGAGTGTCCTGACGTCGACCACCGGCAGCTTGCCGACCTCGACCCAGGACGCGGGAGTGGGTCCGATACGGACGTCGAGCCCCGATGTGGGCACCGTCCCCGGGCCCACGCTGATGCAGCGGACGCTCCCTTCCGCCGAGCCGACGCGAGGCACGATGCTCCAAGCCCCGGCACTGCCCGGAGCACAGCCGATCTCGGGCAACGACCGGGTGTACACCGCCGATCAGGACTCCAACACGGTCAGCGTCATCAATCCCGCGACGAACACGGTTCTGGGCACCATCGCCTTCGGCCGGCCGCGGATGGCCCCCGACGCGGACGTGCTGGGGGCCATGTACGACGGCGAGATCGACGTGCACGGCCTGGGCTTCTCCCTGGACGGGAGATGGCTCGACGTCATCGACGTGACCACCAACGCCGTGCACGTCATCGACACCGCCACCAACCAGGTAGCGCGCACCGTCTACGTGGACCGGGCACCGCACGAGGGATTCTTCTCACCCGACGGCACCCGGTTGTGGGTCGCGGTGCGCGGTCAGGACTACGTCTCGGTGATCGACTGGCAGGCCGGCAAGGAGGTCGACCGGATCCACACCGAGGACGCGCCCTCAAAGGTGGTCTTCAGCCCGGACGGCAAACTCGCCTACGTCAACCACCTGCGCGCCCAGGTACTCGACGTGATCAACGTGGCCTCCCGCCAGATCGTCAGGCGCGTGCCGATCCCCGAGGAGGCCGGGGGCTCCTCCGACGAGGCGATATCCCCCGACGGCAGGGAGATCTGGCTTGGCATGCCCACCAACGGCCGGACCACCGCCGTGCTCAACGCCGGCACCTACCAGGTGGAAGCGGTGCTGCGCACCGGGCCGCGCACCAACCACCCCAACTTCGTCACGATCGACGGGGTCGACTACGCCTACCAGACCGTGGGCGGGCTCAACGAGACCCTGGTCTACCGCCGGTCGCACGACGGGACGCCGCCGACACTCGTGAAGACCATCCACAACACCGGCCACGGGCCCCACGGCATCTGGCCGAGCCCCGACAACACCAGGGTCTACGTCGCCCTGCAGAACTCCGACGCGGTCGACGTCATCGACACCAGGACCACGTCCGTCATCACGACCCTGCACGTCGGCCAGTCGCCGATGGCGCTGGTGTACGTGGCGCGCAACGCTGCGGCCACCACGACACGGAACCTGGGCCGGCAGGGTCTGGGCATGCGCACACAGAACCTGCCTCTGAAGGTCCCCGGCACCTCCGCCAAGGGCACGGCGCTGATCCGGGCACTACCCGGCATCGACGAAGTCGACATCAGCGCGACGGGACTGCCGCCCAACCAATTGTTCACCGCCTACGCCAGCAACGGCACCAGCACGACGGCGCTGATGTCCATGACGAGCAACCAGTTGGGCAACATCGACGAAAAACTGTCCTACTCCTACTTCTTCGCCAACCACTACAGCTCCGTCGCCCTCAGACCGGGCGCTCCGCACTGATTGGCCCCCCGTGGCAGGGCGGCGCGTCATCCGTCACGGCAGGAGAGTCCCGAGTGGACCCGCCGGGTGGCGCGCGATCAGTCGAAGTACGGGTCGGCTGCCTGCGGACTCGCCGTGCCCCACCATACGAGAGCCCACGCACGGTGCGGCATGTTCCCGAACGTCAACCGAGTGCGCCCGGGTGTGTCAGGTACGGGGGTGCGGGGCGGCCGGCCCGCCGCTCGGTTTCCGCTTCGGGGCGTGGGGGCGGTAGGGGCTGACGCTGGGGTCGCCGTCGATCCAGAAGCGCCACGGGGTGGTCGCGCCGGCGCCGGAGACGCCGGTGCGCGGGCCGGTGCGCACGAGTGCCGGGTCGGGGGGTGTGCCGGTCAGAACGCTGAAGGGTATGCCGTCCCCGCACGCATCGGCGCCGTTGAAGGCCAGGTCGACGCCGACGGCCACGGTCAACCTGGCCGGTCCCCGGGCGAGTTCGTGGTCCTTGCGGGCGGTGGGCCGACGCTTGCGGGCGAGTTCGACGCCGTCCAGGACCTCGCCGGCGCGCAGCAGGACGGCCGAGGGGGGTCCGTCCTGGCCGGTGACGAGGTTCATGCAGAAGTGCATGCCGTAGGTGAAGTACACGTAGATGCGCCCGGGTGGGCCGAACATGACCTCGTTGCGCGGGGTGCGGCCCCGGTAGGCGTGCGAGCCGGGGTCGTCCCGGCCGTTGTACGCCTCGACTTCGGTGAGGCGCAGCGAGACGGCGCCCTCCGGGAGCGTGCAGACCAGGACGCGGCCCAGCAGGTCGCGTGCGACCTCCACGACATGGCGGTCGAAGAATTCACGGCTGAGCGACCGGTTCGTCTGTTCGAGCACGCGGCAAGTGTACTCACGCCACTGGGTCCACCTCCGCGGCCGCGTCACTGCGCGGCCCGCTGCGCCGCGGGCGAGCGCTTCGCCGAGCTGAGGACGATCACTCAGCCCACCCTGGTCGTCAACGGCAGCAACGACATCATGGTCCCCACCATCAACTCGTCCATTCCGGCCCAGAACATCCCCAACGCCCAGCTGATCATCTACCCGGATTCCGGGCACGGTTCGCTCCGGCACTCCTTTGGCCAGGCGATCTGTTCACGGGCTCTTGGTGCCGGCCCGGCTGACCGGCCGGGCCGTGGTCAGAGCCCCGTCGCGGCCTCGAGGAATGCCTCGAGCTCGGCGGGGATGTCGGGTCCGCTGGGCTGGTAGATCAGCTCGGTCACGCCGGCTTCGGCGACCTCGGCAAGACGCTGCCGAACCTCTTCGCGGGTTCCCGTGAACGTCGTGCGTGGAACCGCCTCCCAGCTTCCGGCCTGCCAGGCGGCGCGGTCGGCCTCGTTCAGCCCGACCAAGTGCTGTTCGTGGATGGCCAGGTGACTGTCCCGCGGATCGGTGCGCTCGATCGACTTCAGCCACTGCTCGCCGCCGGGCAGGCTGCGCACGTCTTGGCCGGCTTCGTGAAGGAAGTGGTAGGCCAGCGCGTTCCCCGGGCCCGCCGCGGCCATGACGTGCGGCGAGTTCAGCGCTTCGCCCTCGGCCAGTACCGTGCCGTGAACGGTCAGCGCCGCCCAGGAGAAGTCCCGGGCGCCCGACGTCTCCTCGTTGACGGAGAAGAGCCCGTCGCCCAGCTCACGGGCGATGGCGAGCCCCTTGGGCCCCGTGGCCGAGATGGCGACCGGGATGTCGATCGGGCGCTCGGGGGCATGGCCGGACGGATGCATCATGCGCAGGCGGGCACCTTGCCATTCCACGGTCTCTCCCGCGAGCAGGCCACGGAACGCGGCGATGTACTCACGGAGATACGCCCACGTGGCGGGCTTGGCTCCCATGGCACGTGCGCTGGTGAAACCGGTTCCGAAGGCGACAGCGACCTTTCCCGGGGCGAGGGCGGCCAGACCGGCGGCCCCGGCCGCGTTGACCATGGGGTGGCGGAGAGTCGGTACCAGCACCCCTGGCCCGAGGCCGATGCGCTCGGTGCGTTCCGCGGCGAGAGCCAGCAGCATCCACACATCGGGACTCTGGTGGGGAGTGTCGTAGAGCCACGCACGCTCGTAGCCGAGCCGCTCTGCGACAGCGATGTGAGCGGGCGCGTCCAAGGAGGAGGCAAATGCGCTGGAGATCTTCACGGTACTCCTTTGGCGATGTGCGGTCTGATCGACGACGTCGGCCGGCCGTGCGAGTGTTGGGGTCTGTGGGCGGGTCTCGGACGACTTGGTCAGGAGCGGATCGGTCCGGGCTGGTTTCGGGCCGGCGAAGTCGAGGTTGTGCAGAGCCTGGGCCGGGCGGGCGGACAGGTCGTTCGCGGACCGGTTCCGCATCCAACGGCCACAGGGGAGTTGCAGAAGATCGCTTACACGCTCGGCTCAGGACGTGCTCGGGAGCGGCGTGAGGAATTGCTCTGCGATCCAGGCCTCGGCGAATCTCGTCCAGGTGGACGCGTCGCCGGCGCCTTGCGCGAGGCCGAGACTGTGCGGGCCGTGGGCGAACACATGCACGGTGTGCGGGACCTCGTGGGCAGCCAGAGCCGAGGCGAGCCGGTAGGTGTGCTCCGGCGGGACGTAGACGTCCTCAGCGGTGTGCCAGAGGAAGACAGGCGGGGACGCCGGGGTCACCAGAGCGTCGAGCGCCGACAGACCCAATTCCACGAGCCACGCGACGATCGGCTCTGCCTCGTGCGGAGCATGAGCGGCGTAGCCCCCGCCCGGCAGCACGATCACGTGCACGGCCTCGGGGGACGGCCTACCGGCAGCAGGTCGCGTTCCGAATCGATTGCTCACGGCAAAACTCCACCTTCACTCGCGGACGCTGAGTCCCTATCAAGCTCACCACGACGACCGGGCTCCCCGACATCACGTGAACAGGTGAGGGGCCCGGTGTTCGGGGCACCGAGTAGCGGGGTGGGTGCGCCCGCGGCCACGGAGAGCGCCGCGAAGGCGGTCGATGAGCTGGTCGCCGAACAGGGCGGCGACGCCGTGACCATCCCGATGGTCGCGAAGCGGGCGGGCGTGAACCATTCGAGCATCTACCGTAGGTGGGGCGATGCCAGAACGATGATCAACGACCTGGCGACCTACCGGCTCGATCCGGAGCGCCCGCTCGCCGACACCGGCGATCTGCGCGCCGACATCGCAGCCTGGGCACAGGAGCTGGTGGACCACTACCGCAAGCCGGGGAACGCCGCCCTGCTGCGGGGCGGGGCTGCCGCGGCGGGGGAGGGCGAGTCGGACTGCCTACGTGACCGTCGCGCTGAGGCGGCCTTGTTCGCCGCGCGGCCCGGCGCCGCGTTCAGCGGTGACGACGTCGTCGACCGCGTCCTCGCGCCCGTCATCCACCGGGTGATCTTCCTGCCGTGGACCCTGCCCGACCTGGATGTCGGCTCGCTTGCGGACGACCTGTGCCAGCAGACGGGCTGACAGGGGTTCGGCTTTCGGCCGGCCACGATCCCTGGCCGGCGGATGGTGACCGTTGCCGGAACGGCACCGCCACAGACCGGGGAACATGCGCGAGACAGCTCGCGACCGCCTCCAGCCGTGACCCGGCCATCGACGCCTCACCGTCCGCGATCGATGACCTGATCGCCCTTCACCCACCGCTTCGGGCTCTCGGCCGACGAGATCCGCGGCTCGGGCCCCTGTCCTGGTATGTACTGGCGGCAACGGACGGTTACGGAAGAAGGAGCAGTGGTGATCCAGGTAGCGGTATGTGGACCTGCGGAGTGCAGCGCGGCCGAGGCGGTCGCGGCCCGGGAGGTCGGTGCCCTGTTGGCGTGCTCGGGCGCGGTCGTGCTCTGCGGTGGCTACGGCGGTGTCATGGCTGCCGCCGCTCAGGGAGCGGCAGGGGCGGGCGGCCTCGTCATCGGCATTCTGTCGGGGGCGGACCGGTCCGGGGCCTCGCCACACCTGACTGCTGCCATTGCCACCGGCATGGGCCAGGCCCGTAACAGCGTCCTGGTCGGTTCCGCGGATGCGGTCATCGCCGTCGGCGGGTCATGGGGGACGCTCGCCGAGGTGGCGATGGCCGTACGGCAGGGCGTCGAGCCGGTGGTCGGTCTGGGTAGCTGGCAGATCGCCGATGCGCGTGGTGGAGCCGTCCCAGGCCTTGTCGTGGCGGACAGCCCGGCGGCTGCTGTAGCGCTCGCTCTGGAAGGCCGGGGCTGAAGGACGGATCATTGGTGGCTGGGCGTGGAGCAGGGCTGTCGGGGGATGGTGGCCGAGCACACGCCGGCCCGGCCGGTCAGCCGCCCGTAGATCAGGTCGACCGCGTCGGCCATCGCCTGGTACCCGGCGTCGTTCGGGTGCAGGTGGTCGCCGGAGTCGTACGTGGGGTTGGGCGCCAGCGGGTTGCCGGGGTTCTGCATCACCTTGTCGAAGTCGATGACGCCGTCGAACGCGCCGCTCGTCAGGGTCCACTGGTTCACGGTCTCACGGATCTGCTCACCGTAGGTCATCCGCCAGGCGCACGCGGACACCCCCGAATAAAGAGACCCCGGATGCAAGTCCCGGGCATCTCAGCCTGCCCATTGACAGGCCCACCCCTCATGGGTGCGGAGATGGTGACGCTGGTGGAGCCGTTGAACGTCACTGTGCGGTGGGTGCCGGTCACGGCCGTGCCCGCGGTGCTGCTCTGCTGGGCGAGGTCGACGGCTCCGACGGTCAGCGGCGAGCTGCCGTAGAGGTTGCTCAGCCGCACCCGCGGCAGGGAGCCGGACACCGAGGTGTGGGCGATCATGCGGATGGTCTGGTTGTGGAAGGTCGCCTCGTAGGTCTGGCCATAGGCCATCAGGCCGTCGCTGTAGGCGCCGACCCGAGTCAGCTGGGTGAGCTTCCAGTGCTGGTTCGCACCGTTGTCGGCCCGCCACTGGATGACGGCGGTGCCGTCGGTGGTGGAACCGTTGGCGTCGTCGGCGAGCAGGCCGGCCGGGCCTCCGAAACGGCGCGGTGCACCACGTGATCCGGTCCGTACCGCCGCAGGACCTCCTTGAGCCGCGGTTCGGCCTCGACCTGATCGCCGCTGGCAGGGCCCGTTCTGCTGACCCAGGGGAGGGGCTGCCCGGCCTGCGGCCGGACAGCCCCTGACGGATCCTCGGAAGCCGCCGAGCGGTGGTTCATCCCTTGGCGACCGCCCCGGCCCAGTCGAGGTTCACGCCCATCTGGGCGTACATGACGGTGTATCCGACGAAGCAGTCGAACTTCTTGATCTTGCCGTCCTGCAGGTACCAGAAGTCGGCGGTCGGCGCGTCGATCTTCGCGCCGGTCGGCTTGAGGGTGCCCGCCGGCGTCGGCACCGGGCCCTCGAAGGTGCCCTGGATGGACAGTTCGAGGCTGATCACGTCGCCGTTCACGGTGATGCTCTTCAGGTCGCGGTGGACGTCGGGGAAGATGCCGGCCATCCGGGTCAGCACGTCGCCGAGCGCCTGGCCCTGGTAGCTCTGGCCGGCGACCTTGTCGTTGAAGACGCCGTCTGCGGTGAAGCTGTTGATGAACGCGTCGACGTCCAGGCTGTGGCCCTCCGCCACGTGGTACGCGTTCAGCACGATGGCCAGGTTGGCTATCTCGTGCCGGGTCAGGTGGCGGTTGGTCAGCGGCAGCGCCGCCAACTGGCCGGGGGTCAGGTCCGCGTGGTCCGGCGATCCGCTGACGGAGCGCACCTGCGCGCTGCCGCCGGCGGGGCCGGCGGCCTGGGACGGTGCGACGGCGAGGGCGAGGCTGCCCAGGCTCACGGCCGCGGTGGTGGCGGTGATCGTCTTCCAGCTGAGCGACTTCATGTCCTGCTCCTCCAGGTCGGCCTTCGGGATCCGAGGCGCGCTGAATCGGTCGGCGTCGGGTGGCGCCTCACAAATCAATCGATCGCTTGAACTGTAGGAGCGGGCCGTCGAGCCTGTCAATCGAATGCTTGATTGAGTTGCGAGGCGGGTACTGTGCCCCACATGGGACGGCTGCTTGACAGCAAAATCAAGCAGCTGCTTGACTTCTTCCATGGTGAGGGAAAGGACAGATCAACGCCGCGAGGCCGGCCAGCGCACGCGAGACCGCCTGCTGTCCGCAGTGGTGGAGGTGCTCGCGCAGCGCGGCCAGGAGGGCGTGACCCTGCGTGAGGTCACCGACCGCGCCGAGGCCAACGTGGCCGCGGTGAGCTACCACTTCGGGTCGCTGAAGGCGCTGTGCGACACGGCGATAGAGGACGCGCTGGAGCGGTACCTGGACGCGCAGATGGCGGCGGTCGACGCGCTCGAAGCCGATTCGGACATCGAGGAGCTGGCCGCCGCCTTCGCCGGGCCGATGATGCGCGCACTGGCGGCCGGTGGGCGGGAGCTGGCGGTCATGCGCACGGTGGCGCGGGTCGGGATCGACCCGCCCAAGGGCTGGGACCGGCTGACAGCGAAGTTCCGGCAGTCACGGCGGGACATCGTCCAGGAGCTCTCGCCGATGCTCCCCGGCGTCGGCGATCAGGAGCTGAACTTCCGGATCCGGTGCGCGGCCGGCCTGCTGAACTGGCTCGCGCTGGCGCCGGTCGGTGCCGAACTGGCCGCCGAGCCCCCGGGGCAGATCGAGCGCTGGCTGGTCCCGGTGCTGGCCGGGGCGTTCCGGGGCTCGTCGGCCGCCGGCTGACCCGAGCGTCGGCCGACCGGCGGCAGGATTAGGGGCCACAGGCGGGGGCGAACTGGATGATCCGGGCCAATCACAGACGCGCCAGGCCCTCGGCCGGTTCCGGGGAGGGCTGACCACCAAGGTCCACCGGGCTGTCGACGGCCGCGGCCTGCCGCTGTCGATCGTGTTCACCCCGGGCAACGTCAACGACGCCACCGCGTTCGGCCGGATCCTCGACGGGATCCGCATCCCGCGCGCCGGCACAGGCCGGCAATCGCCGACGACGCGGATCCCGGGGCGGCCGGCCTCCGGCCTTCACCAGGGCGGTCTACCGCGACCGCAACGTGGTCGAACGATGCTTTGCCCGCCTCAAGCAGTTCCGCGCGATCGCAACCAGGTTCGACAAGCTCGCCGACCGCTACCGCGCCGGAATCATCCTGGCCTCCCTGACCCTCTGGCTCCGCGAACCAGCCAGGTGATCATTTGTCAGACACGCCTTAGCAGCGTCCTCATCAAGCTCGGTGTGCGCTCGCGGATCCAGCTCGCCAACGCCGCGCGCAGCGCCGGGGCGGTGCCGGTGGACAGTGCAGAGCTGGTGGCGGCGGACCGCTAGGCCTGCGCGCCGTCGGCAGCCTCGCCGTCCGGGTCGCCCGCCCGAGGCCCGGCCTTGACGCTCACGGCGCCTGGCTGCGGTGCTGGAAGGCCCGCCGGTAGGCGGTGGGCGTCGTGCCCACCACGTCGCGGAAGCGGGCGCGCAGATTGGCCCCGCTGCCCAGCCCGCAGCGCAGCGCGACCTGCTCCACCTGCAGGTCGGTCGTCTCCAGCAGCTCCCGCGCCCGGTCCAGGCGCGCCGTCAGCAGCCACTGGTGGGCACTGGCCCCTGTCTCCTGGCGCCACTGGCGCGTCAGCGTCCGCGCGGACACGCCCGCGTGCGCGGCGAGCTGAGGCAGCGTCAGGTCCTCCTGCAGGCGGGCGAGCGCCCACTCGCGGGTGCCGGCCAGGTTCGCGGCGACCGGCGTGGGCAGGCTGCGCGCAATGTACTGGGCCTGCCCGCCGTCGCGGTGCGGCGCGGCCACGATCTCCCGGGCGACCTCGTTGGCGACCGCGGCACCCAGGTCCTTGCGGACGATGTGCAGGCACAGGTCGATCCCGGCGGTGACACCCGCGGACGTCAGGATGGCGCCGTCGTCGATGTAGAGGACGTTGCGGTCCACCCGCAGCCGCGGATACAGCTCCTCCAGCGCGTCGGCGCTCGCCCAGTGCGTCGTGACGGTCCGGTCGTCGAGCAGCCCCGCCGAGGCCACCGCGAACGCGCCCGTGCAGATCGACGCGATCCGGATCCCTGCGCGGCCCGCCAGCTTCAACGCCGCCCGCACCCGCGGATGCGGGGGCCGCCGGAAGTCCTCGAAGCCGGGCACGATGATCGTGTCGGCCTCAGCGAGCGCCCCCAGGCCGGCCGACAGTCCCAGCGTGAACCCGGCGCTGGTCGTGACCACCTCCTCGTCGTCCCCGCACACCGTCACCTCGTACGGGGTGTGCGGGCCGCCCTTGAAGATCTGCGTGGGAATCCCGAGATCGAGAGGCAGCACGCCGTCGAGAGCCAGCACTGCCACACGGTGCCTGTCCATGGCCCGAATAGTACGCCCGTAATCAACTGGCGCACTCGCGCCCGGGCTGCGAAGCCGCAGGTGCGACATCGCAGCCGAGAATCCTCCGTGTTCAGGCGGTTGCGGTCGTGGCCCGGAACACGGGCAAGCTCCCCGCCGCCGTGGCCAGAAAATTACGGAAGGTGGCAAACGAGCCGTGGCCAGTGCGCACGGGCGCGGGGCACGATCGGAGGCGAAGCGCGGGGCTGCCGCCCATCCCGGGCACGGCCGGACCCCGCCGAAGGAGACGACCATGGCACCGCAGAACGTGACCGGCCGGTACTTCGACGTCCCCGGCGGCCAGCTGTACGCCCACGTCCGCGAGAGCGAGGGCATCCCCCTGGTCCTGCTCCACTACTGGGGAGGCTCGCGCCGCACCTGGATCCCGGTCCTGCGCCACCTGGACCCCGCACAGCCGTTCACCGCCTACGACCAGCGCGGGTGGGGCGACTCCGCCGACCTGCCCGGCCCCTACGGCCTGGACCGCCTCGCCGACGACGCCCAGCAGGTCCTCAACCAGCTCGGCCACGACCGCTTCGTCCTCGTCGGGCACTCCATGGGCGGCAAGATCGCCCAGATGGTCGCCGCCCGCAAGCCCGCCGGCCTGGCAGGCGTCGTCCTCGTCGCCCCCGCCCCGGCCGCACCCGTCGGCATCACCGAGCAGATCCAGGACAACGCCTCCCACGCCTACGACAGCGAGGCGACCGTCGCCGCCGGGATCGACCAGATGCTCACCCACCGCGAGCTCGGCGACGAGCTGCGCCGCCAGGTCGTCGAGGACAGCCTGCGCGCCGGCTCCGAGGCCCGCCTCGAATGGCCCCGCCACGGCATGGCCCAGGACGTCTCCGACCGCGTGGGCGGCATCGACGTGCCCGTGCTGGTCCTCGCCGGCAGCCACGACAAGATCGACCCGCCCGGTGTGCTGGGGAGCCACCTGCTGCCGGCGATCCCCACCGCCCGCCTCGAAGTCCTCGACGGTGCCGGCCACCTGTCCCCGCTGGAGGTCCCCGACCAGGTCGCCGCCCACATCGCCGCGTTCACCGCGTCCCTGTAGACCCCGCGCGCCGCGCGGCCCACCCCACGCGGCGCAGGGCAGCTGCCGCCCCGGCGGACAGCGCCCACGGGCCGCACGGCCCCGCCGGCGCGCCCGGGGCGCCCACCGCCGCGAACCGCGGCCCTCGCCCAGGCCGCAGCCCGGCGCCGACACCCACCCCGACACACCAAGGACCACACCATGACCGCAACGCCCCCGAACGTGTTCGAGCACTTCGACCTGCCCGACACCGAGCTGACCCGGGCCTGCGACACCTACGCCGAGAAGTCGACCGCCACCTTCGTCTACAACCACAGCGTCCGCAGCTACCTCTTCGCCCGCGCCCACGCCCGGGCCCAGGGACTGCGCCCCGGCACGGACTACGACGACGAACTGCTGTTCGTCGCCTGCGTCCTGCACGACATCGGCCTGAGCGAGGACGGCAACGGCGACCAGCGCTTCGAGGTCGACGGCGCCGACACCGCCGCCGCGTTCCTGCGCCGCCACGACGTCGACGAGCAGCGCATCGCCGTCGTGTGGGACGCCATCGCCCTGCACACCTCCGAAGGCATCGCCCCTCGCAAGGGCACCGTCGTGGCCCTCACACAGGCCGGCATCGGCACCGACATCCTCGGTGCCCGGCGCGAGAGCCTGCCCGACGGCCTCGCCGACGACGCGCACACCCTCCTGCCGCGCATGGACCTGGGCTACGCCCTCACCGACGCCATCCTCACCCAGGCCCTCGCCAAGCCGCACAAGGCGTCCCCGATGAGCTTCCCCGGCGAACTGCTGCGCCTGCACCTGCCCCACGGAGCCCGCCCGACCTGGAACGACATCCTCGCCGGCGCCGGCTGGGGCGACCGCCCCACCGGAGCCGGCGCCCGACCGCGCCCCCAAACCCCCCAGGAGCTGGGCGAGTTCTTCACCCGGTACCTGGCGGCCGGCGACCTCGACGGCCTGCTGTCGCTCTACGAACCCGACGCCCACTTCGTCCCCACCCCCGGCACCCACCTCACCGGCACCGACGCGATCCGCGAGGGGCTGCGCCACCTCATCGACGCCGACGCCCGCCTGACCCTCGAACTGCGCGACATCCGCCAGGTCGGTGACATTGCGCTCCTGTCGAACCGCGCCACCCTCACCGGCCTGGGCCCCGACCCCCTCACCACGGACACCACCGAGGTCGTGCGCCGCCAGCCCGACGGAAGCTGGGCCCAGGTCATCGACGACCCGTTCTTCCACTGACCGGACCCCCGGTCACCGGGATCAGACGCACGGTGTGGCGTGCCGCCGCGACCGGCGGCACCGCCCACCCGCCAGGGCATGTGGGCCTCGACCAGCGGACCGGCGCCCGGTGCGGCCCCGGCGCGGCGGCCCAGGGCCCCTCCGGCGTCGGGCCCCAGCCCGGGGCTGCAGCGGCTGCGCGGCCCGGGCCGCGCAGCGCGGCCGGCTGCCTGCGTCGGTCCCGCCGGGACGGCGACGCCTGTGCGGGACCGTTCAGGTGAGGCGGTAGCCGCGGCCGACGACGGTGGTGATCGGGTCGGAGGCGCCGAGCTTTCACCGCAGCGTCTTGACGGTGGTGCGCACAGCGGTGGTGAACGGGTCGGCGTGCTCGTCCCAGACCCGGTTGAGGATGTCCCCGGCGCTGACGATCCCGCTGTCGGCGCGCAGGAGTTCGGTCAGGACGCCGCACTCCTTGCGGGTGAGGACGACAGGGCGGCCGACGCGGCGGGCCTCGTGGCGGTGGACGTCGAGCCGCAGGTCGCCCCGTTCGAGGACGGCGGGCTGGCGGGCAGGGGCGCGGCGGCCCAGCGCAGTGACGCGGGCGACGAGCTCGCGGAACGTGAACGGCTCGGCGAGGTAGTCGTCCGCGCCGAGCCGGAGGCCCTCGACCCGGTGGTCGACCGACGCTGCTGCAGTCAGCATCAGGATCGGGCCGAAGAGCCGCCACGGATCAGCGCCCGTGTCACGTCGTCGCCGTGCAGGAGCGGCAGGTCGCGGTCGAGGACGACGACATCGGGGGTGATCCGGCCGGCGCGGCTGAGCGCGGCGGCGCCGTCGTGGACGACGTCGACGACCATGCCCTGCTCGCGCAGGCCTTCGGCGACGAGATCGGCAAGGACGGTGTCGTCCTCGACTACGAGGATGCGCAGCATGGCGGTCACCTTGCGGGGAAGTCGAGGATGTGGGTGAGGCCGCCGCCCAGACGGGCGGTGGTGGTCCAGCCGGCGCCGTGCGCCGCGACGATCGCGTCCACGAGCGCCAGCCCCAGCCTCGCGCCTGTCGTGCCCGTGCGGCCCTGGCCGCGCTGGAACGGCTGGCGGAGCTTCAGGAGGTCGGCTGGATCGACGTCCGGTCCGGTGTTCTCCACACGCAGCCACGACCACACGTCCCCTCAACTGCAGAGCCCTTGGTGATCGGCCCGGAAGCCGCGCCACAATGGGGGAAGGGAAGGTGGTGCGAATGAGGGCGATACCCCACCTGCGGACCGGCGAGGGTATGGCGGCGCTCACCGCCGTCGTCGTGGGCGCGGCGGCCATGGCCACGATCGGCCTGTCGCCCGCCGCGGACCGGCCTGTCGTCGGCGCGGCGCTGGGCGGGGCCGCGGTCGCCGTCCTCGGCATTCTGGTGGCGGTGGCCTTTGCGCGTCGGACCCGTTCCCGCCACCACTCCCAGCAGCTCGCCCGCAATACGGCAGAAGCGTGGTTCACCGCCCCGACCGTGGCGGACTTCCCCGAGGACGCGCTTCGGCCGCTCCTGCCGACGACCGATCCGCCCTCCATGAACCGCCTCTACACCGCGTGGATATTCGCCACCCACGGTCACGACGCCGTCTGGCTCGAACGTCACTTCGACCTGACCGGAGACCTGGCCCGGCAGCTCGTCGAGGAAGCCCACCGCCGTCGGCCGCGGTCCTGACGCCTGCGCGGCCTGCCCCGACCGGTACGAACTACGCCATTCGAGTCGGGTGTCGGCTGCGGCACGGTGCGTCCCACGGGCCCCGGCCGAAGCGAGGCTAGCGTCCTAGCGTGGACCGCGTCGTGTCTCTCTCCCAACTGCTGCGGCGCCCACTGGTGGGGCGCGCCGGCACGGCCGTGGGCCGCCTGTCCGATGTGATCGTCCGCCTGCGCGGGCGCGACTACCCCCTGGTCGCCGGGCTGGTCGTGCAGGTCGGCAAGCGCGGGGTCTTCCTGCCCATCGAGCAGGTCGCGGCCTTCGACGGCGAACAGATCCGGCTCACCAGCGAGGTCGTGGACCTGCGCCCCTTCGAGCGGCGCGAAGGGGAGGTCCTGCTGCGCGCCGATGTCCTCGGGCACCGGGTGATCGACGTCGCCGACGCCGAGCTCGTGCGGGCGCACGACCTGGAGTTGCGTCAGCGCCCCGACGGCTGGGTGGTCGATCGCCTGGACACCCACCCGCACCGCCCCCGGCTGTTCGGCTTCCTCGCCGGTGAGAGCGAGCCGCACTGGCGGGACTGGAAGGCCTTCGAACCGCTCATCGGCCACGCCCAGTCGGCACGCGTGCGCGGTCCGTTCGGGCGCCTGGCTCGGCTCAAACCGGCCGACCTGGCCGACTTGCTGGAGGACGCCAACCGCACCGAATCGCACGAGATCCTGCAGACCGTCCACGCCGATCCCGAGCTGGAGGCGGACGTCTTCGAGGAGTTGGAGCCCGACTCGCAGACGCGCCTGCTCGCGGAGAAGAGCGACCGCGAGATCGCCGAGGTGCTGGGCCGCATGCGCGCGGACGACGCCGCCGACGCGATCAACGACCTCCCGCAGAACCGCCGCCAGCCGGTACTCGACGCCCTGCCGGCCGGCCAGCGCACCAAGGTCCTCACCCTGATGGGCTTCAACCCCTCCAGCGCCGGCGGCCTGATGGCCCTCGACATCCTCACCGCGCCCCCGGACGCCACCGTCACCGAGGTGCTCGGCCTCGTCCGGGCGGCCCGGACCCTGCAGCCCGAGGCCCTCACCAGCGTCCACGTCGTCCGGGACGGAACGCGGCTGATCGGCACGGCGACCCTGGTCGCCCTGGTGCAAGCCGATCCGGGCGCCCGCCTGGAACAGGTCATGGTCACCGAACCGGTCCGGGTGCTCCCGGACACCGACGTCGAGGACGTCGCCCTGCTGATGACCGACTACAACCTCCTCACCGTGCCCGTCGTCGACCACCAGGACCAGATCCTCGGCGTCATCACCGTCGACGACATCCTGGAAACGGTGATCCCCGAAGACTGGCGCCGGCGCGAGCCCGCCCCGCACCCCACCCACGGAGCCGACGAAGCCCCGAACGAGGCCATGAACGCCACGGATCTCGACGGATGACGAACCCTCAGAACCACCCGGACCGCAACGACCGCCCCGCACCCTCTCCCGCAGAAGGCCCCACCCAGCCTCCGCCGAAGCGCGAGGACGCACACCCCGCCGCACCAGGAAAGCCCACCCCTCCCGCACCGGCACCGGCGGCGCCCAAACCCGCACCCGCCAAACCGGCCCCCAGGACACCCGGCGCTCCGCGGCCCAGCGCAGTCCTGGACGAAGCCCACCTCGGCGACATCGAAGGCGCGTTCGGCCGGATCCCCCGAGACCACGCCGAAGAGCGCCCGAGCCTCAAGACCCGTCTGCTCACCCTGCTGGCCATCGTCGGCCCCGGCATCATCGTCATGGTCGGCGACAACGACGCCGGGGGGGTCGCCACCTACGCCCAGGCCGGCCAGAACTACGGCTACTCCCTGCTCTGGGTCCTGCTGCTGCTCATCCCGGTCCTGATCGTCAACCAGGAGATGGTGGTACGCCTCGGCGCCGTCACCGGCGTCGGCCACGCCCGCCTGATCAACGAACGCTTCGGCAAGTTCTGGGGCTGGTTCAGCGTCGGCGACCTCTTCGTCCTCAACTTCCTCACCATCGTGACCGAGTTCATCGGCATCTCGCTCGCCGCCGAGTACCTCGGCGCATCCAAGTACTGGGTGGTGCCGCTCTCCGCCCTCCTGCTGATCGCCGTCACCGCCAGCGGCTCCTTCCGCCGCTGGGAACGCGCCATGTTCGCCCTCATCGCCGTCAGCCTGCTGCTCATCCCGCTCACCCTGCTCTCCGGGCCCAAGTGGGGCCAGGCCGCACACCACTTCGTCGTCCCCGGAATCCAGGGCGGCATCACGGGCGACGCGGTCCTGCTGATCATCGCGATCGTCGGCACCACCGTGGCCCCCTGGCAGCTCTTCTTCCAGCAGTCCAACGTCATCGACAAACGCATCACCCCGCGCTTCATCGGCTACGAACGCGCCGACACCGTCATCGGCTCGATCGTCGTCGTCGTCGGAGCAGCCGCCCTCGTCATGATCGCCGACTACGCCGCCCGCGGCACAAGCTTCGAAGGCAACTTCACCGACGCCGCCGGCGTCGCCCACGCCCTCGAACAGCACAGCCACGCACTCGGCG
This sequence comes from Kitasatospora sp. NPDC004669, assembly GCF_040609455.1. Taxonomy (NCBI): domain Bacteria; kingdom Bacillati; phylum Actinomycetota; class Actinomycetes; order Kitasatosporales; family Streptomycetaceae; genus Kitasatospora; species Kitasatospora sp. NPDC004669. The sequence continues at coordinate 23,157 of NZ_JBEXKB010000095.1, forward strand.
TCATGTTCGCCATCGTCCTCATGGACGCCAGCATCATCGGCGCCGCCGCCGTCACCCTCGCCACCAGCTACGCCTTCGGCGACGTCTTCAACCTGCGGCACTCCCTGCACCGCGGCTTCGGCGAAGCGAAGAAGTTCTACGCCTCCTACAGCCTGATGGTGCTGCTCGCCGCCGCCATCGTCCTCATCCCCGGCGCCCCGCTGGGGGTCATCACCGAAGCCGTTCAGGCCCTTGCCGGACTCCTCCTGCCCTCCGCCAGCGTCTTCCTGCTCCTGCTCTGCAACGACCCCGAAGTCCTCGGACCCTGGGTCAACCCCCGCTGGCTCAACCTCCTCGCCACCCTGATCATCGCCGTCCTGCTCCTGCTCTCCGCCACCCTGATGACCGCTACCCTCTTCCCGCACATCGATGTCAAGGCCCTCACCATCTGGCTCGCCGTCGTCCTGGTCGGCGCGCTCATCGCGGCTGCCGCCGGGCTGAGGATCGCCCGTCGGCGCTCCGGCGCCCCGGCCCAGGCTCCGGCGCCCGTGATGCCGACGGCCGAGAAGCTCGCCTGGCGGATGCCCCCCCTCGCCTTGCTCAAGCCCGTCCAGTGGTCACCAGCACTACGGCTCGGCATGCTCGCCCTGCGCGGCTACCTCGTCCTCGCCGCCGTCCTGCTCCTGGTCAAAGCCATCCGCCTCGGCGGAGCCTGACCAGGACTCCACAGCAACCCGAGCAGCGCATCTCTCAGGAGGGTGCCGCGCCGGCCCGACCCTCGCGTCGGAGGCGTCGTGCGGCACCTTCCGGACGCCGCCGCAGGCCCGCTCGGGGACCTGCTTGCGACCCGTGATCATCTACGCACAGTGACCATCGCTGCGACGGTGCGAGTGGGGGAATCGGCTGACGACCACGAGCGCGCGGAGGCCGCGGCGTGCTGGCAGGCGAGTTCCGACACAAGGGAGCCGGTCCACTGCTTGGCGCCCGACGGCCCGGCGAGCTGGGGCCCTTCGGACCGTACGGATCGGGAGACCGGGCCGAATTGTCGGCGTACGAGTCAACATGCACCACCTCGTACGAGTGACTGTGCACCAGAGTTGATGCGGTGACCGGCTGTTGTCCGTGAGCCTGCTGTCGT
>NZ_JBEXKB010000096.1:0-19315 GCF_040609455.1 Kitasatospora sp. NPDC004669
TATGCGCTATGCGGATGGGGGCGGGCTGACGGCGAAGGCACGTCAGCGCCGCGAGGCGGTGCGACTGGAGGCCGCCGCGTTGTTCGACGAAGGTGTCCCGCCGAGGGAGGTTGCCCGCAGGCTGCGGGTGACCGCGAAATCGGCCTACCAGTGGCACCAGGCCTGGCGGGAGGACGGGATCGGGGCGCTGGCCTCACGGGGACCGGGTGGGCAGCGATGCAAGCTGTCGGCGCGGTGCCGGGAGAAGCTCGCCGAATACCTCGAGCAGGGACCGGCCGCGCACGGCTGGAATGGAGGAGCAGGTAGCGCCCGACCCCCTGCGTTGCCGGCTTGACGTAGCGGTCGATGACGTCGAGCAGTTCGGGGTCCGAGGAACGAGGGAAGCGCATGAGGGCATCTTGGCGTTGCCAGCGGCCCATGGCCAGGGGTTTCTGCGTTCATGGGTGATCGACCGGAGGCGAGAGCTGCGGCTCACCGCGGTCGTCGAGGAGGCCTCTGATGCGATCGACGGTGCGCTGGTGACGCTCGACTTCGCGGTCCCAGCCGCGCGTTTCAGCGTCGATGACCAGCTGCTGTTCGACGCACAGGCGCTCGCGGAGCCGCGGAGCGTACTGCGGGGTGGTGATGAACTTCGCGCAGTTCAGGTAGAGGTCGCACTCGCAGGGGCCTTCCTGGGGTAGGCGCATACAACGGCCCAGCTCCAGTTCGGTCTTGTAGAAGTTCGTCTTGAGCCACTCCAAGGCATCTTGGTCAAGTCTTCCGGCGCGAAGGGTCTCGGCGAGCGGGCCAGCGATGACGGCGCCCGGCTGGAGGACGGCCTGGTAGTCGGCCAGGACGGTGGGGTCCGAGATGTGTAATGGTGGAGTCGGATATTGGAACTGCCCGAATGCCTGTGGATCTGGCCTGCGGGGCCCGCTCGCTAGTCTGTGCGAGTGATCGATCGAAAGCCCCTCGCCAGTACCGCCGGCTATGGCGAAGCCGCAGACACACTCGTCGAGCTGGCCCGTTACAGATCGGTATGACTCGGCAATCGGCCAACGCGGCGCTGGACTCGCTCCGGGATCTCTCCGCGCCTCGGAGTCCGACCGGCCGGGCCGGCACATCTTCCGTCCCAGTGGATTGATGATCAGCATCCACTGCACGCGAGACATGCTCGAAGCGATTGAGCTCGGAAGGCCGTCGGATCAGACAGACCGAGTCATTTTCCGGCGCCTGGACGTCTTCGCGATCCCGGACCGCGTCCGGACCCGGCAGTCAAGATCGGCAACGTCCACGGCCGAGCACCATAGCGCCCGCCCCCGACAGCCTCGGATACGGCACGGCCGGATTTCAGCGGGCGGCCGGGATCCGCGTGGCGGGCGCCGGTTCCACAGCATCCGGGCGTCCAGTGAGAGGCAGGGCCCGGCCTCCAGCCGTCGGGCTTCCTCCCCGGGCCCAGCGGTGGTCCAGCACAGCTCGATGCGGGCCCCGTCGAGGCCGCGCGGCCCCACTGCCTGGTGCGGGCCGCGCGGCCCGCTTCGGCCTCGGCCAGGCGCTCGCGCAGCCGGCCGGGGTCGGCCAAGGCCCGGTCCACGAGTGCCGCGTCGAGCAGCGCGGAGGCGAGGCCGCACTCGCCGTTGGGCCGCCCGCGGCAGACAGGAAAGCGGTGCCGTACAACCTCGAGCACTTCGGGACCGGCACACGGATCCAGGCCCGGCCTGTTCCTCCCCGGCGGTCGGGGCACCGGTGGAAACCGGGTTGCCCGGACGGCGGTCGGTCGGTGATCATTCTGAGGTCCTGACACCCCCAATCCTGGAGACACGTGGCCGCCGAACTGTCCAAAGCCTGGGAGCTCTTCGAGTCCGGTGACTCGCAGGGATCGATGCGGGTGCTGCGCTCCGCAGCAGACCGGCTCCCGCCCGCCGAGATGGCACCGCTGGTGGCCGAACTGGCCAAGGGCGCCGGTTTCGAGGACTTGGCGGAGGCTTCGACAGCGTTGACGGCCAGGCCCGGGGAGGCCGAGCGGCTCTACGCCTACGGCTATGCCTGCATCGAGCGCGGCATCGACGCGGTGGCTGTCCCCGCGCTGCGGGAGGCTTTGCGGTTGGTCCAGGCGCGGCCGGCCGTTCCGGTGCGCACCGGTCTGTTCCGCCGCAAGCCCAAGTCGCAGCCCGCCCGGCAGCTCGGCCTGCGCAGGGTTCTGCTGGAACTGGTCTCCGCCCTCGAAGGCTGCGAGCGGCACACCGAGGCGCTGGCCGTGCTGCGTGAGCACGACGCCCGGCTCGGTGACTGGCCGGATCGTTACCTGACGGTCTACAACGCGCTCATGTGCGGTCAGATCCTGCTGGCTCGGGAGGTGTACGAGGCGCTGCCCGCCCCCGAGGGGGTCTGGGTGGGCCCGGGGCAGCGGGTCGGGCGGATGCTGGAGCGGGCCGCGGCGCTGCCACCGGTCGACGAGCAGGACCTGCGCGGTTGGCACTACGTGCTCACCGGTGGCCTGCTCACCACCCTCTCACCGCACGGGTTCGACCAGGGCATGAGCGGCCGCTGGGCCTACCTGCAGGACGACTTCGGGCACTGCCGTTACGGTCTGGAACGGCTGCTCGCCGTTCTGGCCGCCACCGACCGCCGGCCCGCCTCGGTCGGACTACTGGCCGACCGGGGCAGCCGGGCACTCGGGCTGGCGGCCGCGCAACTGCTCGGGGTGCCGACGGCGCCGTACCAGCCGGGCACCCCGGGTGTGCTGGTGGTCGCGTACGACCTGAACGAGTGCGATCCCGCCGTGGTGGCGCAGCTGCACGAGCGGGCGGACGATGAGCTGCTCTTCGAGCACGCCACCTGCTGGACGGACCCGCCCGCCGTGACGGCCGATGTCTCCACCCTGCTGGGGCAGATCGTGAGCGCCCCGTGGGAACCCGGGCTGCAGTTCGACGAGGACGGCGGACCGCAGGAGGCCGAGCCCGACCAGCGCTCGGCCGAGGAGCTCGCCGAGGCGATCCTGGCCGCCGCCCCGACCGCCCCGGAAGGCGACGGCCGGACCCCTCCCGACGCGGAGGACACCCTCATGGCCTTCGCCACTCGCGCGGCAAACCGGCCCGCCACGGGCCCGCGCGACCGCATCCGCTCCGCCGGCCCGGTCCGCAGTTCCCGCTTCGCGTGACGCTCTGACCCCACCGGTGCGGTGCACGAAGGAGGCTGTGACCGGCGGCACCCGCATCACCGTCCTGCCCGGCACCGCACCACGACACGGCCCTGCCGACCGAACGTCAACAAGCCGGCCCGGTCCCGCCGCACACCCTCCCGTCGGCACCGGGCTTCCCGGTCCTGCGGTCCCCCGCGCGGGGCCGGCGGCCGGGGTGGCCACGGCGAGGGTCGCGGGGTCGTGGACGCGGGGTCGTGGATGGGCATGGAGTTCGCCTCGAGCGGAGGCCGGGCCCCCACCGTTGGTGGCGCGGACCCAGTTGGGGGGGTCAGTGGGCCGTCAGTTCCCGGAGCTGATGGGCGATGTCGCCGGTGGGCAGGGTGAACGGTCCGCACATCTCGTCGGTGCCGCCGGGAAGGTCGCCGACGGCCTCGCGCAGCGCGCTCGGCAGACCGGTGGTGTCCCGGATCGGCGGGCCGGTTTGTACGACAGGCGTGGGCAGTCCGCGACGTCGGGCAGGGAGGGCGGTAGGGGTTCCGAGGAAGCCCCTTCCTCCAGGCGGGCGGCCTGGTGGAACCAGTGGTCCGCGTCGCGCAGCTCGCCCATACGGATGTGGTGCAGGTGGAGGCAGTGGGCGGCGATGAGGTCCCCGTCCCCGGCCGCGGGTGCAGGCCGGACGGCGCTGCTCGCGCTCCGCCTGGCGCCACGCCTCTCCCGGGCCCGGGCGTGGGCGGCCTGCGCGGCTTCGAACAGCCGGTCGCCGTCCGGGTTGTCGAGCGCGGCCGCGAGGGAGTGCCGGCTGTCGCGGCCGAACCGGCACCAGATCGCGGCGTCAGCGCCGAAGCGGCGCAGCAGGCAGCCGGGCAGTGGCGACGATGGGGAGGGCGCGGTGGTGGTCGCGGGCAGTAGCGCTCTCTTCCTGACCGGCTGTGTCGAGCCCCGCTTCCACCGTAGGGGGAAGCGGGTTGTCACCACGCCGGTGCCCCCTGACCGGGCCCGCTGGCCTGCGGAAACGGGCCGATTCGTCGTCGGGGGCATGGAGGTGCCGGCGGAGATGTCCGCAGGCGCGGCGAGCGAGGTGGTGGGCCATCGGGTTGGTCTTCCGTCAGCAGGAGGCCGTTACCGGCACGGTGGCCGGCCCGGGCAGCCGGGCGAGCGCCCGGACGCGGCCGACGGTGCACACCACCCGCTTGTCCGCGGTCTGACCAACCCCCTTTGTCCGCCCCCTTGGCCAGCGTGTTGTCCCGCCCGATTCGCCCCGGTCAAGGGCTTTCCCCTCCCGGCATGTCCATGATCGACACCACAGTCGGCGACACGCGGTGCGGCGCCGGCCACACGGTGCCCCGCAACCGCTTTGCGGTGCGGGGCAAGGTCCGCGCGGTGTGGTGCGGACGCGCGGTGCGGCGTGCGGCGTGCGGCGTGCGGTGCGGATGCGCCGGACCCCTCGTCCAGGTGAAACACGCCGTCGTCCAGGAGAAACGCGCGGCCGCGTGCGGCCGGGTGCGCGCGGACCCTGCAGGGCCTGTCCATCGACGCGCGGCGCGCTGCTGGACTGTATCCATCGCGCGGCCGCGACGTCCGACCCGCTCCACCAGCGGGCGAGGTGCTCCCCCAGGGCACGGCACAGCAGGCGAGGGACGCGTCGGCGCAGGGGTTCGCCGCCGGTGGCGTCGGAGACGATGCTGCTGTCGATCAGGGCGGTCCGGATGCCGCGCCGGACGTCGTACTCCTCGATCTGCCTGCGCAACATGGGACGGGCACCGGCCGATCGCCACCTGCTCGTCATCGAGCGGTCAGCGCTCATGCTGCAGGACTCAGGACTGCCCGGAGGGTCGCGAGGCATTCCTCGGGATCCTCAACGCCACAGGTCGTCACTGGGGTCACAGCATGGACGGCCCGGGAAAGTCGTGGGTGCCGTCCTTCGACGCCGCCCGGGCGAGGGTGTCCGCCACCGTTGTGCATGCGAGGCGGGCGACGGATCGCAGCTCGGCGTCCGAGGTTCCGGCGCGGCTCAGTACGGCCAGCGACTGGTTGACAGCGACAACAAAGGTGGCGAGTTCGTCGAGCGTCCGGGTGTCGGCCGAGGAATCCTCCAGTGCTGCGCGGATCCGTTGGCGCTGCGTGTCGAGCAGGGCACGCACCTGGATGCTGTGCTCCTCTTTCAGTGTCGGCGCCTGCGCGGCGGACTGGGCGATGAGGCACCCCGCGGGGACCGACGGGTCTGCGATACGGCTCAGGGTGACGTCGAGGAACGCTTCGACCGCGCGCACCGGTTCACCGGGGTGGGCCGTCAGCGCCTGCGCGTACTGCGCGCCGTAGATCGACGCGTAGCGGTCGAGGCACTGACGGAACAGGGCGTCCTTGGTGCCGAAGGTGCCGTAGAGGGAGCCGCGGCCGAGACCGGTGGCGGACCCGAAGGCGTCGATTGAGGCGTCCGCGTATCCGCGCTGCCAGAACACTCGCATCGCCTGGTCGAGGGCCGCACCAACATCGAACTGCTTCCGGCCGGACACGGTGTGCACCTCTCGTCTCGCGAGTTCCGCTGCGAGCCTACCCCCATCTTGGATCGATCGGTCAAACTATCTTTGACTGATCGGTCCAAGATGCTTAACGTGATGAGCCCGTGGTTCCCGCCCCGAAAGGCCGCACGATGACCGACGACGCCGCATCAGACGTCCGCGCACACGCCGTTGCGCCCGTCGACGGACGCCGGCAGCGCGCAGGGTTCCGGCTCATGACCGCGGCGCACACCCTGGCCATGCCGGGCGGGACGCCGCCGATTCCGCCGTATGCATTCCGGGCGCCGCGGACGGGCTCCGGGGCCTTCACCACGACGCCGGTCTTCGCCGTCCGCGCCCTTGGGGCCGTGACCGCGTCGATGGCGTCCGCGTCGATGGCGTCCGCGTCGCTCGCCGGCCGTGCCGCCACCATCTGAGCGACCACCGCACCGCGCGACTCCGCCCACTCCCGGGCCCATCCCATGAAACCGCGACAGCCCCACCACAAAGGATGATCATGAAACTGTCATCACACCACCAGCCCATGCCCGAAGGCCCCGGTTCCGTCTCCCGGGCGCCGAACCTCCCGGACCGATTCACCGACACCTTCACCAGTCAGTACGTCGACACCGGCGAACTGCACCTCCACGCCGTCACCGGCGGCGAAGGACCCGCGCTGCTGCTGCACGCCGGCTGGCCCCAGACCTGGTACGCCTGGCGCCTCCTGATGCCCGCGCTGGCCCAGGACTTCCAGGTCGTCGCCGTCGATCCACGCGGCGTCGGGCTCTCCGACAAACCCCTGGACGGGTACGACACCGGCACCCTCGCACGCGACATGGTCGCGCTGATGGACGCACTCGGACATCAGCGCTTCGCCATGGTCGGTCACGACATCGGGATGTGGACCGGCTATGCCCTCGCCGCGGACCACCCTCACCGGATCGACCGTCTGGCCGTCGCCGAGGCCGCAATCCCCGGACTCTCCCCCACACCACCTCTCTTCGGCAGCCAGGAGGCCAACGACCGCCTCTGGCACTTCGCCTTCAACCGCCTCACCGACATCAACGAGCAGTTGATCAGCGGACGGGAACACCTCTACTTCGGCCACCAGTTCGCCACCAAATCCGCGAAGGCACTGCCCGACCACGCCGTCCAGCACTACATCGACACCCTCACCGCCGACCCGGAAGCCCGCCGATCCAGCTTCGAGTTCTACCGCGCACTCGACACGACCATCGAACAGAACCAGAAGCGCAAGACACGACGGCTGACCCTTCCCGTCCTGGCGATCGGGGGTGCGGAGAACCTCGGGGCATCGGTCGGCGCAACGATGAAGCTTGCCGCCGACCACGTGGAGAGCATCGTCCTGTCGGAATGCGGCCACTACCCTGCCGAGGAAGCCCCAGAGGCGATGCTGGCGGCGCTGACCGCCTTCCTGGCGCCCTACCGTGATACGGCGAACGCCAAGACCTCGCACAGGTAAGCAGTGCGGGGAGAGGAGATCTCCGACAGCCGCGGCGAAACGGTCCATGCCGCCGGCGTACACCCCCGCGCAGGCCGGCGCGATCCGAGGCCGGGCGTCCCGACGACCACAGCCCAGGTGCCGGCGCCGCCCGCCAGCGCCACCAGCAGCCCGGCATCGGCGACCTCGACCCCGGTCCCCGGGCACAGGGCCCCCGCCGGGGAGCAGCGGGACGAGTTCCCGGACGAGTTCCCGGTGGACCGGCAGGAGCGGGATGGCGGTGCCCATGCACAGCCGGCCGGCGCCACGGCGGCCATGTGCACGGCCAACACCTCGCGGAACCCCTCGTGCTCGCCGAGCGAGCGGGGAGGCTGCAGGCCCTCGACGCCGGGACCCGCAGGACCTCGGCGGCATAGGCGGCCCAGTCGCCGGCGGATGCCTTCTGCCACTGGACGGCGACTTGGATGTGGATGCCGAGCATGCGGGCCAGGATCGCGGCCGGGACTTCTTCGGCGAGGGCGAACAGGGCTGTGGATCGGGCCTGGCCAGGTTGGATCCCAACGTTGGTCAGTCGTTGGGCGAGACGAGCGGCGCTGACGTGTTGGCCTGGGCGTTGCCCTGGAAACAACCAGGGCGTCTGGTCGGTGTGTCCGATCACTGTGTAGGGGCGGCGTGTTGCGATCAGGTCGCGGACCAATGCGGCGAGCGGTTCGGGCAGGACGGTCGGGGAGGTTCCCAGCTGGATCGAAACCCGGCCGTTCGCCTCGCTGACCTGGTCGACGGTGAGGGTGCTGATGGCGCTGAGCCGTTGAGCGTAGAAGAGCAGGAGTAGTCCGGCGACTCGGTCGGCTGTGGTCAGCGTTGCGTCGTGGAGGAGTCTGCGAGCGTTGTCCCACCGGCCTTCGGAGTCGTGGGGGCCGACTGGGCCCTGCCAGCGCTCGGCGCCGAAGGTCAGCCCCTTGGCCAGCCGGTTCTTGGTTGCCCAGCGGATGAAGTGGCCGGTCTGGTCGCGGTGGCTGAGGTCCTCGCGTGCTTTCCAGTGGTCCAGGTCGGGCTGGGTGCAGGTGGTGGGGGTCAGACCGCTGCCGGTCAGCCAGTCCAGGAAGTTGACGGCGGCGGTGATGTGGCTGCGGACGTTGGCGATCTGCAGGTGGGTGGCGTGGCCGGTGCCCAGGCGGCCTCGCAGGCGTCGGAGGTGGTGCCAGACCGCGTAGCGGTGCAGTATCGCGCGTTCTTCGTGATCGTCACGGGATGCGAGGGTTCGGGATGTCCAGCGTTCGAGTGTGACGAGTCGCTCGTCGCGGTCGGGCAGCATGCCTCCGGCGACGAGAACGGCCCGCAGATGTTTAAGGGTCTTGCCGGGTGCGAGCTCGTCGAGGACGTCGTGGGTCACCGCGCGTTGGTCGGCTGCGATCTCCTTCAGCAGCCCGGCGACGGCTGGCCGCGACAGCCAGGCGACGGCGGTGACCGGCCGGTCGATACCGATCAACGCGGACTGCAGCGGGGCCAGTTCCCGGCGAACGGACCCGTCGGGGCCGGCGAACAGCTCGTCGGCGCGTTGGGTGAGAGTGCAGCGGTGGCAGGGCCTGTGCGCGCTGGTCTGCCAGGTGGTTTTGCAGATCGGGCAGCGTTCCCAGAAGTCTGGGTCGGGGTTGAGGCACTTCGCGCACAGCGGTGCCTTTCGTGTGCCGCCGCGGATCGAGGCGATGGTGTGGCAGCCGCTGCAGCGGGCCCACCAGGATTGGCACCGGTTGCACCACGGTTCGCCGGTCGCGGCGGAGATCTCGCAGAGTGTCGATCGCCCGCAGATCCCGCAGGTCGCGGCGGTGCGAGGTCGGCAGTGCCCGCACCAGGGGCCGTCCGGGGTGCGGGCCGCGACGCGTCGTCGGCGTCCGCAGCCATGACAGTCTTCGAGGTTGATCGGATCGCTGCTGAGGCAGTTCGGACACAGCGGGCAGCCCTGGGCATCGCGGGTCGCCGGTTCGCGGACGGCTCCGCAGCCAGCGCAGGGCACCGCCCGGTGGTGCGCGAAGCACGTGCGGCAGACCCGCTGCCCGTCCAGCAGCTTGGACAGTGCCACCGTCCGACCGCAGCGCGGGCACGACGGTCGCGCGATGTTACTCGCGCCCGCCTCGAGGAGTTCGTCGATGAAGCGCAGGACTGCCGGGGTGGGGGCGTCGCTGCCCGCGCCGGTCAGCAGCGAGGGCTGGTTCACGATCGCCCAGGCCAGCCGACGCTGCCCGGCCGGGCGGGTATGGATGTTGAAACCGAGTCGCGTGAGCGGGTCGGGGCGGGAAGCTGTCCCGCGACGATCGCGGCGAGTGAGAGCGCGAACCCTACGAGCTGGATCGGGCCGAGTGTCTGGCCGAGCAAGACGGCGCCGAGAACTGCGGCAACCAGAGGCGAGAGCAGGACGAGAACCGCGACAGAGGTGACGGGCAGTGTGGTGATGCCGCGGAACCACAGGACATAGGCGATCAGACCGCCAATCAGACCCAGCCAGAGGTAGCGCAGGGCCGCCGCCGGGTTGACTGCAGGAGGTGGCCCCTCAGCAAGAAATGTGACAGGCACCAGGAATAGGCCTCCTGCGGTGAGCTGCCAGCCGGCGAAAGCGGTGGGACTGGCCTCGGCGGGGCGTCCCTATCGCTTGGTGAGCGTCACCCCGAGCGCCATTGAGGCCGCGTTGCCCAGACCCGCCACGATCCCCACGATGTCGAGGGCCGCGTTCGGTCCGATCACCACCAAGCCGACGCCGACCACGCCGGCTACTCCCCAGGCGATTCGCCAGGCTGAGGGGCGCTCGTGCAGGACGATCGCGGCCAGAGCGGCGACGATGAGCGGCTGGGCCCCCTGGCAGGCGCTCGGCCGCGGTGAAGAGCAAGGGAAAGCACACCCCGATATTCAGTACGCCGAGCGCCGCGGCTTTCCCCCACCACGCTCCGCGCGGCAAAGTCCGGGTGATCGCCAGGGGGCACGGGTGCCGGGCATCGGCGGTTCAAGGCCGTCGGCGTGTCGAAGCGTGGTGAATCAGACGGCGGCACTTCGCCGTTCCGTGCGCCCTCGTACTGTCGGCGCATGTGGCTCGCGATCCGCTCATCCCAGCTGCGGCGATGGGAAGTGCCTCGGGAGCATTGGTCCTCGGATGCGCCGTTGACGGCTCATGACCGAACAGGCACCTCAGAGCGTGACATCCATGCACTGGGTGCCGATGACCGAGAGCAGCCGCAGCGCCTCCTCGGACGGCGAGCCGGGCACGGCGGTGTAGAGCACCATCTGCTGATCGCGTTCGGGGATCTCGAGCACGTCGCAGTTGACTGTGATCGGGCCGACGACCGGGTGCTGGAACGTCTTGACCAGCGTGTGCTCGGCGCTCACGTCGTGGGAGGCCCAGAACTGGACGAACTCCTCGCTTCCGGCAAGCAGCTCCGCCACCAACGCGGCCACCTCGGGATCGTCCGGGTATCGTGCGGCGGTGGCGCGCAGCCGTCGGGCGGAGGTGCGCGCGAACGAGTCAGCGTCCGACACGCCGTACAGCCGCTGACCTAGCGGCCGCGACCCGAGGAAGACCCGTCGCACCAGGTTGCGTTCGCGGCGTGGCACGGCGGAGAAGTCCTCCATCAAGGCGGCCGCGAGGTCGTTCCAGGCGATCACCTCGTACGCCGCAGACGTGACGAACGCGGCGGTCAGCGGCAGTCGGTTCAGCAGGTCGAGGCTGCTCTGGCGCACCTCGCGCGAGAGGCCGGGCGCCGGGCCAGGCGGTTCGCCGGCGAGGTGGTGCAGGTGGTCGCGCTCGGCGTCCGACAGGCGCAGGGCCCTGGCGATGCCGACCAGCACCTCGCGCGACGGGCGCGGGGCGCGGGCCTGCTCAAGCCGCGTGTAGTACTCGGTCGAGATGTAGGCGAGCGTCGCGACCTCCTCGCGGCGCAGCCCCGGAGTGCGGCGGCGCGGCCCGGCCGGCAGGCCCACGTCGGCCGGGGTGATCCGCTCGCGCCTGCTGCGCAGGAAGGCCGCCAGCTCTCGTCTGTCCACGCCTTCAGTGTGCACAGGCGACGCGGACCCTATCCAGGTACCGCCGATGCCTGGATCTGCTCCGCCGCCGGGCGCAGGCTGTCTGCCATGAACAACACCGCTTCCACCAGCGCAAACACGGTACGTAGTCCCGGCCTACTGTCCGACAAGGTCGCCTTCGTCACCGGTGCCGGTCGCGGTATCGGCGCCGCCGCGGCACGCCTGTTCGCCCGCGAGGGCGCACGGGTGCTGCTCGCGGCTCGCACGGAGGAGCAGCTGAAGGAGGTGACCGGGCAGGTCAGGGACGCGGGCGGCATCGCGGACTACGTGGTGTGCGACCTGGCCGACGCCGCCAGCGTGCGCGCCGCCGTCGACCGCACCGTGGAGCTGTACGGACGCCTTGACGTCGCCTTCAACAACGGCGCCGCGATCCAGCAACCCGGCCCGATGGACCAGCTGCCCGAGGCCGACTTCGACTACATCTGCGCCGTGAACCTCAAGGGCCCGTGGCTGTCCATGGTCGCCGAGATCGCGGCCATCCGCGCGACCGCAGGGACGGGGGCCATCGTCAACAACTCCAGCGTCGGCAGCCTGATGGGCAACCCCGAGCTGCCCGCCTACGGCGCGATGAAGCGGGCCGTCAACAGCCTGACAGAGTCCGCCGCCATCACCTACGGCCCGGAAGGCATCCGGGTCAACGCGATCGCCCCCGGCAACACCCGCACCGAGATGATCCGCGACTGGGAAGCGACGTCGCCCGGCCTCAGCGAGCGGCTCGCGGCCCACACCCCGATGCGCCGCTCTGCCGACCCCGACGAGATCGCCCAAGCCGCGGCCTGGCTGCTGAGCGACCGCGCCTCCTTCGTAACCGGCACGATCCTGCGCGTAGACGGCGGCGCCCGCGCCTGACCGTTCTTGCATATGCGCCCGGGTGGTCGGCGCGTACTTCGGACCGCGGCTCGGGTTGCCCGTCACCGGGTTCGCCTCCCCCGGCACCGGGTGGGCCGCTGGACGCGGCACCTGCGGCCGCTCGGCACCCTGGTGGCACCAGTGGGTGCGCACCGGCTTGTCCGCCAGTTGCATCCAGAGCGCGAAGTCACGCGCGTGCTCCCGGCGCGCCCGACCCCACACCACCTCGACCGCCCACAGGTCGCCACCAGCGCAGCGGGTCCACACCGTACGAGCGCAACGTGGTCGCCGGGCTGCCGGCCGCCTACAGGTCAGCCAGGAACTCCATGACAGGGGCGACACTCGCCGTCCGGACCGAACAGCCGATACGGCTCCCGCGGATCGTCAGTCCGCAACAGCCAACCCACGTCGGGTACGACGAGATCCTTCACGCCCGGGTTCGGCCCCATGCCGTGAACCATGCCCGGGAAGCTAGCAGAAACCAAACCCCTGACCTGCACAAACGGAGCTTTTGGTTCGGCCAGAGCTTCCGCCGCAAGGCATTGCTGTTGCAATAGAACAAACGTCATGAACTGGGAAGACAGTCAGTTCAACCGCGCGAACCGTTGATAGCCGGAGGAGCCCCTGCCGGGGCTTCCGCGCGGCTGGAAGCCCAACACGCCCGGCGGAAGGGCATTACCGCCGCCGTCCGGCTGGACGCAGCGAAGCGGGCGCGGCACCGCCGGATCGGCCGAAGGCCGATGCCCAGCGTGCCAGGCGACGGCCAGCCGGAGTGATCGGGAGCGCCGCCCACGACGCTACAGTCGCGGTATCGCCTCCAGATCCTTGTTGTCCTCATCAAGGCTTTCGGGTAGCGCGCACCCGTGACGCGAGCCCAAACCGAGCTCCCAGATACGCGGATCAGCCTGGCGAACCACCTTCGCAAGCCCATCGAGCACGCCCAACACTCTCTCCTCGCTCAGATGGACCACGTCCCCTACATCGGGGCGTTGCCAATCCTCCAAGAGGGTGACTTCTACGGGATGAAGTAGAGCCACGACTCCGGTCTGTTGGGGAGCCGGTGATTCTCCGGCGAGATCGGGAGCCAGTCGGTGTGATGGTGTGGAACATGCCGCTTTCGGAGTAATCGCGGGGGCTTGCGCCGTCTGGCCGTCACGCTGTGCCTGTTGATCACGGTCCAGGTCAGGGAGACCGCTGGTGCACAGGTCACGGGAGTGGCTGTTCGAGAGGATCCGCCGGGCCAAGCGTGAGCAAGGGCTGTCGGGGCGGGAGCTCGCCGTGCGGTTCAAGGTGTCGCGGAACACGGTGAAGAAGGCGTTGGAGTCGCCGGTGCCGCCGAAGCGCAAGTCGCCGCCGCCGCGCAAGAGCGTGCTGGAGCCGGTGAAGGGCTTCATCGACGCGATGCTGCGCGAGGACCTGGACGCTCCGGCGAAGCAGAAGCACACGATCCCGCGGATCATCGAGCGTCTGGCCGCGGAGCACGACTTCGAGCTGGCCCGGCCCACCACGGTCTGGGACTACGTGTCCAAGCGGCGCCCGGAAATCCGCGCGGAGGCCCTGGAGGGACGCCGGCACCTGGACGGGATGGTGCCGCAGGCGAAGAAACCGGGCGAGGAGGCGGAGGTCGACTTCGCGGACTTCTGGCTGGACCTGGCCGGGCAGCGGCGCAAGTGCGTGCTGTTCACGCTGCGGCTGTCCTACTCGGGCAAGGCGGTGCACCGGGTCTATGCAACCGCATCCCAGGAGGCGTTCCTGGAAGGGCACGTGGAGGCGTTCACGGTGCTGGGCGGTTATGTGGGTGACACCTCTTCCCCGATCTCGTGTTTCCGGTCAGGATGGTCGCTCCCGTCGAGGAGCGCGGATGGCCTGGCAGCCGGAGTTGGTACGACGCGTCGATGCCGCGGGCAACCCCACGGCGTCACTGGGGCACGCCCTGGTCGACGACTACCTGGAGTTCGTGGCGGCCCGCTGCCGCCCCAACACTCTTCTGGCTACCGCCTACGACTTGAAGGTCTTCTTCTCTGCGGTGCCCAAAGAGCCGGCCGACGTCGTCACCGCAGACATCTTCGCGTTCATCACCGCACAGAAGGCACCGCGCCGCGGGCCGAAGGTCATCCGGCTCGAGGACGGTGAGGCTGGGTTGTCGGCGCGAACCATCAAGCGTCGACTCGCCAGCGTCTCGGGGCTGTTCGGCTACCTCATGACCCGCGACGACGTGGCCGTTCAACGCAATCCGGTGCCAGTGGGGCTGGCCAACCGGAGGCGGAGCGGCAATCGCGGGGCACCGCTGCTGCGCACGCCGCGCACTCTGCCCCGCGTTCTTGGCCCGGGCGAGGTCGAGGCGGTGCTGGGCGCGCTGAACACCGCGCGGGACCGGGCCATGGTCCTGGCGATGCTCTTGGGCGGCCTGCGTCGCTGCGAGGTGCTCGGTCTGCGGCTGGGGGACCTCTCGCCGGGCAAGCGTCGGGTCTTCATCAGCGAGGGCAAGGGCGGCCATCAGCGTCTGATACCGATGTCCGCGCAGTTCTTCGCCGCGGTCGGCGACTACCTGGACCGTGAGCGTCCCCCTGCCGAACACGACCGGCTGTTCGCAGTGCTGCGCGGGCCGACCCGCGGCAAGCCGCTGTCTGCCGCCGGCCTGGACGAGATCCTCGAGGGCGTCCGGAGACTGACCGGACTGCCACGGCTGACCTGCCATCAGCTTCGTCATACCTGTCTGACCCGGCTGCGGGAGGCGGGCATGGCACTGGAAGCGGTGCAGGCCCAGGCCGGACACCGCTCCATCGAATCGACCCGGATCTACATCCACCTGGCCAACAGCTGGCTCGCCGAGCAGTACCTGCAGGCCAGCGCCGCCATCGACGCAGACAGGACGGGCGTCTGATGCGTCGGGCCCGCGCCGCGGCCCTGCCGATCGTGCGGCCTCACCTCGTCGAGTACTACCTCGCCCACCGAGCCGCCCAGGGCATGAACACCGACCACAAGGTCCGCTGGGGCGCACGTGCTCTGCTCGCCGCCGTCCCGGATCTCGCGGACTTCGCCGGCCTGCCACTGGAACGCCAGCTCGCCTTCAACCACGAGACGCACCGGTTCATCAGCTGGCTCGCGGTGACCGGACGCCTCCAGCCCGGCGCGGACTACCTGGTCGCCCGGCGCCCGCGCCTGGGCATCGTGCTGGCCCGCACCGATCCCGAACTGCACCTGCGCTTCATGGAGACCGCGCGCTCGCTCGGCTTCCGCGACACGGTCGCGATGACCCAGTTCAACCTGCTGGCCCACTTCGTCGCGCTGTTCGGCCGACAGCCGCACGAGCTGCGGCAAGCCGACTGGGACAAGGGGCGGCACCTGCTACTCGAAGCAGCCCGCCGCATACCCAGCCGCGGGGTGAAGGCCCTCTCGACGGCCCTGTTCAATCTCGAGGCGACCCTGTTCCACTGCAGCCTGTCCGACCAGCTGCCACGAAGGCGCTCTCCGGACCGGGCCGACATGCGGGCCCAGGAGTGGGCCCGCGTCCCGGCCAGACTGGCGCAGACCATGCAGCACTACCTGCAGCAGATCGGCGGCACGCTGCGGCCGGGCACCGTGAAGAACGCCGAGCTGACGCTGCGGGAGTTCGCCCTGCTGGTGGCCGACGAGGACGCGACGGTGGGCTGCGTGGCCGACCTCAAACGGCGGCACGTCGAACGCTACCGGCAGTGGCTGCTGGAACGGCCGGCCGCGCGCGGCGGGCCACTGCACCGGCACACCGTCCGCGACCGGCTGAGCAAGCTCCGCGGATTCTTCCGCCGCCTGGACGAGTGGGACGCCGACGACCGGCCGCCCCGCCAGTTGGTGTTCGACAGCGATTTCCCGATCGCGGACGAGCCGCTGCCTCGCTTTCTCGACGACGCGGCGGCCGCCAAGCTGCTGGCCGCCGCCCGCCAGGATCCCGATCCGTTCACCCGGCTGGCCATCGAGATCCTCGCCCGCACCGGGATGCGCCGCAGCGAGATGCTCGGCCTCACGATCGACGCGGTGGTCCAGATCGGCTCCGCCTACTGGCTGCGCGTCCCGGTCGGAAAGATGCACACCGACCGCTACGTCCCTCTCCATCCGCAGCTGAAGACGCTGCTGGACGACTGGCTGCTGCACCGGCCCGAGGGCCTGCGGTCGAACCTGCTGTTCACCGACCACGGCCGCCCGGTGAACGCCTCCCGCATCGAGGCAGCGGTCCGGATGGCTGCGGAACGGGCAGGCCTCGGCCGGGTCACCCCGCACCAACTCAGACACACTCTGGCCACGCAGGCGATCAACCGCGGCATGTCCCTGGAGGCGATCGCCGCTCTGCTCGGTCACCGATCGCTTTCCATGACGCGTGTTTACGCGCGGATCGCCGACCGGACGGTGGCAGACGAGTACTTCGCCGTCTCGGAGAAGGTCGAGGCGCTCTACGACGCCCCGCGTCGGCTGCCGGCCGACGCGGAGGGAACGGAGATGGCCAAGCTCCGACGGGAGATGCACCGCCGGATGCTCGGCAACGGCTACTGCGCGCGCCCCGTCGAGATGGACTGCCACTTCGAGTCGATCTGCGAGTCCTGCACGTTCTTCGTCACCACCATCGAATTCCGCCCCACCCTCGAGCGCCAACGGGACGACGCGGCGGCCAAGGGACAGGTCGCCCGCGAGCAGATCTTCGATGGGCTGCTCAGCCGACTGGACGGAGAAGCGTCCCGATCCCCTCCTACTGGCGGGAGGTTATTTCGACCGTGCACTATTTCCCTTGAGTGTCCGCACACCATGAGTGGCTAATCGGGCTCTTCTGCTGGACCTGTGGGTGAGGTCATGCGAGTTGGCGGCGGGGTAGGGTCGGGCGGTTGCCGCCGAGGCAGAGCATGACGAGAGCGATGACTGCGAAGGAAGTTCGGGACCTGCTGACAGCTTCCCGCGGGTCTGGCCCGATCCATTCGCCGGTGCCGGCTCAGCGGCAGCGCCGCGCCCAGTAGGCGTAGGTGACGGCCAGCAGCAGCGGGCCCCACAGGACCAGCAGGCTCTGGCAGCACACTGCCAGTACCCGCCACGCGTTGTTGGTGTAGTGCAGGCCGGGGATGACACCGAGGATCCCGAGCGACCACTCGACCAGTACGCCGGTCAGCAGCAGCCCGCCGAGGGTCGCCGGCACGATCGCCGCGGCCGGCGCTACCCGCCGGCCGCCGATCACCGGGACCCAGCCGGGCACGACCTCGCCCCACCCGCGCACCAGGCCGAGGGAGAGCAGGGCGAGGCACTCCGAGACCGTGCTCAGGGTGAAAACGTACGGCGCGATCTCCCACCAGCTGTACGTCTTGTCCTGCACCGTCCCCATGGTGAAGCCGAACGCGAACGGCAGCCGCCACAGGCACGCGGGCAGTCCGACCAGGGGGATGGCCCGCGCCATAGCGGCGGCCCAGCGCGGAACGGGTCGCTCGGTGCCTCCTGCGGGGGGAGCGGCCGAGGGCATTGTCGTCGTCTTCACGCTCACATCCTTCGGCGTCAGCCGATTCGCCGGCATCGTCCTGGTGGACGATGCCGGTGCCTCTGCAGGGGGACCCGCATCTCGGTCAGTTCGATGGCCGAGGCAGAAGCTGGATCACGCCCACCGAGACGTCCTCGATCGGTGAGGCGTGGACGGCGCGGACCATCCAGCTGCCGGGCCGGAGCGGGACGGGGGCCTACTGCGGCATGCCTCCGCCGTTCGGGTACTCGACACCCAGCTCGGCCCCGGCTGTCACGGAGTCCATGAGCACCACCGGGCCGTCCGTCTCCCAGATGCCGCACTCCTCCCACGCGGTGGTGGGGTCGGCAAGCATCGCCTTGGCAGCGGCGATCAGATCGGCCTCGCTGTTGGCGCCCAGCCAGCGGACGAAGGCTTGGTGTTCCGGCAGATAGCAGCTGCTGGCCGGCTCGTCCGCAAGGACAAGTCCGCAGGCGCCTCCTTCGCCGATGGCAATCACCTTGGCCAGACCCTCCACCTCGCAGGCGCGGTCGTAGTCGTCCAGGTCATCCCCGTCGCCGATGACCATCCCCGACTCTGTGCAACCACGCCACTGGGCCAGTGCGGAAACCGGAACTGCTATCAGCGGGCCGCCCATCGACTCGACCCAGACGGGGGACGGCTCGCGTGAGCTGGCGGTGGTGGAGGAGAACGTCTTCACGACGCCAGTGTCCTCTCGGCCACTGACAACGAGATCTCGGGCCGATCAGCACAACCGGTGGCTTGACATCGAGACCCGCATATTAGAGGTGTCCCGCGCCGTCTGGTGCCGGACAACCTGAAGACCGGGGTGGACAAGCCCGATCTCTACGACCCGCAGATCAACAAGTCGTATGCCGAACTCGCCTCGCATTATGGGACGTTGGTGGACCCGGCCAGTGAAGTTCCTCCTTGTCGCGCTTGACCCGCACCGGCACAGTGCGCTTCCGGTCCGAGCCGAGAGGCGGCATGAGGACGGATGCGGAGCCTGCCCGGTCCAGCACGGTCACGCCGTAGCCGGGGATGTCGGGGTCGAGGGGCTTGCCTCCGCGGACCACGATGGGGGCGGAGCCGCTCATGCCGAAGCTCGTGTCCGGAGATGTCCCGCCCGGGCGCAGTTCTTTGTCGGTGCCGTTGTCGTAGGTGACGGTGAGGCTGTAGCTGTTGTCGGGTTCCCGGTGCGGTGGGCTCACGGTGATCGTCAGGCCGTCGTCGTAGTGGGCGGTCGTGCCCGGGCGGAGGGGTTCGGCCACGCTTCCGGAAAGGTCTTCGAGGTGCCCGTGCTCGGTCAGGCTGTTCTCGAACTTGGCCAGTGCCACGCCTCCCAGGACGACCAGGGCGGTGAGGACGGTCATCACGATCCCGCAGCCGGTGGCCCAGCGCGGGTTACCCGAGGCCGGGGGATTCTTGGGAGTCGAGTCCGTGTCCATGCAGGTCACGATAGAAAGCAGCCAGCACAGACTCATGAGCGAACGTACTCAACAACCGGCTGAGTAGTACCGGGGCCGACCCCGCACCCAGCCGGGGAGGGGGTGCCGTAGTGTTCATCCCCTCCGTCGTCGCCGCAGCCCCCCGCCTTGGTGCAGCGCGGGCCGTCCCCCATTCGCCAGCAGTCACTGCACGATGAACATGCACAGCGGGCGCTGAAGCTTCCAGCCCAGGCTCCGAAGGTTCCAGACCAGGCCTGTGCAGAGTTGACTGTGCGAAGGACCGTGGCCGTGTGTCCCGGCCGTCGGGGGGGGGGGGCCCCCCCCCCCCCCGCCCGGGCGGCCCCCCCCCCCCCGGGGGGGGGGGGGGGGGGGGGGGGGGGGGGGGGGGGGGGGCCGGGG
>NZ_JBEXKB010000096.1:19324-24261 GCF_040609455.1 Kitasatospora sp. NPDC004669
CCGGCGGGAGAGTTCGTTGTACGAGAGCCTGGCGTCCGCCTGCAGCTCGGCCAGCAGCGGCGACCGAAGCGACCAGGGCTGTCAGTGGGCTTCCGCGAGGCAGCTGGGAGGGGCCGCGGTCGGCCGACCCCGATCGGCGCGAACGGCTTCGCCGGACGCGCAGAAGAATGGCCAGCCCGCCGCGGGCGCGTACCCCGAACCGAACTGCTTGTTGATTGCCCGCTCGACGACGTTGCGCTTCTTCCGACTCTGCCGCAGGCGTGCTCACAGCGGTGGGTCCCTTCCTGTCGGCACACCGGGTGTGCCACGTCGCCTGTCCCGACCACGATGGCACGCCTGCGACCGCACGACCTGCCAAAGGCGCTGAACACCTTTCACCGCCCGGCACGCCTGTGCCCGGCACTCCACGGGGACGCGTGTGTACTATCCTCCGACGCGCCCGGTGCCCGGCCGTGTCACATCACCTCCGCCGGAGGGCGGGCCACCGCGAAAGCGCTGGAACCGTGGTGACATCGGGTCGAACAGGCCTTGTCGTCGAACGTGGAGTGGTCGAATGCCATCACCGGGGCGCCGCAAGGCCCTCCTCGCCGTGTGCGCCGTCGTCGCGCTCGCGGCTCTGTCCGCGGCGGTGCGCTACGCTGCGGACCGCGAGCCCGGCGCTGACGCAGGGCTGTTCAGCCAGGTGCTCGTCAGCGCCGACGGCCGCACCCTCACGACACCGGTCATGTGGACACCGTGCCAGGAGGCCGAACCGCGGCTGTTCGCGCGCGAGACGTCGCAGGCGGTCGCCGCGGATCTGAAGGCCGGGAACACGGTGGACCTGACCCACGAGTGCCCCTCGGCTGGCCGACTGGTCAGTTTCACGCTCCACGCGCCTCTGGGGACCAGACAGCTGTCGGAGGCCAACACGGGAAAGCCCTTCGTCCCGTTCCCCGCTGCCCGGCTCTCCGACGTCGGCTACCTCCCCCCGGGCTTCACGGCGACACCGGACGTCCCCCTGGTCTTCGGTTCCGTGGCCGGACCGTGGACGCCCAATCCGTACAACCGCAGCGACACCGTGCCCTCCTGGACCCGCTACTACGCGACCGCCGGCAGGCCCGCGTTGAGCATCACCCAAGTCCTCCCCGCGGCCGGCGCCCAGGACCCGGCATCGGGCACGCACGCCGGTGCACCGATGTCCGTCAACGGCCACAGCGCGTCCCTCGTGTGCGACACGGATTCCGAACGCGCCCTCACCTGGTCCGACGGCGTCAGCACGTTCACCGTGGTGAGCTTCGACCCGCAACACGCGGCGCTGTCGCCCAACGAGCTCCTTCGGGTGGCCGACGGCCTGCGGAACCCCTGAGGAGCACGAGCAGCCCGCGTCCGTCCTCGATCGGCAGCCCGGGCTGTGGCAGGTTGGGGGCATGAGCGAGCCGACCACACCGCCGCGCCGAACGCTGATTGTGCTGCGCCACGCGAAGTCAGCGTGGCGACCCGCTGCCCGACGGGATGGACCGTGTCCTCGCCGACGACCTACCGGCTCTGCACTCCCTGGTCACCGGCCTCCGCCGGGACCAGGGCGCCGTGACCGCCAGCCTGTCCAGCTCCTGGAGCTCGGGCCAGGTCGAGGGCCAGGTCACACGCATCAAGCTGATCAAGAGGCAGGGCTACGGGCGGGCCAGCCTCGACCTTCTCCGCAAACGTATCCTTCTCGGTCTCTGACCGTCGTCGCAGCCTGTTTCTCGTCTCCGCCCGCCCGTCTCAGGCCACGGAGGCCCGCTTTGGATCGATGGGGTCGATCGCATGCTCATCGAAGCGGAATTCAAGTGCCTCGAGTCCCATCTCCCGACGGAAATCCTTCTCCGCTGCGGTGATCGGCAACAGCCATAGGATCCGGGCATGGGCTCCGCCTTCCCACTTGCAGACCTCGAAGTCGGGTCCGAAGGGATACGGCAGGCTCACCAGGTAGTGGTCGCAGTCGGAGTCATCGAGCCACGGTCGGCCGATGGGGACGGTGTGTCCGACGTCGAGTCGCTGGTGTACCGGTCCGCAGTGGTAGTACGCGTTGACGGTGACGCTCTCCAGGTTGATCCATTCGTCGCGCGGTGCCGCGAGAAAGAACTCCGTGCCATGGCCATCGTGCTGAGTCGCCTCCCAACAGCCCGACGTCACATACAGCCACCAGTCGCCTGGATACGCGGGATGAATCCGGAACACCCGGAACCCGGGCACGCGATCCTCGATGGGCCCATCCACACCTGGGACCTCATCGATGACGCGACCAGGGAGTATCCGACGGAGGTGATCGAGAAGAGCAGCGCGTGCTGCGGTGTCCGGCATCCGATCATGATGCCCGAGGCCGCCGCAGCCCATCAGCCGGGGTCGGCGCCAGCCTGACCACAAGATCTTCGCCAGGGCCGAATAACGCGAGCGGACCCCGTTCCGGCGGTCGGCATCCTCGTTGAACGGGGTCCATCGCTGCCGCGCCTACAGTGCGGCAAGGTGGTCGACCAGGTCATCGAGACCGAGCGAGCCCAGGGAGAGCGCCTTCATGTGCCAGGCCTTGAGGTCGAACGCTGCGCCCAGTCGGCGGCGGGCGGCTTCGCGCCCCTTCAGCCAGGCGCGCTCACCGAGCTTGTAGCCGATGGCCTGACCGGGCCAGCCGAGATAACGGACGATCTCACTGCTGCGCAGTTCGGCGGGGCTGCCGTTGTACGTGGCCATGAACTCCGTGGCGAGCTCCGGGGTCCAGCGCTCACCGGGGTGGAAGCCCGCGTCGGCGGGGATGGCCAGGCCCAGGTGCATGCCGATGTCGATAATCACCCGGATGGTGCGCAGCATCTGCTCGTCGAGGAAGCCGAGGCGGTGGGCGGGGTCGGTGAGGAAGCCCAGGTCGTCCATGAGGCGTTCGGCGTACAGGGCCCAGCCTTCGGTGTTGGCGCTGACCATGCCCAGCGTGGTCTGGTAGCGGCTCAGCTGGTCGGCGAGGGCGACCCACTGGGCGAGTTGCAGGTGGTGGCCGGGGACGCCCTCGTGGTACCAGGTGGTGACGAGCTGCCAGGTCGGGAACGCGTCCCGGCCGAGAGTCGGCAGGTACGTGCGCCCGGGTCGGCTGAAGTCCAGGCTGGGGCCTGCGTAGTACGGCGTCGCAGCGCTTCCGGCGGGGGCGATCCGGGACTCCACCTTTCGCACCGGTCCGGAGATGTCGAAGTGGGTGCCGTCGAGGGCTTCGATCGCCTCGTCCATGATCTGCTGCAACCAGTCGCGGATCCCCTCCTCGCCCTTGACCGTGTGGCCGTGCCGCTCAAGGTGGTACATGACGTCGAGGACGCCGGCCCCGGGCAGCACGCGCTCGGCCTCAGCCCGCATCTCGGCGGCCGTGCGATGAAACTCGCTCCAGGCCCAGGTGTAGGCCTCGTCCAGGTCGAGCTCGGCGCCGGTGTGGTGACGCACGGCGAGCCGGTAACGATCCCGGCCGACGGCGTCCGGAGTCTTGGCAGTGGCGGGGGCGTAGCTGTCGCGAAGCCAGTTGCGGAACTCGGCGACGGCGGCGGTGGCCTGACAGGCGGCCGCGTCCAGTTCGCCGCGCAGCCGTTCGGGGCCGGGGGCAACGAAGTCGGCGAACCACCCCATGCTGTCGGTGCCCTCGCCGGTCCAGGCGGTGAGCTGGTCGATGACCACGGCTGCCTGGCGGGGTGCTGCGAGCAGGTCCCGGGCGATCCCCTCGGTGAGCGTTGCCCGATATCCGTCGAGCGCGGCGGGCAGGTTACGCAGCCGTCCGGCCACCGCCGCCCAGTCGTCGTCGGTGACGGTCGGCATGAAGGTGAAGATCTCCCGCACGTGGTGCACGTGCGCGCCAATGTTGCGCAGCTGGCGGAAGTTCTCGCCGGCGTCGTGCAGGGCGAGCTCGGCGGTGAGGCGCTCCCGGAGCAGCCGGGCGCAGGCCCGATCGGTGGGGTCCTCGGTGGCGGGGGCGGCATCGAGCGCGGCGAGGGTGTGTAGGGCGATGTCGGCGAGCGCTTCGAAACCTTCCGGGGAGAGGTCCGGCTGCCGGTCGTCGCCCGGGTGCAGACCCAGCCAGGCGGCCTCCAGCGGGTCGTGTGCAGCCACCTGGTCGAGGTAGCGGTCGGCGATGCTGCGTGGAGTGATCGTTTCATCTGCCATGCCACCATCCTGGCGCACCGTCAGGATGACGTGACGAGCGGCCGACATCCGGCAGTGCCTCCGCCCGGCCAGTGCCAGTCTCGGCATTCAACGTAGGTGAAACGTGTAGGTCAGTCACCATTCTTCGGTGAGACTGCTCAACCTTCACTGCGCCTGGACAACCGACATCGCGAGTTCAACCTGAGTACTGACCTCGGTGCTTCAAGGTGATTGGCCTGTTTGTGTAGCTGACTGACCATCATGTGCGCGGTATGCCGTTGGTATGCGCTATGCGCTATGCGCTATGCGGATGGGGGCGGGCTGACGGCGAAGGCACGTCAGCGCCGCGAGGCGGTGCGACTGGAGGCCGCCACGTTGTTCGACGAAGGTGTCCCGCCGGGGGAGGTTGCCCGCAGGCTGCGGGTGACCGCGAAATCGGCCTACCAGTGGCACCAGGCCTGGCGGGAGGACGGGATCGGGGCGCTGGCCTCACGGGGACCGGGTGGGCAGCGATGCAAGCTGTCGGCGCGGTGCCGGGAGAAGCTCGCCGAATACCTCGAACAGGGGCCGGCCGCGCACGGCTGGAATGAGGACCAGGTGTGGACCGGCGCGCGGGTGGCGACGCTGATCGGCCGCACGTTCCATGTCTCCTACAGCGTCTCGGGGGCCACCCGTCTGATGCGCCGGCTCGGCTTCACCCCGCAAATCCCCGCGCGCCGGGCCGCGGAACGCGACGAGCAGGCCGTGGCCGCCTGGAAGGAGGCGACGTGGGCGGAGGTAAAAGCGCCCGGGCGGCCTGCGACGGCTGGCTC
>NZ_JBEXKB010000097.1:0-24121 GCF_040609455.1 Kitasatospora sp. NPDC004669
CTCGGCGGTTAGCCGCATCCGGCGGGACAGAAGCCGGCGTGACTGACGACGAATGCCAAGGTGCCAGACCGGATCGACCCCCGCCAAGACCCCCCTACCACGATCCACCGTCGTACCTCACCGGCGGACGCCGCCGATCCGCAAGGCCCTCCGCACGGCCGCCCGGCCCGGCCGAGCTGCACATATGCCACGGCCGCACTCGCGATCGGCGTCGGCACGCAACCACTATCGCCCGTCGTGGACCTCTTCCCATGTGAGCGGACTCACGGTTTATGTCCTGATTTGTCTGATTTGTTGGTCACTGACCGGACCGCCACCGACACCCCCAGTGCAGACGATCCCCCGGACCGAGACCCGCATCACACTCGAATAGGAGAACGGCGTGCCCGCGCCGGACCGAGCATCCGCCGGAGCCGGGGCCGAGGCCTCACCGGAACGGCGACCGCACCGGGGTGGCGACCAGGGCGCGGCAGGCCCGCCCGCCGCCACGACCAGGCCGCCGAGGTGCGGGCCGTGGCCCGCGGGGGTCAGGGGCGCCAGCCGTGCCGCGACCCGGACGGAGTACGCCTCGCCCGGCGACTCCACCGCCCCGTCACCGGCAGCGGCCGGGCGAGGAGCACGGGGCCGCGATGGCGGACCGGCGACGGGGGCGCCACGCCGCGTGGACTCCGAGTGACCGGCGACGCGGACGCGGATCGGCGGCGACACGCTGGACCCGCTCGTCCTGGCCCGCGGCTCGTGACGGGTCCCGTTCCCCGTGCCCCGCTTCCGTCCGGCTTCCGTCCGGGTGCGGAAACCTCGAACCTCGGCAGAATCGATGTGTGGGGGACGGCCCCGGCTGCGCCGCGGGTGCCTACGCGAGAGGACCATGCCATGCCCGACTTCCACCCGAAGCACGATCACCTGATCGTCAAGCCGATCGGGGGCTCGACCCCGCAGGACCCGGCGAGGTGGAAGGGCGAGGTGGTGGCGGTCGGGCCCGGCCGACGGCTGGCGAGCGGCAAGCCGCACCCGGTGGACGTCAAGGTCGGCGAGAAGATCCTCTTCAACAGGCTCTCCGGATCGGAGATCGAGGTGGAGGGGCAGGAGTACGTCGAGCTTCCCGAGGACGAGGTCCTCGCGCTCTCCGCGGAGTAGGGACGGGGCGACGGGCGTACCCGGCACCCGACGTCTTCGATCCCGACAGCCCCAGGCCCCCGAGACCTTTGGAGACTCCCGCCATGACCGAGCAGTCACCTGCCCGGATCGGCGTCACCGGACTGGCCGTGATGGGCCGCAACCTGGCCAGGAACTTCGCCCGCCACGGATACCGCGTGGCGGTGCACAACCGCACGCAGGCGCGGACCGCGGCGCTGCTGGAGGAGTTCGGGCATGAGGGCGAGTTCGTGGCCACCGGGACCACGGAGGAGCTCGTCGCGGCCCTGGAACGCCCCCGTCTGATCGTGATCATGGTCAAGGCCGGGGCGCCGACCGACGCGGTCATCGACGAGCTGGTGCCGCTGCTCGACGAGGGCGACGTGGTGGTGGACGGCGGGAACGCGCACTTCCTCGACACCAGGAGGCGGGAGGCGGCCCTGCGGGAACGCGGACTGCACTTCGTGGGCAGCGGGATCTCCGGTGGTGAGCAGGGCGCGCTGGAGGGGCCGAGCATCATGCCCGGCGGTACACCGGAGGCCTACCGGGTCCTGGGGCCGTTGCTGGAGGACATCGCGGCCAAGGTCGACGGCAAGCCCTGCTGCACCCATGTCGGACCGGACGGCGCCGGTCACTTCGTCAAGATGGTCCACAACGGGATCGAGTACGCCGACATGCAGCTCATCGCCGAGGCGTACGACCTGCTGCGGCACGGAGCGGGACTGCAGCCCGACGCGATCGCCGAGGTCTTCCGGACCTGGAACGCCGGGCGCCTGGAGTCCTACCTGATCGAGATCACCGCCGAGATCCTCGCCCACACCGACGCGGCGACCGGGAAGCCCTTCGTCGACGTCGTGCTGGACCAGGCCGAGCAGAAGGGCACCGGCCGCTGGACGGTCCAGAGCGCGCTGGAGCTCGGCGTGCCTGTGAGCGGGATCGCCGAGGCGGTCTTCGCCCGGGCGCTGTCCGGCGGCGTGCCGCTCCGGCAGGCCGGACGGGGGCTGCCCGGCCCCACCGAGACGTGGCTCGACAGCGCGGCGGCGGACCGGTTCGCGGACGACGTCGAGCAGGCTCTGTACGCCTCCAAGATGGTGGCCTACGCCCAGGGCTTCAACCAGATCCAGGCCGGCAGCGCGGAGTACTCCTGGCAGATCGACCCCGGTGAGATGGCCGCGATCTGGCGCGGCGGTTGCATCATCAGGGCTCGGTTCCTGGACCGGATCCGGGCCGCGTACGAGGCGGAACGGGAGCGTCCCACGCTGCTGACCGACGCGCACTTCCGGGAGGCGCTCGACTCCGCGCAGTCGGCTTGGCGACGGGTCGTCTCGGTGGCGGCCCAACTGGGGGTGCCCGCCCCCGGTTTCGCAACCGCGCTCGCCTACTACGACAGCCTGCGGGCGGAGCGCCTTCCGGCCGCACTGGTGCAGGGACAGCGGGACTTCTTCGGCGCGCACACCTACCGCCGGGTCGACCGGGGCGGAACCTTCCACACCCGCTGGGAGGTCGAGGGCCGCCCGGAGGAGCAGCGCTGATATACCCTCAACCGCCTTACGGTCAGAGGCATTTCACCGATCTCACGCAGGCCCGGAGAGCGACCTCCACCGGCCGGTCGCCCCTGCTTCGAGTCGTTTCACACCGCGGGGCGCAGGTCCAGGACGGGGACGCCGTGGGGTGGGCGGGCGATGTGGCGATGGAGGGTCCTTCGTGCCGGGGTCGGCGTGCATGGCGCCGCTGTCAGTCTCCTCAGTCTCCGGGGACGGTGAGATCGGCACGCGCCGGCATGTCCGTGGCGGTCAGGTAGTACTCCTCGACGGCACGCCAGCGCGTGAGCCATGCCTCGCGGTGTGGCCGCCGGTCGGGACGGGCGTACACCCGGCGCAGACACAGCTCGCTGGGGGTGTCGACGAAGACGATCAGGCCGTAGAAGCCGGCCAGCTCCGGCCGGGCGGTCAGCACCCCTTCGACGATCACCACGCCCGCCGGCAGCACGCTGTGCGGCTCGCCGATCCGAAGGGCGTTCGTGTCCCGGTCGAACTGCTCGTAGCGAGCCGGTCGGCCGTCGGAAAGCGGGACGAGGACCTGGTCGCGCAGCCGCTGCCACTCGAAGAGCCGGTGGTAGCCCTCTTCCGGTTCCATGGACAGGCGTTCGTGGCAGGGCATCGGGTGAAAGAAGTCGTCACCGTGCACCACGACCGCGTGCCCCGGCCCGCCCAGGTACGCGGCCACCGCGGCTGCGAGCGTCGACTTCCCCGCCCCGGCCCGGCCTTCGAGGGTCACCAGCACGCGGCCGGCTCCCGCGCGTTCGGCGACGGCCGCCGCGATCCGCTCGACCGGTGGTCGGGCCGACGGCGGGTTGAACGGGCGGCCTGCCGCGCGGCGTATGGGGAGGTGCGGTGCCGCGGCCTGCGGTGCGCCGATGCCGGATGCCGGGACGGCGCCTGTGGTTCTGCGCCGTTCGGAAGCCCGTTGCCCGGTGGGGGCGGGCCCGGGAGTGCGGCCGGACGCGCGCGGGGCGCGGCCGGGCGCCGGAGCAGGTCGCGCCCGTTCCTTCGTCGAGTCCTTCGTCGGGTCTTTCGTCGAGCTGGTTGGTTGGTCTGTTGCGGTGCTGCTCCGGCGGCCGCGCAGCGCGGAGGCGTGGGCGGCCACCAGGGCCATCACCGCGGCCGTACTGAAGACGATGACGAGTCCGTGGTGGAAGGGGCCCGCGATGAGTTCGGGGAAGAACCGCGTCCCGGTGACGGTCTGGGCGTTGTGGGCGGGAAGCGTGCTCAGGACACCGCTGGGCCCCAGCAGGTGACCGATCGGGTTGTTGCCGAGGAAGGCAGCGAACAGCGTGCTCGCCGGCGGCAGCCCGGCCAGGTGGCCGGCCACCTCGGCCGGCACTCCCTGTGCCCGCAGGCCGCTGTCGAGTGTGCGCGGAAGCGTCGCGGCCAGCCCGGTGATCATCAGTGAGAAGAACAGGCCGATCGACAGGGCGATGCCCGAGTTCTGGAACGTCGAGCGCATGCCGGAGGCCACGCCGCGCTGCTCGGGCGGCACGCTGCCCATGATCGCCGAGGTGTTCGGCGCCGAGAACATGCCCTGACCGAGCCCGCTGAGCAGGAGCAGGCCCGCGAACGCCGGGTACGGGAATTCCACTGGCAGGGCCAGCAGGCCGATGAAGGCGGCGGCCACCAGGATCAGCCCGGTGGTGGCGAACAGCCTGGGGCCGTAGCGGTCGGAGAGGAAGCCGGAGGTCGGGCCGCCGAGTAGGAACCCGATGGTCAGCGGCAGCATGAAGATGCCGGCCCACAGCGGGGTGCGGTCGAAGGCGTAGCCGTGCAGCGGCAGCCAGATGCCCTGCAGCCAGATGATGAGCATGAACTGCATGCCGCCGCGGGCGATCGCGATGAGCAGTGCCGCGAGGTTTCCGGCGGCGAACGCGCGGATCCTGAACAGGCCGAGCTGGAACATCGGGTCGGCGACCTTGGTCTGTGCGACGCAGAACGCGACGAGCAGCGCGGCGCCCGTCGCCAGGCCGCCGAGCACGTAGGGGTTGGTCCAGCCGGTCGAATGGCTGCCGTAGGGCTGGATGCCGTAGGTGATCGAGGCGAGGAGGGCGCCGGCCCCCGCGGTGAAGGTGAGGTTGCCGAGCCAGTCGATGCGCCCTGGTCTGCGGCAGCCGATCTCGCGCAGACTGCGGTACGACCAGAGGGTGCCGGCCACACCGATCGGGACGCTCACCCAGAAGACCGCACGCCAGTCGATGGTGGCCAGCAGACCGCCGGCGAGCAGCCCCAGGAACTGGCCGGCGAGCGCGGTGATCTGGTTGATCCCCAGGGCCATCCCCCGTTGACGGGCGGGGAAGGCGTCGGTGAGGATCGCCGCCGAGTTCGCCATCAGCATGGACCCGCCGACCGCCTGCACGATGCGGAAGCCGATGAGCCACAGGGCGCCGGGGCCGCCGCGCAGCGGGTCGAGGGAGAGGGCGAGCGAGGCGCCCGCGAAGACCGCGAAGCCGAGGTTGTACATCCGAACCCGGCCGAACATGTCGCCGAGCCGGCCGAAGGCGACCACGAGCACCGCGGTGACCAGGAGATAGCCCAGGATCATCCACAGCAGGTAGCCGATGTTGCCCGGGGCGAGCGGGTCCAGACCGATGCCGCGGAAGATCGCGGGCAGCGAGATGATCACGATCGAGGCGTCGACGGACGCGATCAGCACACCCATCGTCGTGTTCGACAGCGCGACCCACTTGTACCGCTCACCCATGACGCGTGCGGTGGCGTTGCCGGCCCGTGCGGTGCTCATGCGCCCACCTCGCTGCGCTCGGCAGGCGCTTCGCGCAACGCGCACCTCTTGATGGTGAGCTCGCTCCGCTCGCTCATGACCGCTCCTGACGTCGGTCGGGTCAGGCCGCGATGGCGACGTCGGCCCAGTGGATGGCGTGTCCGGGCTCCGCGCGGTCGCCGTGCGCGGCGGTGAGCCGGTCGATGATCTGCAGGCCGCGGCCGTGCTCGCCGCGGGTGCGGCCGGCTGCCCAGTCGCTCTCCGTGGCGGCGGGGCCTCCGTCGCGGACTTCGATGTGCACCCGTCGGGTGTCCGGGTCGCGGCTCAGTTCGAGGTGCAGTGGGGGCTCGGCGTGCTCGACGGCGTTGGTGACGAGTTCGGAGACGGTCAGCAGTACCGAGTCGGCCGCCTCGTCGGCGACCCGCCACTGTGCGAGGACCGCTCGGGTGATCTCGCGGGCTGCTCCGGCGGCTTCCGGGCGGTGTGCCAGGGGCCAGGCGCGGTCCGGTACTCGCGGGCGCCGGGCAGCGGCCGGCCGTGGGGAGATGTTCGGGGCGTAGGTGGAGGTCACGGTCATCACCTTCTTCGGACGCCGTGGTGGCGCCTTGGCTGTGACCAGAATCCCTGACGATCCACTTCCCATCTATATCACCCAGCTATATAGACAGTCAATATAGATGAGTGATATAGATGGAGGTATGGATGAGACACCCGAAGAGGGTCTCCCGGAGGTGGCGGCGGAGCTGAACGAGCTGGCCACCGGACTGGTCAGGCATCTTCTGTCGGACCGGCAGGGCATGAGCCTGAACACCGTCGCGGCGCTCGGCCGGCTGGAACGGGAAGGTCCGATCCGGCTGACCGCGCTGGCCGCGGCGGAAGGCATCGCCCAGCCGTCGATGACCGCACTGGTCCAGCGGCTGGAACGCCAGGGCCTGGCGTCGCGGTCGGCGGATCCCGCCGATGGACGGGTCTGCCTCGTCGCCATCACGGGTGCCGGGCGTGAGCTGCTGGCCGAGCGCCACCGCGCGCAACGAGCCCGGGTGGCCGGTTTGCTGGCCGCACTGCCCGAGCAGGACGTGCAGGCGCTGAGCGAGGCCATGGACACGGCCCTGCCCATCGTCCGGCGCATGCTCCGCGGCGAATCGGCTTCCTGACCCCCGGGGGCACGCTCCTCGGCGTCTCCTCCCGCAGACGGCAGGACCTGCTCCGCTGCCCCGTCGCGCCCCGCGCGCGCCGGGCCCCGATCCTGGCACCTGCGCTCCTGTCGGACTTCCGAAAGGGCGGAGAACCATGAGCACCATCTCGGCACCCGGCACCGACGTCCCGCCGGCGGAGGTACCGGACTACCCCATGACCCGGGCGGCCGGCCGCCCGTTCGACCCGCCACCGGCCCTGCACACCCTGCAGGCCGAAGCCCCGATCAGCCGGGTGCGGCTGTGGGACGGCACCACCCCGTGGCTGGTCACCCGCTACGAGGACGTGCGGGCCCTGCTGGCCGATCCGCGGATCAGCTCGGACGGCACCCACCCGCACTACCCTCACCAGAGCCCGGCCACGAAGGAGCGCCGGAGGCAGTCGCGGACCTTCATCACCATGGACGATCCGGAACACGCCCGGCTGCGCCGGATGGTCACCGCGGCCTTCTCCATCAAGCACGTCGAAGCGCTGCGGCCGGCCATCCAGAAGATCGTCGACGATCTGATCGACGCCATGCTCGCCGGCCCCACGCCGGTGGACCTCGTCCAGGCGTTCGCGCTGCCCGTGCCGTCACTGGTGATCTGCGCGCTGCTCGGCGTCCCGTACGCCGACCACGACTTCTTCCAGACCAACAGCAGGATCCTGGTCAGGGGCACCACCACCCCGCAGCAGGCGCGGGCGGCCACTCAACTGCTGCTCGACTACCTGGACCGGCTGATCGGTGACAAGCTCGTCCACCCGGCTGACGACCTGCTCTCCACGCTGGCCGAGCGGGTCAGGGACGGCGGGCTCTCCCGGCGCGAAGCGGCCAACATGGGGATGCTGCTGCTGATCGCCGGGCACGAGACCACGGCGAACATGATCGCGCTGGGCACCCTGGCCCTGCTGCAGCACCCGGACCAGCTGGCCCGGGTGAGCGCGAGCGACGATCCGAAGCCGATCGCCTCGGCGGTCGAGGAGCTCCTGCGCTACCTGACCATCGTGCACGACGGACGGCGCCGAGTGGCCCGGGAGGACATCGAGATCGGCGGGATCACCATCCACGCCGGCGAGGGCGTCGTCCTCGCCAACGACATCGGCAACCGCGACCCCACCGCCTTCCCCGCACCCGACCGGCTCGACGTCGACCGCGACCCCCGCCACCACGTGGCCTTCGGCTTCGGCGTCCACCAGTGCCTGGGCCAGCCGCTGGCCCGGGTCGAACTGCAGGTCGTCTACAGCACCCTCTACCGCCGCATCCCCACCCTGCGGCCGGCGGTGGGCCTCGACCGGATCCCGTTCAAGCACGACGGGACCGTCTACGGCGTCTACGAGCTGCCCGTCACCTGGTGACCGCGGCCACATGCCGGGCAGGGGCCGAGTGCCGCGTAGATAAGGAGAGTTCCGATGAAGGTCATCGTCGACCAGCACAAGTGCGTCGCCTCCGGCCAGTGCGTTCTGACCGCACCCGAGGTGTTCGACCAGCGCGAGGAGGACGGCATCGTCGTCCTGCTCACCGAGACCCCCTCCGCGCACCTGACGGACGACGTCCGGCAGGCCGCCACCCTCTGCCCCGCCCAGGCGATCTGGCTGGCAGAACAGGAGGAGCGGGAGGACAGGGAATGAAGCGGATCGCCGTCGTCGGAGCCTCGGCCGCGGGCCTGACCGCCGCCGAGACCCTCCGCCGCCGGGGCTGGGACGGTCACCTCACCCTGATCGGCGACGAGCCCCGTCCGCCCTACGACCGGCCGCCATTGTCCAAGCAGATCCTCACCGGCGCTTGGGAGCCCGAACGGGCGCTCCTGCGCTCCCCGCAGGACCTGGCGCACCTGGCGGCCGACCTTCGGCTCGGACAGCCCGCCACCGCCCTCGACGTCGCGCACCGCCGGGTGCATCTGGGCGCCGGCGAGACCGTCCGCTTCGACGGTCTGGTCATCGCCACCGGCGTGACCCCCCGCCGCCTGCCCGACGGCGACCTGGCAGGAGTCCACGTCCTGCGCACTCTCGACGACGCCCTCGCCCTGCGAGCCGCACTGCTCGCCGGGCCCCGGGTGGTCGTGGTCGGTGCCGGCTTCCTCGGCACCGAAGTCGCCGCGGCGGCCCGGACCATGGGCCTGCAGGTGACCCTGGTCGAACCGGAACCGGTCCCGGTGCGCCGCCCCTTCGGCGACCGCATCGGCGCGCTCGTCGCCGACCTGCACCGCGCCCATGGCACCCGCCTGCGCTGCGGGACCCCGGTGCGCCGACTGCGCGGCACCGGCGGCCGGGTGACCGGAGTGGAGCTCGGCGACGGCGCCACGCTACCGGCCGATGTCGTCGTCCTGGCCGTCGGCTCCGTACCCGCGACCGGCTGGCTGACCGGCTCGGGCCTGAACCTCGCGGACGGGGTGGTGTGCGACGCGTGGTGCCGGGCCGCACCCGGCGTCTACGCCGCCGGCGACGTCGCCTCCTGGCACAACACCCACTTCGGCACCCGCATGCGGCTCGAGCACCGGACGAACGCCACCGAACAGGCCATCGCCGCAGCCGGCAACCTGCTCGGCGACGCCATCCCGTTCGCCCCCGTGCCCTACTTCTGGACCGACCAGTACGACACCAGGATCCAGGCGTACGGCGTCTTCCCACCCGACGCGGACCTACGCGTCGTCTCCGGCGACCCGTCCAACGGCCGCTTCACCGCCGCCTACGGCCACCGGGGAGTGGTGGCCGGCGTGCTCGGCTGGAACGACCCCCGCGAACTGCGCACGCTGCGCCGGCTGGTCGTCGAGCGCGCGCTCTGGACCACCGTCGCGGACGCCGGGCGAGGACGGCGTTCCCGGCTTCCGGCACGCCGTCCGGCGCCACCGCATGCCGGAACGGATCCGAGCGGCGGCACGGACCGGCCGGAGGACCACGCTCGCACCCCGGGGCCCGTGAGCCCCCTCGCCCTGGGTGCCCCCGGCACCCCGCGCTGCGGGGCGAGCCCGTCTGGCGACCCTTCCGGCGGGCGGGGAGAATGGTGATCGCAAGGCTTGCCGCCGCGAGACGCGGAGTTGGTAACTGGTGTGAAGAGCTCCCCTCGCCCCGCCGAGTCCGCCACGCCGCTCGCACCCGGGCCCGGCGCCGGTGAGAAGGGGCTCAGGTCGGGCGCCCTGGGGCTGTTCTCGTCGGTGGCGATCGGGATGTCCTCGACCGCGCCGGCGTACAGCCTGGCGGCGACGCTCGGGGTGATCGTGGTCGGGGTGGGGTTGCAGGCCCCCATCATCACCATGCTGGCGTTCGTGCCGATGCTGCTGATCGCGTACGCCTACCGGGAGCTGAACGCCGTCGACGCCGACTGCGGGACGACCTTCACCTGGGCCACCCGCGCGTTCGGCCCACGGGCCGGCTGGATGGGCGGCTGGGGCCTGATCGTCGCCGACGTGATCGTGATGGCGAACCTGGCCGAGATCGCCGGCATCTACGGCTTCCGGCTGGTCGGGCTGGAGTCGCTGGCGGCCAGCCGGGTGTGGACCACCGTGGCCGGGGTGGTCTGGATCGCCCTGATGACGGCGGTCTGCTACGTGGGCATCGAGGTGTCGGGGGCCATGCAGCGCTGGGTGCTCTGCCTGGAGGTCGCGGTCCTGCTGCTCCTCGCCGTCACCGCCCTGGTCAAGGTCTACACCGGCGGCCCACCGACCGCGACGCACGTCTCCGCCTCCTGGTTCAATCCGCTGAACGTCCCCTCCGCCCAGGCGCTGACCACCGGGGTGCTCGCCGCGGTGTTCATCTACTGGGGGTGGGACACCGCGCTCACCGTCAACGAGGAGACCGCGGACAGCCGGCACACCCCCGGGCGGGCCGCCGTGCTGTCCACCGTGCTGCTGCTGGTCATCTACGGTCTGGTCGCCACCTCGGCGCAGGCCTTCGCCGGGGTCGGCACCACGGGCATCGGGCTGGCCAACCCGGACAACTCCGGAGACGTGCTCTCCGGCCTCGGCGGGGCGGTGTTCGGCACCGCCGGGCTCGGCCAGGCGCTCACCAAACTGCTGATCCTGATGGTGCTGATCTCGGCGGTCGCCTCCACCCAGACCACCATCCTGCCGAGCGCCCGTACCGTCTTCTCGATGGCCGCGCACAAGGCCGTGCCGTCCGGCTTCGCCCGGCTCCACCGCCGGTTCCTGACCCCGACCTGGTCGACCGTCGGCATGGGGCTGGTGTCGATCGCCTTCCTGGTGCTGCTCACCTCGGTCAGCCACAACGTGCTGGCCGACTCCATCGGCTCGGTGGGCCTGGCGATCGCCTTCTACTACGGCCTGACCGGCTTCGCCTGCGTCTGGTACTACCGCCGGGTGCTCACCCGCAGCCTCCGGGACCTGCTCTTCAAGGGCGTGCTGCCCGGGCTCGGCGGGCTGATCATGCTGTTCCTGTTCTGCTACGCCGCCTTCCACGTCTACGCCGCCCCCGGCTACGGCACGACCTCCGTCCGGCTGCCGCTGCTCGGCCGGGTCGGCGGGGTGACCGTACTGGGGCTGGGCGCGCTGCTGATCGGCCTGGCGCTGATGCCGGTGGTCACCCGGGAGCACACCGCGGCGCTGCGGCTGCAACGCAGCCTGCTGCCGCATCGGCTGCCGGCGCTGAGCGCGGTCGAGTCGGCCAGCCGCTACCTGCCGGCCGACACCCGCTCCGGGGTGGGCGGGGACTGGTACGACGTCATCCCGCTGTCCGGCAGCCGGGTCGGCCTGGTGGTCGGCGAGGTGCTCGGCCACGGCCTGCGGGCCGCCGCCGCGATGGGCCGGCTGCGGGCCGGCGTCCGGGTGCTGGCCCGACTGGACCTGGATCCGGAAGAGCTGCTCGCCCGCCTGGACGACGTGGTGCGCGAGGAGGACGGCCCGGGCGGCCCGCGCGGCGGCGTGACCTGCCTGTACGCGGTGTACGACCCGGTCGACGGCCGGTGCAGCCTGGCCCGGGCAGGCCACGCGCCGCCCGTCGTGGTCGACCCGGCGGGCGGCGCCCGCTACGCGGAGCTGCCGGCCGGGCGGCCGCTGGGGCAGGGCGGCCCGCCGTTCCAGCGCGCCGAGCTGGACCTGCCGGCCGGCAGCCTGATCGCCCTGTACACGGACGGCCTGGTGGAGGCCGTCGACGGCCGGCGCGGGCTCGCCGAGACGCTGGCCGGGCTCCGCCGGCCGCTGGAGAGCCTGTGCGACGAGGCGCTGGCGACCCTGCTGCCCGGGCCGGTGGACGACGACGCCGTCCTGCTGCTGGTCCGCACCCGCCGGCTCGACGCCGGGCAGGTCGCCGACTGGGACCTGGCGCCCGACCCGGCGGCGGTCGCCCAGGCACGTCGCATGGTCACCGGGCGGCTGGACGAATGGGGCCTGGCGGAGCTCGTGTTCACCACCGAGCTGATCGTCAGCGAGCTGGTCACCAACGCGATCCGGTACGCCCCCGGGCCGGTCCGGGTCCGGCTGATCCGGGACCGCAGCCTGATCTGCGAGGTCTCCGACACCGGGCACACCTCGCCGCACCTGCGCCAGGCCGCCCGGGACGACGAGGGCGGGCGCGGCCTGTACATCATCGCCCAGCTCACCGAGCGCTGGGGCACCCGCTACACCGAGGACGGCAAGACCATCTGGACCGAGCAGGCCCTGCCCGCCGAGGGCTGACGACCGCGACCGGGCCGACCGCGACCGGCCCCGAGGCGCGGACCGCACCCGGCGGGCCGGAGGTGTTGCTGTGGCACCGCCGGTCGATCCGGGAAGGGAGAGACGCTTAACTGTGGAGTGAGGGAAACGACGCGGCTGTGGGGACGAGCGGGACAGAAGGGCAGTCCGGTGGCTGGTGTCTCGAACACGAGGGCGTGGCGGTCGCCGCGATTCCTGCCCAGGTGGTCGCACCGGGCCACGATCGGTGGCTATGTGCTGGTCGCGGCCGCGGTGGCGCTGGATTTCGCCAGCGGGCCCGATATCACGTTCGCCCCGATGCTCGCAGCCCTCCCCGTACTGGCCGGTGTGGGCACCCGCCGGGCCACGGTCCCGCTGACGGCCGGGGCGGTCGCCGGCGCGCTCGTCGTCGGCCTGGCGGCCTACGACGCCGACGTGCCCGCGGTCGTGATGGCGACCGCGGCGGCCACAGTGGCCGTGGTCACCTTCTTCAGCTGCGCCAACGTCATGGTGGTGACGGCCCAGGAACGGGAGCTGGCCAGGGTCCACACGGTCGCCGAGGCCGCGCAGCGTGCCCTGCTGCGCCTGGTGCCCCGGCGGATGGGGCCGCTGGTGGTCGCGGTGCGCTACGTGGCGGCGGAGGCCGAGGCGCGGATCGGCGGGGATCTGTACGAGGTGATGCCGACCCCGTACGGGGTGCGGGTGTTCCTCGGCGACGTGTGCGGCAAGGGCCTGGCCGCGGTGGAGACCGCGGCCGACGTGCTGGGGGTGTTCCGTGAGGCCGCGCGGGCCGAGCCGGATCTGGCGGAGGTGGCCAGGCGGCTGGACTCGGCGCTCGTCCGTCGTCCGGCGAGCGAGGAGTTCGTCACGGCGGTTCTGGTCAGCATCCCCGACACACCGGGACCGGCGGTCGTGGTCAACTGCGGGCACCCGCCGCCGCTGCTCTGCCACGACGGTCGGGTCAGCACGGTGGAGCCGTCCGTCGAGGCGCCTCCGCTGGCGCTGCTCGGCCTGGTCGGCGGGGACTACCACGCCGGGTCGATCGCCTTCGACCGCGGCGACCTGCTGCTGCTCTACACGGACGGCGTGTCCGAGGCCCGGGACGCGGCGAGCCGGTTCTACCCGCTCGCCCAGCGCCTGGCCGCCCTGCCGCACGGGGAGCCGGACGCCCTGCTGGACGAGCTGCTCCTGGACGTGCGGGCGTACGTCGGCTCCGGGCTGACGGACGACGCGGCCCTGCTCGCCGTCCGCCGGGAGCGGTGACCGGTTCATCGACTCCGTCGAAGCGAGCCCGCGTACCCCTCCCCCGGGCGTCACCGCCACGAGGAGCACGGGATGGGCGACTGCCGGGGCGGTTCAGGCGACTACCGGTGCGACGGCGGTTGGTGCCGGTACTCCTCCAGCGCCGGCGACGTCCTCATCGCGAGGAAGTTCGTGATGGTGTACTCGGCCAGCCCCGCCACCGAGTACGGGTCGCTCTTGGCGATGTCCTCGATCCGCGCCCGGTCGACACCGACCGCCACGATGACCGCGCCATCGCGGGGGTCCTTGGGGCCCGATGCGATGAAGACGCCGGATTCGTAGTTCGAGTCGAGCCAGGCGACGTGCTCGGGGTGGGCCGCTTCGATGCGCTCGAGCGGCGCGATGTAGGTCAGCTCAAGAATGAACATGATCAACATCATAGCTCCAGGTAACCGTCCGGTCGCACAGAGGCAGCGACTCCGGCCATTCGGGCCTCCCGAGCAGCTCCTTCGGGTGGCGATCGGCCGCCACCGACCGGCAACGGCCCGGCGGACCCGGCGGCGCCTGCACAATGGCGCGCCCGATGCTGGTGGCCGACGGACGGACGACAGGGATGGCCTCGAACACTCGCGCACACGCACCGCTGGACGGCATGACCATGGTGCTGCGCAAACTCCCGCAGGTGACAGTGCTGTTCTGGATGCTCAAGACGGTCGCCGTGACTCTCGGAGAGTCCGCCGGAGACCTGCTCGGCATCACCTTCCAACTCGGCTACGTCACCACCGCGCTCCTCTTCCTCGCGTTCTTCCTGGTCGTCGTCGTGGCCCAAGTGCGGGCGAAGCGGTTCCACCCGGCGCTGTACTGGTCGGTGGTGCTGGGCACGAGCATGGTCGGCACCGAGGTGTCCGACTTCCTCAACCGCGGGTTCGGCCACGGCAGCGCCCCCGACGGCATCGGCTACGCCTCCGGCGCCATGATCCTTGCCTCCCTGCTGGCGCTGGTCTTCCTCGTGTGGTGGCGCACCGGGCAGACGTACGACGTGGAGAACATCTCCAGCCGCACCGGCGAGATCCTGTACTGGATCGCGATCCTGGTCTCCAACACCCTGGGCACCTCGAGCGGCGACTGGCTCTCGGACGACACCGGCCTGGGCTTTCGTAACGCCTTCTTGGTCATCGTGGGCATCATGGCGCTGATCGTGGCCGCGTACTACCTGACGTCGATCAATCGGATGGTGCTGTTCTGGCTGGCGTTCGTCCTCACTCGCCCCCTGGGCGCGGCCGGCGGCGACGCGCTGACCAAGCCTGCGGCCGAGGGCGGCCTGGGCTGGGGCACGGCGGGCGGCACCGCAGCGCTGAGCGCCCTGCTCCTGACCCTGATCGCCTACCAGACCTGGCACATCCGTCGCCACCCCCTGGCCCCGCTGCCGGTCCCCGTGGACCGGCGCACCGGACAGCCTCAGCGCCCCAACGGGGCCCTGGTCCACCTGGGGATGCCGTTGACGGACGGCGAACCGATCGACACCTAGCTGTTGGTGCACCCGCACGAACCTCTTCGCGAAGATGGTGCTCTGCGCCCAGTGGCTGCTTGGCCGGCGGCTTCTAGCGTCGTGTGCGGAAGCGATCTGATCCCCGCAGACCGGAAGGAGCCGGACATGAACGCGACACACGGCACCGCGGGCGGGTCGGCGCAGAGCATCCCGGAGGGGGACGGGCATCCGCTGGTGGAGCCACCGGTGCTGGGCGGGCCCGAGCAATCCGACTACTACCTGCTCGGGGACCTGCTCACGGACGAGCAGCAGGCTCTTCGCCACCGGGTCCGCGACTTCATGGACCAGGAGGTCACCCCGATCATCAATCCCTACTGGGAGCGGGCGGAGTTCCCTCACGAGCTGGTCCCCAAGCTGGCGCAGCTGGGTATCGCGGGTTTCCAGGTCTCCGGCGACGGCTGTCCGGGGATGAGCAACGTGACGGCCGGCGTGGTCATCCTGGAGCTGGCCCGCGGGGATCTGAGTGTCTCCACCTTCATGGGGGTGCACTCGGCGCTGGCCATGACCTCGATCGGGCTGCTGGGCTCGCAGGAGCAGAGGCAACGCTTCCTGCCGCCGATGGCGCGCCTGGAGAAGATCGGTGCTTTCGGCCTGACCGAGCCCGCGCACGGCTCGGACGTGGTCAAGCTGGAGACGACCGCCCACCGGGAGGGTGACTCCTATGTGCTCAACGGCCACAAGCGGTGGATCGGCAATGCCACGTTCGCCGACTACGTGATCATCTGGGCCCGGGGAGAGGACGGGCACGTCGGCGGTTACGTGGTGGAGAAGGGCACGCCGGGGTTCGATGCCCAGGTGATCACGGGCAAGACGGCTCTGCGGTGCGTGCAGAACGCGCAGATCTCGCTCACCGACGTCCGGGTGCCCGCCGAGAACCGGCTGGCGGGCGGCCACACCTTCCGTGACACCGAGGCGGTCCTGTTGGCCTCCCGCTTCTGCGTCGCCTGGGAGTCGGTGGGCGCGGCCATCGCGGGCTACGAGACCGCCCTGGCCTACGCCAAGCAGCGGCACCAGTTCGGGATGCCGCTGGCGTCCTTTCAGCTCATCCAATACCGGCTGGCGCGGATGCTGGCGGACATCACCGACATGGTGTGCATGCAGTACCGGCTCAGCCAGCTCATGGACGAGGGCAAGTTCTCGATGCCGCGGGTGGCTCTGGCCAAGATGCACTACACCGAACGCGCCCGGGCCATCCTCGCCGACGCCCGCGACATGCTCGGTGGCAACGGGATCGTGCTCGACTACCACGTCGCCCGGCACCTGTGCGACATCGAGGCCATCGACACCTACGAGGGCACCGACACCGTGCAGGCGCTGATCGTCGGCCGGGACATCACCGGGTACAACGCCTTCGTCCCGGCGGCCGCGGGCCGCTGACCGGCGGGGAAGGAAGCAGTCATGGACAGCGCGCCCCTGCTGGAGGGGCTGCACGTCGTCGATCTCGCCAGCTTCATCGCCGCCCCGGCGGCGGCCACCATGCTCGGTGACTTCGGCGCCGACGTCGTCAAGGTGGAACCACCGCACGTCGGCGACACCTACCGCGCGCTCAGCCGCGTGCCGCCGAATCCGCAGGTCGAGGGGGTCAACTACCCCTGGCAGCTGGACAACCGCAACAAGCGCAGCATCGCCCTGAACCTGAAGTCGCCCGGGGCCCGGCCGGTGCTCGAACGCCTGGTGGCCTGGGCCGACGTGCTGGTGACCAACTTCCCGCCGCGGACGCGGGCCAAGCTGGGCCTGGAGTACGAGGATCTGGCGCCGCTCAATCCACGATTGATCTACGCCGACGTCACCGGCTTCGGCGAGGCGGGTCCGGACGCGCACCTGCCCGGCTTCGACGTGACGGCGTACTGGGCGCGCAGCGGCCTGATGGACGTCACACGCCAGCGCGACGCGCCGCCGGCGATGAACGTCTTCGGATCGGGCGACCACGCGACCGCGGTCACCCTGTTCGCCGGGATCATGACCGCCCTGTACCGGCGGGAGAGGACCGGCCAGGGCGCGCGGGTCACGGCATCGCTGCTGGCCGAAGGCGC
This sequence comes from Kitasatospora sp. NPDC004669, assembly GCF_040609455.1. Classification (NCBI taxonomy): domain Bacteria; kingdom Bacillati; phylum Actinomycetota; class Actinomycetes; order Kitasatosporales; family Streptomycetaceae; genus Kitasatospora; species Kitasatospora sp. NPDC004669. Next base: position 17,025 of record NZ_JBEXKB010000097.1, read on the forward strand.
GTGGGCGGCCAGCATGTGGCTGCAAGCCATCCTGGTCGGCGCGAAGAACCCCCGCCCGGTCGACCGGCTCCATCCGCCGAACGCGCTGGCGAACGCGTACCGCACGGCGGACGACCGCTGGGTCCTGCTCGCCTTCGCCAACGAGGACAAGCAGGTCCCGCTGTTCCTGAAGGCCATCGGCCACCCCGAGGCGGCGGAGGATCCGCGCTACGCCGACACCGCGAGCCGCCGTGCCAACGCCGCCGAGATCGTCGCCCTGCTGGACAACACCTTCGAGAGTCGTCCCCTGGCCGAGTGGCGCGAGCTGCTCGACACCGCGGGCCTCACCTACGGAGTCGTCCAGACGCTCGAGGAGTGCGCCCACGACCCCCAGCTCGTCGCCAACCGGATCGTCGTGCCGGTCGAGGACGGCAGCTCCGAACCGCCCCTGACCGTCGACAGCCCCGTACGGCTGGACCAGGAACGGAAGGTCCCCCCGCGTCCGGCCCCGGACCTCGGCGAACACACCGAATCCGTGCTGCGCGACCTGGGCTTCGACGCCGCCGGGATCGAGGACCTGCGCAGGGCGGAGGCCATCGCCTGAAGCCCCGGCCCGGGGGGACATCGCGAAACCGCGACCACGCCGCCGAGGCGCGCGTCACCTCGGAGACGGAGCAGCGACGGGGGGGCGAAAGGAGTTCCCGCCATGACCGAGGCCACCGACACTCCGACAGTGCGCACCGCGGTACACGACGGCACGCTGGTGATCACCATCGACCGGCCGCAGGCACGCAACGCCATCGACGGTGCCACCGCCCGGGCACTGGCTGCCGCCCTGGACCAACTCGACGCCCGCGACGACGTCCTGGTCGGCATCCTCACCGGTGCGGGCGGCACCTTCAGCGCCGGCATGGACCTCAAGGCGTTCGCCGCCGGGGACACCCCGATCATCCCCGGCCGGGGCTTCGGCGGCGTCACCCGCGCCCAGCTCACCAAGCCCCTGATCGCCGCCGTCGAAGGCTACGCGCTGGGCGGCGGCACCGAGATGGCCCTCGCCTGCGACATGGTCGTGGCCGCCCGCGACGCCACCTTCGGCCAGACCGAGGTCCACTACGGACTCGTCCCGCCCGAAGGAGGCCTGATCCGGCTGCCCGAACGCATCCCCCGCAACATCGCCCTGGAACTGCTGCTCACCGGCGATCCCCTGCCCGCCGAGCGCGCCGAGCGGCTCGGCCTGGTCAACCACCTCACCGAACCCGGCCAGGCGCTCGGCCAGGCCCTGGACCTCGCCGCCCGTATCGCCCACAACGCCCCCCTGGCGGTGGCAGCCGTCAAACGCTGCATCGACCAGCGGACGTCCTTCCGCGACCAGGACGCCTTCCAGGAACAGGACCGGATCGTCGCACCCGTCCTGGCGTCCCAGGACGCCAGGGAAGGCGCCCGCGCCTTCGCGGAGAAGCGGTCACCACACTGGCAGCGCCGCTGATCCCCGGCCCGTCCCGGTGGCCCGCCGCACCTGTGGCGGACCACGGCCGGGCCGCCAGGCGCAGCCGGCCCACCGCACCCGACGAGATCCCAGGCCACACCATGCGCACCCGAGACGTGACCCAACAGCTCACCACTCCACTGGACGCGCCCGCCTACCCCCGCGGCCCGTACCGCTTCACCGACCGGGAGTACTTCACCATCGTCTACCGCACCGACCGGCGAGCCCTGGAACGTCTCGTCCCCGCGCCCCTGCGGGTCGCCGAGCCGACGGTGCGCTTCGAAATCATGCGGATGCCCGACACCACCGGACTGGGTGACTACGCCGAGTCCGGCCAGGTGCTCTCCGTCGAGTACGGGGACGAGCGCGGCGAGTACGTCCTGGCGATGTACGTGGACAGCATGCCGGCCATCGCCAGCGGCCGCGAGATCAGCGCCTACCCGAAGAAACTCGGCGCCCCGAGGCTGACCGTCGACTCCGACACCCTGGTCGGCACCCTCGACTACGGCTCCCTGCGCGTCGCCACCGCCACCATGGGCTACAAGCACGCCCCGCTCGACGCCGACCGGGCACGGGAGGAGATCTGCCGGCCCACCTTCATGTTGAAGATCCTGCCCGGATACACCGGCCGGCCGCGCATCTGCGAACTGGTCCGCTTCCGGATCGAGGACATCACCGTCAAGGGCTCCTGGACCGGCCCCGCCCGGCTGCAGCTCTTCCAGCACGCCCTGGCGCCGCTGGCGGACCTTCCCGTCCTGGAGGTCCTCTCCGCCGGCCACATCCTGACCGACCTCACCCTGCCGTCCCCCGAAGTCGTCCACGACTACCTCACGGCAGCACACCAGGAGCCATCATGAACAGCACTCCCGCCTCCCCCATGGACGGCTTCCGGCACGTCACCGTCGTCGGGGCCGGTGTCATCGGGGCGTCGTGGACCGCCCTGTTCCTCGCCAGGGGCCTGGCCGTCACCGTGAACGACCCGCTCCCCGACGTGGCCGAGCGCACGCGCGACCAACTGCGGGAGGCCGTCCCGGCGCTACGGGCACTGGGGCTGCCCACCGTCGATCTCGACCGCGCTCTGCGCTTCGAGGCCGACCTCGGCCGAGCGCTCGCGGACGCGGACGTGGTCCAGGAGAACGGCCCGGAGCGCCTGGACTTCAAACAGGACCTCTTCGCCCGGATCGAGCGGGCCGCGCGTGCGGACACCCTGCTGCTCAGCTCCACCTCCGGCATTCCCGCCAGCGCGATGGCCCGGGAGATGAATCAGCCGGGACGGCTCGTCATCGGCCACCCGTTCAATCCGCCGCACCTCGTCCCGCTGGTCGAGGTCGTCCCCGGCGAGCAGACCGATCCGGACACGGTGCGGCGCGCCGTCGCCTTCTACACGGCCCTCGGCAAGAAGCCGCAGGTGCTGCGCAAGCAGGTGCCCGGATTCGTCGCCAACCGGCTGCAGGCCGCGTTCTTCCGCGAGGCGGTCAACCTCGTCGTCCAGGGCGTGGTGACCGAACAGGAACTCGACGACGTCGTCACCTCCTCCCTCGGCCTGCGCTGGGCCGTCGCCGGCCCCTTCCGCAGTTTCCACCTCGGCGGCGGCCCCGGCGGCCTGCCTGACTTCCTGCAACACTTCGGCCCCGATCTGGAAATCCTGTGGCGCGACCTCGGCACCCCGGCACTCGACGAGGCGACCGTCGAACTCCTCTCCGGACAGGCCGACTTCGGTGCGACCGTCGAAGAACTGGAGGGCGCACGGGACGAGGCGCAGATCAGGGTCATGCGCGCCCTCGGCGAGGGCTGACGTGGCGGAGGGTCGACCGAGTGCTGCCTCACGCGGCGATCAGGAGCGCCGAGCCGAGGTACTGGACGGCGAGCAACGCCACCTCGAGATCGGTCCGCTGTTCCTGGACCGTGCGCCCCATGGCCTCCTCGGCCTTCCGGATGCGGTACTGCACGGTGTTCTTGTGGAGGATCTGCCGGCGTGCCGTGGCGGTGTAGCTGCCGCCGGTGTCCAGGAAGATCTGCACGGTCTCCCGCAACCGCGCGGAGGGCTCGTCGTCGACGGCCAACAGACCGAGAACGCTCCGCACCCAGATCCGCATGTCGTCGATGTTCGTGCACATCAGGGCGATCGGAGCGACCCGGGAGTAGGCGGTGAACCTGACCCCCGAACTCGACGCCGTGGCCAACTCCTGTGCGCACAAAGCCTGCCGGTACGTCCAGCGGAATCCCTCGACACCGGGCTCCAGCCGCCCGGCGCACACGCGCATGGACGGGTCGCCGTCCTCGGCCACACCCCACATCCGTTCAAAGGAGACCTCACCGTCCGAGCCGAACGGCAACCAGGCCCAGCACGACGTCTCATCACGGGGAATGAACAACGGCCTTGCGGAACAGTTCAGTTCTTCGGCGATGGCGCCGGTGATCCGTTCGAGCCGGGCCAACCCCCCGCTACCGCGCGTCGGCACGGGCAGCCAGGCCACCAGTCCGAGGTGCATCTGCCTGAGCCGGTAGCCGAGTGCCGATTCCGCCCAGTCGACGTCGACCTCCTGCCCGGCGAGAATCTCCCGCACCCGCGCGGCGCGCCCCGCGGTCTGGCTCAACAACCAGCGGTCCCGTTCCAGCTGGTAGAGCTCGATGACGTGTTCGGTCACCCGGTCGATGTAGCCGAAACTCACCGTCAACATGCGCCAGACGGTCGCGGCGAAGAGATCCTCCTCGACTCCCTGACCGTGGAGTTCCTCCAGACACCACTGCAGGAAGCGCCAGTGCCCGATCCGGTAGGCCCTGACCAGAGCGCTGACGGGAACATTCCGCTGCGCCAGCCTCCTGGCGTACTCCAGAGCCGCCACGGGCCCTTCGACCTTGTCCAGGGGTATGTCGTTCTCGAAGACGTGCAGCAGCGTTGCGACGTTTTCCGCGACACTCGCGTGCAGGAGTCTGAGGACGGGCTCGTCGCCCCTGAGCTTCGGGATCTCGGCAAGCACGTAATCCCATACGTCGCGACTGACGTCCGGGAGACGCGACCCCACGTTCGCCGCAACCACGGAAAGTGTTTTCCCGGCCTCGGGAAGCCCCGTGCCCACGCCACCACGCTACCCGGCCGACATCGGAACGACGCGGCGAGGCGATCGCCATCGAAGACCTGGACTTCACCGACTCCAAGACCCGGGAACAGCACGGCCGCAGGAAGCCGTTCCGGCAGCTGACCTCCGGGATTCCCACCGGCAGGCTCCGCGCCCGGCTGGTGAGCATGTGTGCAGAAGCCGGTATCGGCGTGATCGCCGTCGATCCCGCCTACACCAGCCTGTGGGGCGCGCAGCACCGGCAGCAGCCCCTGTCCACACCCCGATGCCCCGCAACCCGCCACCAGGCGGCCGGCGTGGCGATCGGCAGACGCGCCCTCGGTCACCGGATCGGGCGACGGACGGCACCGCCCCGCGACGACCAGAGCGATCGTCGCGGGCATCGGACCGCCCAGGCCCGGCCCCGTGACCGGGGGCGTGAGGGAAACCGCCCCCGCGTACCCGGACCACGGACACGATCCGACGGCGCCGGACGCGGAACGAGGAACGCGGTGGACCAGCCCATCCAAGACCGTTCGGGATGGGCCAGTGAACAGCAGTGGGTCCAAGACTCACTACTCCTCACTGAGTAGAAACGGTCACCTGTGTGGCGCAGACGGCTGCCCGTGGGCCCGCGGGCGACCGTTACGGTCGACTCATGAGAGCTGCCGTCCTTGTCGAGGAAGGGGCCGCGCCCCAGCTCGGTGACTTCGCCGAACCGCGGGCCAAAGAGGGCCAGGTCGTGGTGAAGGTGACCGCAGCCGGCGTGCACCACCTCGACCTGGAGAAGGCGTCCGGTGCGTACGGCGTACCCGTGTTCCCCTACGTGGTCGGGTCCGACGGGGTCGGGCGGACAGCCGACGGGCGCCGCGTGTACTTCGACGCTCCGGTGTCCCCCTATGGGTCGTGGGCCGAGCGGACCGTGGTGCCGGAGGCGAACCTGCTGGACCTCGCCGAGGGTGTGGACGATGTGACGGCAGCGGCGCTCGGCCACACCGGGCTGGCGGCCTGGTGCGCCCTGAGCTGGCGGGCCGAGTTGCGGCCGGGCGAGTCGGTGCTGGTGCTGGGCGCGAGCGGGGCGTTGGGGTCGGTGGCGGTGCAGGCGGCCAAGGCGCAGGGCGCCTCACACGTGATCGCCGCCGGCCGTGACCCGGACCGGCTGCGTCGCGCGCGTGAGCGGGGCGCGGACGCCACCGTCGTGGTCGACGCCGGCACGGATCTCTCAGCCGCCTTCCGCGCGGCGGCCGGATCACACGGGATCGACGTCGTCATCGACGCACTGTGGGGTGGGCCCGCCCTGGCGGCCCTGCAAGCGGTCTCGCGCGGCGCTCGCCACATCCAGATCGGCAGCTCCGCCGCGGCCACGATCGAACTGCCCGCCGCGATGCTGCGCTACAACGCTCTGCAGATCCTCGGCTTCACGATCACGGATGTCCCCCTCGAAACGCTCCGCACCGCCTACCGGAACCTGACCGAGCAGGCCGCTGAAGGAAAGATCTCCGTCGACACAAAGGCGCTCCCGCTCACGGACGTTGCCACCGCCTGGGAGCAGCAGAGGCGGGGAGCCCCCACGAAGCTGGTGCTCACCCCGTGACCGGTGCCACGGCCTGCGCAAGGCCCGCACCTGTGTGGCCGTGGGTCTCGAACGGCCCGCACAGCGAGGTGTGCGTTCGCCATGCACGCCCACGTGGTTTTCGTGACGAAGTACCGGCACCGGGGGCATCCTACCGCGCGGCCCCCTGAACAGGCCTGATGGACCTGACACTCTGTCGGATCGGCAAAACCTCCGCTCAAGGTGCACGGGCATCTCCGCCGAGAGACGCTGGGCGTATCCGTCTGATGGACCACCGGCGACACAGGAGGTGCTCATGAGACGCAAGTACTGTGCAGCGGTCGCCCTTACCGCCGCCGTTCTGTTCACGGGAACGGGGGCGACGTACGAAACCGCAAGCGGCGCTCAGCTTCCCGCTACGCGCAGTGTCGTGGTGAGTACCGCCCAACTCCCCACCGAACAACAGATCGCAGCCCTGTTCGACAAGTGGAACGCGGCTTTGGCCACCGGCGACCCGAACCGTGTCGCGGACCTCTACGCTCCCGACGCCGTGTTGCTGCCGACCGTCTCCGACATTTACACCAGTCGTGCCGGGATCGTCGACTACTTCACGAAATTCCTGGCGAGCAAGCCCGTCGGAAAGATCCAAGAGCGGTTCATCACGGTCCTGGACAGCACGAGCGCCGTCGACACGGGCCTCTACCAGTTCACGCTGACCGACAAGAACGGCAGCAAGTCCACGGTCAATGCCCGCTACACCTTCGTCTACGAGCTTCGTGGAGGCACGTGGCTGATCTCCAACCACCATTCCTCGGTCCTGCCTTCTTCGGGCTGATCCGGCTACCCGTCGAGTCCCCCGGTCGGTGACGGGTGCGCGACCGTCCGCCGGGCTCGGACCGCACGTCCGCCCGGCCGGGGAATGGCACGAGGGCCTGTGTCCGCGCGGATGCGCGGGCACAGGCCCTCGTGGGTCACCCCGGTGGTCCCTGTCCGATCCCCGGGGCGAGGGGGAACCGAGGGG
>NZ_JBEXKB010000098.1:0-23566 GCF_040609455.1 Kitasatospora sp. NPDC004669
TTGCGTGGTGCTGGCACTGCTCGTGGTTCTCCTTACGCCTGGGATCGTAACAAACCCAGACATCAGGGACTCCATGAAAGCCGGAGCAGCTCACTTCAGCTCATCGACGGCCGCCTGGTCGAGACCGGTCTGATCACTGCCACAGCCTGGCGACCAATCATCGCGAGTTCAGCCTGAGTAGTCTGCGGAGCTGAACAGCCAGTCCCGGGCATGCCTGGCGCTCGCGAGCCGGACCACCGTCAGATGCGGGTGCTGGGCCAGGCGTTGGGCCGTGGAGCTACGCTTCTTGGCGAAGTTAGCCCAGGCCCAGCGCATCGGGTGATCGGGGCCGACCAGGTCCCGCCAGGTCTCGCGGTTGCCGTTCCACAGCTCGCGGCGGGTCAGTACGCGCAGCAGCGAGCGGCCTACGACCCGCCTCATGACGGTACGTCGGGGAAGGTCGAGCCAGACCAGGGTGTCGGCCCGCTCCCAGAGCAGGCCGCCCAGCACGCCGTAGTACTGCTCCTCGCAGACCCAGGCCGAGCCAGCCGTGAAAAGGTCCACGTCGGCTTCGAACTCGGGACGTTTCACCCAGCCCGGGCCGTGGTGAAGCGCGTCCAGCTCAGCGTGCGGCAGGCCGAACCGGGCCGCGAGGGCGGCGGCCATCGTGGTCTTGCCCGCGCCCGAGCTGCCGGCGACGATCACACGTTTCATGTGGCCATCATCCCCTGCACGGGCGGCGCCGGGACCGCCAGCACCCGGCAGGTGGCGTGGTGGACGGCGGCCGTGCTGAGCCGAGCAGTAGGCAGGTGAAGCCGCTGTTGCCGCGCGTGCAATTCACTAGGGCGTTCTGGTCGACCGTGTCAACAGCGGAACCTCGAATCAGTCCGCAGCTTCCACACGATGGCGATCCATCACCACTGGGTCGCCCGACTCTCCCCAACCATCGACATCGCGAGGTCAACCTGAGCAACAACAGGAGACCGGTGACGGTCAGCGCGATAGCCGAGCGTCATGACGGCAACGCAGAGCCCTCCGCGACACCGACGGTGTTCGGGCTGCGGAGGGTTCTGCGTGGCTGGGGGTGCAAGCCCCGCCCCAGCGGTCCGACCGGAGAGGCGGATCAGCCCTGGGTGGTCGCCGCGAAGCGGGCCGAGACGTCCTGCCAGTTGACTACGTCCCACAGGCGGGTGACGTAGTCGGGGCGGACGTTCTTGTACTGCAGGTAGTAGGCGTGCTCCCAGGCGTCGAAGGCGAGCAGCGGGGTGGTGTTCTGGCCCACGTTGCCGTGGTGGTCGTAGACCTGCTCCACGATCAGGCGCTTGCCGAGCGGCTCCCAGGACAGGATGCCCCAGCCGGAGCCCTGGACGCCGGTGGTGGCGTTGGTGAGCTGCTTCTTGAAGGCCTCGAAGCTGCCGAAGTGCTCGGTGATGGCGTCGGCGAGGGCGCCGTCGGGGCGCTCGCCGCCTTCGGGGGAGAGGTTCTGCCAGAACAGCGAGTGCAGCACGTGGCCGGACAGGTGGAAGGCGAAGGTCTTCTGCAGGCCGACCAGGCCGCCGAACTGGTCCTTGTCGCGCGCCTCGGCTAGCTGCTCCAGGGTGTCGTTCGCACCCTTGACGTAGGCGGCGTGGTGCTTGGAGTGGTGCAGCTCCAGGATCTCGGCGGACATGGCCCGCTCGAGTGCGGAGTAGTCGTACGGCAGGTCGGGAAGCGAGTAGGTGCCCATGGCGGGACACAGCCCCTTTCGGCGGATGTGGTGATCGTGCCGGGTTCACACTATTGCGTATGAGTTGCAACAGGAAAGCTTATGCTCCAGCATGTTGACTGCGGGGTCGGCCCCCGTCAGCCGCCCTGGGCGCCTGCCCTTCCGCTGCTGATCGTCTTCCCAACCGGCGCCCGCCGGGACGCAGGGCCGACCCCGCGTCAACAGCCATGCTGGGCCTGACAGTCCAGGCATCTGCCGCTGATGAGCAGTTCTTCGGCCCGGAACCCGGTGTGTCGTCCCGCCGCTGCCAGCCCCTCGGCGACGAGGTGGCTGGGGAACTCGAAGACCCGTCCACAGCCGGTGCAGAGCGCGTGGTGGTGCGGTTCGTCGGCCAGGCCGTAGCTGAGCTCGCCGCCGACACCGCGAACGCCGTGCAGGAGACCGAGCTGCACGAGGCGGTCGACCGACCGGTAGGCGGTCGAGATGTTGATGTTCCTGCCGTGGGCGGTGATCAGCCGGTGGATCTCGGTGACCGTCAGATGGCCGCCCTGGGCGCAGACGGCACCGAGGACTCGAAGCCTGGGGTCCGTGCAGCGGGCGCCGGCGGCACGAAGGCGCTGCCGGCAGGACTCCAGGAGCTCCGGATCCTCCACCGGTCCAGGCTGCGCGGGACCGCTTCCGTGGCAGGGCATACGGTCCTGCATGAGCCTCGCCTCGCGATCCACTGCGCCTCCTTCGCGCTCCCTGTGCGCCCGTCGACACACGGACCAGTTGCCAACCTATTGCAACTGCGTATCAGACGCGCCTACTGTTTCCGGCCGTCGCCCCGCGATCGAGGGAGAAGAACATGTCAGCAGAGCATGCGAACCCGCCTGAGGAGGACGCCAGATCGGCCTGGCAGCGCCTCACAGGGTCGATGTCACGTCAGGAGTGGACCCGGCTGGCCGGCATGGCCGGCTTCATTGCGGCCCTGCACGCGGTCGGATGGTTCGTCCTCGTGGCGCTGGTCGCCCCGCAGGACCTCAGCCTCGGAGAGAAGACCTTCGGCGTCGGAATCGGCGTCACCGCCTACACCCTGGGCATGCGGCACGCGTTCGACGCCGACCACATCGCCGCCATCGACAACACCACGCGCAAGCTCATGCACGAGGGCAAACGGCCGCTCTCGGTCGGCTTCTGGTTCTCCCTCGGCCACTCCAGCATCGTCTTCGGCCTCGCCGCGCTGCTCGCCTTCGGCATCAAGACCCTGGCCGGGCCCCTGGAGGACGACGGCTCGCAGCTCCACAACGTCACTGGGCTGATCGGCACCACGGTGTCCGGCACGTTCCTCTACGCCATCGCGGTCATCAACATCGTGATCCTGGCCGGGATCTGGAAGGTCTTCCGGCAGATGCGCGCGGGCCAGTACGACGAGGCCGCCCTGGAGGAACAGCTCAACAACCGCGGCCTGATGAACCGCCTGCTCGGCCGCGTGATGAAGGCCGTCACCAAGCCCTGGCAGATGTACCCCGTCGGCCTCCTGTTCGGCCTCGGCTTCGACACCGCCACCGAGATCGCCCTGCTGGTCCTCGCCGGCACCGGCGCGGCCTCGGGCCTGCCCTGGTACGCGATCCTGTGCCTGCCCGTCCTGTTCGCCGCCGGCATGAGCCTGCTCGACACCATCGACGGGACGTTCATGAACTTCGCCTACGGCTGGGCGTTCTCCAAGCCGGTCCGCAAGGTCTACTACAACCTCACCATCACCGGCCTGTCCGTGGCCGTCGCCCTGATCATCGGAACGGTCGAGATCCTCGCGCTGGTGGCGGACAAGCTCGACCTGCACGGGGCCTTCTGGGACTGGGTCGGCGGACTCGACCTCAACGTCATCGGCTTCGTCATCGTCGGCCTCTTCTTCCTGACCTGGGCGGTGGCGCTGGCGGTCTGGAAGTTCGGCCGCATCGAGGAGAAGTGGTCGGCGGGGCTCCGGCCGTCGGACGAGGACGGCCCCTCGCCGACGGCCGGCGCGTAACCGCGGCCGACGGCCATCAGAGTCGGCGCAGCACCCGGAAGCCCGCGCGGGCGACGGCTTCCCCCACGACGCCGTCGTCCAGCGCGTGGGCGGAGGTGAGGGTGATCCGGCCCAGGGGGAAGTGGGCGGTGACCTTCGTGATCCCCGGGACGGTCTTGAGGACCGCGACGGCAGCCTTCTCGCAGCGTCCGCAGTCCATACCTTCGACGCTGAAGACCGTGGTGGTCATGGGGGTGCTCCAAGGGGTGTGCGGCGGGCCGAGCGTCCGATTGGTGCCAGTAGCGAGGCCCCGTCCGGCGGCAGCAGCTCGATGGCGGTCACGCGGCCCGGACTACGGCGAGCGGGTTGAGCGCCGCGTACTCCAACGGCGCGGACGGGTCGATGGAGAGGTTCATCGGGGAGGGCTCGGCGCCCGAGCGCACCAGCAGGTCCCCAATCGCCGCGATCATAGCCCCGTTGTCGGTGCACAGCCGCAGCGGCGGCACTCGGAGGGTGATGCCGGCGGCGGCGCAGCGCTCCTCAGTGAGGGCGCGGATACGGGAGTTTGCGGCGACACCGCCGACCACGACCAGGGTGTCGATGCCGTGGTCGGTGCAGGCCCGGACGGCCTTGCGGGTGAGCGTGTCGGCGATCGCCTCCTGCAGCGCCGCAGCCGCATCCGGGACGTGCGGCTCGGCGCCGACGGCCCGTTGGGCCTCGACCCAACGGGCGGCGGCGGTCTTGAGGCCGGAGAACGAGAAGGCGTACGGCGGATCGTTCGGGCCGCTGAGCGGGCGGGGCAGCCGCACCGCCGTCGGATCGCCGTCGCGGGCGATGCGGTCGATCGAGGGGCCGCCGGGGTAGGGCAGGCCCAGGATCCGGGCGACCTTGTCGAAGCACTCGCCGGCCGCGTCGTCCAGAGTGTCACCGAGGTGGACGATCGGGTCGCGGGCCAGGTCGCGCACGAGCAGCAGTGAGGTGTGCCCGCCGGAGACGATCAGCACGATGCACGGGTCGGGCAGCGGCCCGCCGTCCAGCGTCGCGGCGGCGACGTGCCCGGCGAGGTGGTGCACCCCGTACAGCGGGACACCGAGCGAGAAAGCGTAGCTCTTCGCCGCCGCGACCCCCACCTGGAGCGCGCCAGACAGACCGGGGCCGGCGGTGACCGCGACAGCGCCGATGTCGGCAAGGGTGAGCCCGGCGCGGTCGAGCGCCTCGCCCACCACCGGCGCCATGGCGTGGACGTGTGCGCGGGCGGCGATCTCGGGCACCACCCCGCCGAAGCGGGCGTGCTCGTCCATGCTGGACGCCACCGCCTGCCCGAGCAGGACTCCGTCCCTGACCAGGCCCGCGCCGGTCTCGTCGCAGGACGACTCGATCCCCAGCACCACCGGCGACCCCGTCATGTCTCAAATCCCTTCTTGCATGAATTCTGCAGCTGCATGCATTGTGCAATAAGTGGCCGGATCGGCCCTTCCGGTGTCCTGGACGCTTGCATTGATCGTCATCGTCATCGTCACCGGCGGTCGGCGCCTCGGACCAGCGGTCCCGAGGTCCGGCATCCAGGCTCTAAGCAGCCAACCGGGTGGCTGGACCAACGCTGACGGATCCGTCCTGGCGGCGGGCGTCCGCGTGGTCGAGGGCAGAGGCGAGCGCCTTGACGGCTTCGTCGGCGGAGTCCTTGAGCACGTGGCCGTAGAGGTTGATGGTGATGGCGAGCGTGGAGTGGCGCATCGTCTTGGAGACCACGGCGACGGCGACGCCGGCGGCGATCATGATGCTGGTGGCCGTGTGGCGAAGGTCATGCAGACCGATCCTGGGCAGTCCGAGTTCGGCAGTGCGTTTGCGGAGCTGGCCGAGGACCCACTGCGGGCGCAGGGGTTCGCCGTCGGGGCGGGCGAAGACGAGGCCTTCGAGGCGGCCGTCGGGGTGGGCGGCCATCTGGATGGCGGCTTGGCGGTGGAGGACGCGATCCGGCACGCATCCGAGGGCTGAGCGGGCGGTCAGCGGGCCGCCGAGAGAACGGCGTCGCGCGTCGGCTCGACGTGGTGGACGTCGTGCCCGGTGGGACAGTACTCCTCCCAGACTGGGAAGGGGTCATCGGCTTGCCAGGACGCGGGGTCCGACGCGAGTTCGATGCCGCTCAGCAGACACTGCTCCAGGGCGGCGCGCAGTTCCTCCTTGCGCAGGCCGGTGCCGATGAAGACCAGTTCCTGGCCCTGGGCGAGCTGGTCGGAGGCGACGGCGCCGGGCAACGCCACGCGCATGCCGGAAGGCTCGAAGCGGGCGACCGAGCCGGCCTGCGACCACAGTCCGGTGACGTCGGGACGCGAGGCGAGCCAGAAGAACCCCTTCGAGCGGAGCACCGTGCCGAACTCCGCACCGTCCAGGCGATGGCTGACCAGGTGCCAGAGACGAGCGGGGTGGAAGGGCCGGTCGGCGCGGAAGACCAGGCTGGAGATGCCGTACTCCTCGGTCTCGGGCACATGGTCGCCGTTCAGTTCGGCGACCCAGCCGGGCGCCTCCTGCGCGCGGGCGACGTCGAACAGGCCGGTTCCGAGCACCTCCTCGGGCCGGACCCGCCCGGCGACCGAGCGGACGATCCGGGCCGAGGGGTTCAGCCTGCTGAGGGTGGCCGCGAGGCGGTCGGCCTCGGCTGGGGTGACCAGGTCGGTCTTGTTGAGGACGATGACGTCGGCGAACTCGACCTGATCCATGAGCAGGTCGCTGACGGTGCGCTCGTCCTCCTCGTACTGGTCCAGGCCGCGTTCGGTCAGTTCGTCGCCGGTGTGCAGCTCGGGCAGGAAGTTGGCGGCGTCCACGACGGTGACCATGGTGTCCAGGCAGGCGAGGTCGCCGAGGGTCGCGCCGTCGTCGCGGGCGAAGGCGAAGGTGGCGGCGACCGGCATGGGCTCGGAGATGCCGCTGGACTCGATGAGCAGGTAGTCGAAGCGGCCGGCGAGGGCGAGCCGGCCGACCTCCTCCAACAGGTCGTCGCGCAGGGTGCAGCAGATGCAGCCGTTGGTCATCTCGACCAGCCGCTCCTCGGTCCGCGACAGCGTGCCGCCGTCGCGGACCAGGGCGGCATCGATGTTGATCTCGCTCATGTCGTTGACGATCACCGCGACCCGCAGGCCGTCCCGGTTGTTCAGCAGATGGTTGAGCAGGGTGGTCTTGCCCGCGCCGAGGAAGCCGGACAGCACGGTGACGGGGAGTTTGGCGGGCGTGGTGGGCTCGGACATGAGCGATTCTCCTGGCAGGGTGGTCGAGGTCAGGCGCGGGTGGTGCCGTAGCGACGGTTGAACCGCTCGACCCGGCCGGCGACGTCCACCACCCGGGACTTACCGGTGTAGAAGGGGTGACTGGCGGAGGAGATCTCCACGTCGATGACGGGGTAGGTGTTGCCGTCCTCCCACTCCATCGTGTTGGTGCTGGTGGCGGTGGACCGGGCGAGGAAGGCGAGGCCGCCGACGCGGTCGCGGAAGACGACGGGGCGGTAGGCGGAGTGGATGCCGGGCTTCATCGGTGTGCTCCTGGGGTGGGTTGGGTGGTCAGCGTTCTTCGCGGAAGTCGACGTGCCGGCCGATGACCGGGTCGTACTTGCGCAGGACCAGGCGGTCGGGGTCGTTGCGGCGGTTCTTGCGGGTGACGTAGGTGTAGCCGGTGCTGGCGGTGGAGCGGAGCTTGATGATCGGGCGCAGTTCGCTGCGGGCCATGCGGTCCTCCTCGGATCGGGGGACGCAACTCTATAGCGAAATGAAATCCGTTTTCATCTAGGCTGCTGTTGGGCGGCCACCGCGACCACGGATGCGACCCACCGGGGTTTTGGTCCGGCCGTGCCCGCGCACGCCCACGGATAAGGAGGCGGCCATGTCCGCCCACTGCCAACTGACCGGCCGCAAGCCGGGATTCGGCAACACAATCTCGCACTCGCACCGCCGCACCAGCCGCCGGTTCGACCCCAACATCCAGCGCAAGCGCTACTGGCTGCCCAGCGAGGGTCGCCACGTGCGCCTCACTCTCGGCGCCAAGGGCGTCAAGACCGTCGACGTGATCGGCATCGAGGCAGCCGTCGCCCGGATCCGCGCCCGAGGGGAGAAAGTCTGATGGCCAAGCAGAGCAAGATCGCCAAGAACGAGCAGCGCCGCGCGATCGTCGCCCGCTACGCCGAACGCCGCGCCGAGCTGAAGAAGATCATCGCCCGACCGGACAGCGGCCCGGATGAGCGCGCCGCCGCCCAACGCGAGCTCGCCCGCCAACCCCGGGACGCCAGCGCCACCCGCGTGCGCAACCGCGACGCCGTCGACGGCCGCCCGCGCGGCTACCAGCGCGCCTTCGGCCTGTCCCGGATCAACCTGCGCACCCTCGCCCACGCCGGCCAACTGCCCGGCGTCCGCAAGGCCAGCTGGTGAGGCCGAGCCCGATGAACGATCAGATAAAGCTGCCGGTCGTGGTGGTGACCGGTCTCCACCGCGCCGAGCGCCGCCGCGCCGTCCAGGAACTCCTGGACGGCAGCGTCAACGGCATCGTCCTCCACCACGACCTGCGCGACGCCTCGACCGGAACGGTCCACCGCGAACTGCGCGACGCAACCGGCAGCTGCGCGGCCGTCGACGTTGTGCTGACCAACGACTGCCCATGCTGCGCGCTGCGCGAGGACCTGCTGCCCGAGCTCGTGCGGATCGCCGACGCCGGGCAGCACGGCCTGGCGGTCGTCGAGCTGTGGGGTGGCAGCGACCCGCACCCGGCCGTCGAGGTGATCGCCGGCGGCGAGGTGAACGGCCGTCGCCTGGACGAGCTCGTGGAGCTCGCCGGCGTGGTCACAGCCGTCGACCCGGACCGGCTGCTCGGCGAACTCTCCGTCCCCGACGACCTCTCCGAGCACGGCGAGCACACCTCCTCGGACGACGGCCGCACCCGCGCGGAGGCGCTCGCCCACCAGATCGAGTACGCCACCACGATCGCCGTGGCCCGCGGACGCGAGGCCGGGCTGTCGATGCTGCGCCAGCTCCACCCGATGGCCCGGCGGGTCCTGCTCGGCACCGGCGAACTGCTCCGCGCGGCGCTCGGCGGCTTCGACGTGGCGGCCGCCCGCGACCGGGTCAACCCCGCACTCGCGCTGCTGCCGCAGGCCCACGACGAGGCGGGCGTCGCCACCCTGGTCTGGGAACGCCGGCGGCCCCTGCACCCCGCGCGGCTGTACGACGCGCTGGAGCAACTCGTCCCGGCCGCCCAGCGCAGCCGCGGACGGTTCTGGCTGGCCAACCGCCCCGAGCTGATGCTCGCCTGGGACGCCGCCGGCGCCAACCTCGCCGTCGAGGAGTGCGGCCCCTGGCTGGCCGCTCTCGCCGACGCCGACTGGGACTGCTACCCGCCCGCCCGCCAAGCCGCCGCCGCCCTCGACTGGCACCCCCTGCACGGCGACCGCATCCAGCAACTCATCTTCACCGCCGAAGGGCTGGACGCTGAAGGAATCACCGAACTGCTGGACTCCTGCCTGCTCACCGATGCCGAACTGACCGCGGGAGAGCAGAGCTGGCGCACCCTCCCCGACGCATTCGAGGACCTGCTGGAACCCGTCGCCTGAACCCTCCGCCGCCCACCACCGACCCCAACGGAGAACCCGAGATGGCCAAACGCACCGCAGGCGGACGCCCCGCCAAGCCGCGCCCCAACCCCCTGATCGAAGCCGGCATCACCTACATCGACTACAAGGACACCAACCTCCTGCGCAAGTTCATCTCCGACCGAGGAAAGATCCGCAGCCGCCGCGTCACCCGCCTCACCGTCCAGCAACAGCGCGCCATGGCCCGAGCGATCAAGAACGCCCGCGAGATGGCCCTGCTGCCCTACTCCTCCACCACCCGCTGAACCCAACTCACCCACCGGAGCACCGACATGGCCGCGAAACCGTGCACGAGACCGGTGCGGCAGTGCGCGCAGGCGTGGACCGAGCGGTTGCCGTAACGGTGAATCGGGGTGCCGCACAGGCCGCAGGGTCCGATCTCCCAAATCGGGCATCCGAACTGTGCGGCTGCTACTTGCCGTTGGGTGGCAGTGATGTTCAGCGTGGGGGAGATGGCAGGGAAGGCGAACAGGGACTGCGGGACGTGGGCGAATGTTTGCAAGCCGGTGGCGTCCGGGCGGTCCCGGCGGGGGCGGATGTCGTTGCGGGCGAGGGTTTCCTCGCCGTAGCGGCAGGTGGGGTCGATCTCCTCGCCGGTGAAGGTGATCTCCTCGTCCGGTGAGTCGGTGGTGTCGTCCGGGTCGGTGGTGGTCTCGGACGGGCCGACGATCTCCCACCACCGGTCCCGGTCGACGACAGGAACCCACATGTGGGCGGCGGCGCGCCGGTCGCTGTCGGCGCGTATGCGCATGGGAACGAACTCGCCGTCAGCACTGGCCACGACCAGGCGATCCACCTCTGTCGGCGGCTTCTTCGGCAGACACAGCGCCGGCAGAAACCAACCGGAGTGGAAGCGGCCGCATGCGCTACCGGTGGTCGGACAGGGGCGTTCGCTGGTGGGCAGGCACTTCCAGACCTGCAGGTGGCGGATGCCACCGCGGACGAACATGGCCAGGCGGGAGGCGATGTCACGCGAGGAGTAGTCGTCCACGCGCACCCAAGGCGCCCGGTCGATCAGCGAGGCCCGTTCGCTGTCGGTGACCCACAGCGGCGTGATGCCGTGTTCGGTGGCCTTGCGGGAACGGCGGCGGACGGTGTCGCCGGTGATGGGCGAGTACTGGGCCTCCCAGCCGATCCGCTGGCCGCCGGCACCGGTGACCAGCACGTCGGTGACGACGCGGCCGTCCGCGGAACGGGCCTCGACCTGCGCGCTGAGGCCGTGCCGCTCGGCGCAGCGGGCGATCCGTTCCTTCATTGCGCGGTGGCGGGCGCTCTCCTCGGGGGTGGCCTTGCGGGTGACCGGCAGATGGGAGGCGACGAGCACCAGGCGGCCGTGCTTGCGCCGGGTGCTGATGAACATCCAGGGGGACTTGTCCGCGTTCTCCGACCTGCAGACCTTGCCGGCATGGTGGTCAAGACACTCCAGGAGGCCGCGGTCGCGCTCGTCGACCGGCTGCAGGATCTCGTCCAGCAGACCAGGAATCTCGGGATGGCCGAGGTCGGGGAGGTTGAGGTTGATCGTGATGCCGTATCCGGTATGGAACACGCCATTCGCCATTCCACCAGCGTAGGCGCGCACAGCGACAAACCGTGCGACACGGAACTCGACAAATTCGATGATCTATAAAGGAGTTGGGGCAGTACTCGGGCTTGAGCAGCTTCCGGCGATGTCCGTCAACAGGAGCCCAAGCAGCGCGTGCGCGTGCCCACACCGGAAGCCCCGGTGTGGCGGCCCGGACCAACCGAGCATCTCCTTGAGCGCGGCGCGGCGAACGGTTCGTGCGGCTATCCGACGTTCCTCGGCCCGGCCGGCTTGCACTCCCCACAGCGGAGGCCGGGCAGCTGCCCGGACCATCCACGAGAGCCAAGACAGCCCCGAAGCACCCTCGTGGCGGCATTGCCCAGCTCGACGGTGGTTCGGAAAGCCAAATCCCCTCGCGCGAGAGCCTGCGGGCGAGGACCATGGCGGGATGGCTGCGCTCATGTATGACCGGTTTGTTCGGGACGACGAGTACCGTCAGCGTGTCCGGCGGCATCGGCCGAGCTCCCTGCTGCCGTTGATCGCTTCGGCGGGCGCCCGGTACGGGCGGCCGGACCAGTACCGCGCGTGGCTGGGCAGCCCATTCCGCAAATACACGCCGTGGGCGCTCGCGGACGCGGCCCGCGTCGCGCTGACCTACGGCACAGAGTTCAACCGCAGTGCCGCGACCGAGCACGACCTGCTGGAGATCCTCGCCGCCTACTCCGCCCTGATGGACCCCACCCTGCACAGCAACGGCGATGACGCCATCCGGCTACGCGACTTCCTGCTTCGCACTGCCGGGGAGCAGCTCGCCTGGCAGGAGCCGGACTTCGCCACCCTGGCCCGCACCGCGGCCGTGTTCCTGCATACGCCGTTCCCCGACGACCGCACCCCCAGGCACATGCTGCCGGGCTGGGATACGGAACTGTTCGGGTGCTCGCTGACCGACTTCGTCGGAGCCGCCCAACTGCTATGGGCGAGCGCCCTCGTCTGCCAGGGCCGCTTCGACCCCTCCTTCCTCGACACTGCGGATGCCGCAGGGATCAGCGACATCGTCAGCCGGGACACCATCGTGCGCGTCCTGGAGCGCCAGTTCGCCATCGACACGGCAGCCTTCAAACAGACCGAGCACGAGACGAACAAGCGCCTCGAAGCTGTCCCCCAAGCACGCAACTCACAACTGCGCCGCTTCACCTACAACCCACTGATCGGCAGGCCAGCTGTCACCGGCTACGGCGACACCTGGCTCCTGTGTCCGGTCCCCCAACTCGTTCACCGCAAGGCCGGACCCGCCGGCATCTACCATGCCGGCGGCCGTCACTTCGGCCGAAGCTTCGCCGTCGAGATGGGCTACCTGTTCGAGCAGTACATCGGCCGCCAGCTGCGCCTGCTCACCCACGCCGAAGTGCATCCGGAGATCACCTACACGGTGCGCCGCCAGGAGATGCGGAGCGTCGACTGGATCGTCGTCTTCGACGACCTGGTCCTCCTTGTCGAGGTCAAGTCCACCATGCCCACGGAGAATGCTCGTTTGGGACTGGTCGAGGGAGCCGAGGACACCGTCGAGAAGATCGGCAGGGCATACCGCCAGATCAACAACACGGAGGAGCGGATCGCCTCAGCCCACCCCGCCTTCGCCGCCATCCCCAGAGACAGGCCCCGCCACGGTCTCGTGGTGACCCTGGAGCCGTTCCACCTCGTCAACGCCCCATTCAAGATGCCAGACCTGCCCACCACACGGGTGTTCACCACGGTCGCCAGCGCGCGCGAGGTCGAGCAACTGGTGACCTTGCCCGAGGACGCGGCCGCAACCAGGCTGCTCGAACGGGCCGCGGACCCGGAACGGTCCACCTGGGACCTCAACAGCACCGTTCTTTCGGGCCATGCAGGACGCAATCCGATCCTGGACGCTGCCTGGGCCGCCTACCCCTGGCGCGCAGCCCGGATCACCGAGCCGCAGCAGCCCCTGTAGGTCGCGCCCATCCCGGTAGGCAGCGCAGACTCCGCTCAACCGTCGCCTTCGGACAGGGTCGAGAACAACCGATCAGGCGGAGACGGCGCTCTGTGAACCCACAGCCCGGCAGGCTACGCCGCGAGCGGCAAGGGCCCAGCACTCTCAGACCCTGTCCGCGTCACACGCTGCTGTACGTCTGCCTGGTCGAGGGCGGCCGAGAGAGCCTTGACGGCCTCGTCGGCGGAGTCCTTGAGCAGGTGGCCGTAGAGGTTGATGGTGATGGCGAGGGTGGAGTGGCGCAGGGTCTTGGAGGCGATGGCGATGGGGATGCCTTCGGCGATCATGATGCTGGCTGCGGTGTGGCGCAGGTCGTGAAGGCCGATGCGGGGGAGGTCGAGTTCGGCGGTGCGTTTGCGGAGCTGGTCGAGGACCCACTGCGGGCGCAGGGGTGTGCCGTCGGGGCGGGCGAAGACGAGGCCTTCGAGGCGGCCTTCCGGGTGCGCGTTCATCTGGAGGGCGGCCTGGCGGTGGAGGGCGGCCATGACTCTGGGGGAGAGGCTGATCCAGGCCCTACTGGCTTCGGTCTTGGGCTCGCGGAGGTGGATCTTCCCGTTGTCGATGGCGGCGAGGGTCCAGCGGACGTAGAGCTTGCGGTCCATGAGGTGGACGTCGGACCAGTGCAGGGCGAGGATCTCGCCGCGGCGCATGCCGGTGCCGAGCATGACCTCGAACAGGTCGGTCAGCTGGTCCGCGTACTGCTCGGCGCCGTGGCGCAGGAAGGTGGCGGCCTGGTCGGGGGTCCAGCAGGTGCGCTCTGCGGCGCGGGGCCGGGCAGGGACGGAGTGCTTGGCGGGGTTGTAGCGCAGCCCCCAGGAGCGGACGGCGGTGTTCAGGGCGTTGCGCAGGGTGGAGACGATCCGGTAGACGGTGACCTTGCCGCGCTTGGCCTTGCGCTGGGCGGCGATCCAGCGCGCGATGTGCTTCGGGCGCAGGTCCGGGAGACGGTAGTGGCCGAAGGCGGGGATCAGGTCCCGTTCGACGCACGCCGCGTAGCCGGCGTAGGTGTTCGGCGCGAGCTCCTCCTTCTTCGCCTCCAGCCACTGCCGCAGGAAGCTCGCCACCGTGACTCGGCGGTCCTCGTAGACCCCGCGCAGCTCGCCGTCCAGCACCGCCCTCACCTCCCGAGCCGCCTCCGCACGGCTGACGAACCCACCCCGCCGACGGGTACGACGCTTCCCCTCCTCAGGGGCCAGATCGACGCAGTACGTCCACGACCCATGACCGGCCTCCTCCAACAACCGCACACACCACGGATCCAACTGCTTCCCCTGCCCATCCGTACAACCACACCGCCGGTAGACCCGACCACGCTGCGCACGCTGTCCCATGAGCTTCCCCTTCTCTCGGACTGGGTGATCCCGGGACCAAGGTTCGCCGTCCAGTCGCGGCGCCGAACGGCTGACGCGCGGTGGCCGGGGGCAGCCGGAAGCTTTACGCGCCTTGTCGCACCGGGCCCCGCGTCGGGCACAACCGGGGCCCCCGGGCAGCTTGCGGGCAAGCCAACCGGCTCTACCAGCGCGACCGGACTGATCACCTGTAGATAGCCACTCAGGATGCTGATGAGCGGGCAGTGTTGGGGACTATCACGATCTAGGTGTACGGCACCCGGTTGGCCTAGGTGTTGATCTTCGTGGTGGGTGTGGGCCGGGTGGCCTACGCCCGTCCGGCTGACAGGCGCCCGTCGAAGGCGATGTCGAAGGCGTTGAGGGCGGCCATCCAGCGGTTGCTCCAGCGCTGGCGGCCGCGTCCGGTGGGGTCGAGGGCGAGGGTGGCCAGGTAGAGCAGTTTGAGGGCGGCCTGGTCGTTGGGGAAGTGGCCGCAGGCGCCGGCGGCCCTGCGGTAGCGGGAGTTCAGGCTCTCGATGGCGTTGGTGGTGCAGATGATCTTGCGGATCTCGGCGTCGAAGGCGAGGAAGGGGACCATCTCCGGCCAAGCCTTCTCCCACAGTCGCACGACGGCTGGGTAGTTCGCCTCCCAGGCGGCCGTGAAGTCGGCGAAGCGGTCCAGGGCCGCTTGCTCGTTCGGCGCGGTGTAGACGGGCTTGAGGTCGCGGGCCACGGCCGCCCAGTCCCGCTTGGAGGTGTAGCGGAAGGAGTTCCGCAGTAGGTGGACGATGCAGGTCTGGACCACGGTCTGGGGCCAGACCTGGGCGACCGCGTCGGGCAGGCCGGCCAGACCGTCGCAGATGAGGATCAGGCAGTCCTTCACGCCGCGGTTCTTGATCTCGGTCAGGACGGACTGCCAGTACTTGGCGCCCTCGCCGCCGCTGGAGGTCCACAGGCCCAGGATGTCGCGGTAGCCGTCGGCGGTGACGCCCAGGACCACGTAGACGGGTCGGTTGGCGACCTGGCCGTCGCGGACCTTGATGTTCACGGCGTCCACGAACAGGACCGGGTAGACCGCGTCCAGGGGGCGCGTGCGCCACTCGGCCATGCCCTCCAGGACCCGGTCGGTGATCGTGGAGACGGTCTCCTTGCTGGTCGTCATGCCGTAGACCTCGGCCAGGTGGGCGACGATCTCGCCGCTGGTCAGGCCTTTCGCGGTCAGTGAGACGCACGAGGTTGTCCAGGCCCTCGGTGCGGCGTGCGTGCCGGGGCACGACCTTGGAGTCGAACGTGCCGGCCCGGTCCCTGGGCACCTCGAGCGTGACCGGTCCGGCTTCGGTCATCACGGTCTTCATCCGATAGCCGTTGCGCGCGTTGCCACCCTTGCGCACCGAGCGGCCCGGCTCCGCGGTCGAGGCCAGGTGTTCGTCCATCTCGGTCTCCAGGGCTTCCTGGAGCAGGTGCCGAGTCAGCTGCTGCAGCAGCCCGCCATCACCGAGCAGCTGCATCCCGCCGGCCCTGGCCTGCTCGGTCGCCAGCTCGGCGACCGAGGCCACCACATCCGATCCACCGGTGTTCTTCCTCGGACCCATGTCCAAGGCATCGGCAGTTTCCGGCTCCGACGAAACCGATCCGTCAGGAACCGACTCGATCTGGTGATCCGTCAGCGGGCTCATCAGTGTCTCCCTTGATCAGGGTGTCCACCTGATTCATGACACTCCCCAGTGTTGTGCCACTGACGGTGGTGATGGTGAGGAAGTTGCCGCAGGGGGATTGATCTTCGGGGTGCCGCCCGCTCGTTTGGCGGCGTCCGGGAGGGCCGTGCGAGCGCCAACGGAGGGCGCCTTGGTCACGGTAGAGGTGACAGCTGCGGCTGTCGAACAGCGATTGTCGGCGGGCGAGCTGTCGTGCCCGGACTGCGGTGGGGTGCTGGCCCGGTGGGGCTGGGGCCGGTCGCGGAGCCTGCGGGGTCCGGGCGGGGTCGTAGTGGTGCGCCCGCGCAGGGCGAGGTGTCGTTCCTGCGAGGCGACGCACATCCTGTTGCCGGTGTTGTCCCTGGTCAGGCGCGCGGACACGGCCGAGGTGGTGGGGGCTGGCCTGGAGCTGGCGGCGGCCGGCTGGGGAAGCAGGTGGATCGCCGAGCGGTTGGGCAGGCCGGTGACGACGGTGCGGGGCTGGCTGCGGTGCTGGTCGCGTCGGGCGGGCCGGGCTGCGGCGGTGTTCACGTCCTGGTTGGTCGCGCTCGCCGACGATCTGGCGGCGGTGCTGCCGTCTCCGGCCGGGACGGCGGTCGCGGACGCGGTCTGCGCGGCGGCGGGGTTCGCGTTCGCCGCCCGGGCGAGGCTCGGGATGTTGAAGGTGCCTACCTGGTTGCTGGTGTCGGCGGCCTGTCGCGGCTGCCTGCTGGCGCCGGGCTGGCCATGGGGCCCTGCACGGCCACGAATGTGACCTTCTGGCCCTCCGCCAGCGTCTTGAAGCGTTCAGCGACGCGAAGGGTCGGGTACCCCGGAAAGTGGCGAGGACCTCTTCGTGGATGCAGGCGGACCAGGTCCAGATCCAGTAGGCCTGACGCGACCAGGCTCGCGGCGCCCCCGCTGGCACCCGTCGCGGCGAGGTTCTCAGCGGGCGTGACCGCGCACGGAAGATCGGTACACCGCCCCCGCTTGGCCCGGCGCCGGTGCGCGCCGCTAGGCCAAGCGGGGTGTGACCTTTACAGCTCGGTGGCGTAGATCTATCCGCGCGGAATGGCGTGGTGTATACACGCCAGGCCAGGCTCAAGCGGTGGCGTGTTCGTGTTGCGCTTGGCCCCTGCGGCCCCGGCCGGGTTTGTGGCCTTGCGGCTGTTCCGGGCCGGGGCGGCAAGGTGCCCGTTGCGTTCCGCTTACTCACGAGTGGCCGGCCCGCAGGGGCCCGATGGGGAGGATGGTCTGCCCGGTCAGCGGGGAGACAGGACCGCGACCTCGTGACCGAAACCGACCACGAGCCGCCCGCCTGGAGCCACCGCCAACGCAGTCACGTCTGCGGGGAACACCAGTTCCGGCCCCACTTGCTCGCCGGTGGCCACGTCCCACACCCGCACCGTCCCGTCGTAGTATTTGGTAACGGCGACCAGCTGACCTTCCAAGACTCCGGTTGCCACCACCCGCGCCGTGCGGGTGTGGCCTTGCAGGGGGTCACCGATCTGCTGACGGGTGGACAGGTCCCATATTCGTAGGGTTCCGTCGTCGCTGACGGTGACGGCGACCTGCCGGCCGTCCAGAACGGTCGTTGCCACCGGACTCACCCCTCGCGTGTGGCCTTCCAGCGGCGCGCCGATCGGCTCGCCGGTGGTCAAGTCCCACACCCGCACCGTCCCGTCCTTGCCGCCGGTGACGGCGACCGGCCGGCCCTCCACCACCGCGGTTGCCGCCGCCATCACCCAGTCGGTGTGGCCTTGCTGGGGGTTGCCGATCGGCTGGCCGGTGGCCAGGTCCCATACCCGCACCGTCCCGTCGTTGCTGCCGGTGACGGCGACCGTGGTCGTTGCCACCAACACGCCGCTGCCGGTGGGAACTTGCAGCGCGTGCCCGATCTGCTTGCGGGTGGTCAGGTCCCACACCCGCACCGTCCCGTCCTTGCCGCTGGTGACGGCGACCGGCCGGCCCTCCACCACCGCGGGTGCCGCCACCCGCACAACGCCGGCCTGGCCTATTAGCGGCTCGCCGATCTGCTCACCGGTGGTCAGGTCCCACACCCGCACCGTCCCGTCCTTGCCGCTGGTGACGGCGACCGGCCGGCCGTCCACCTCACTGGTGGCCACCCTCGAGATCCCATCGCTGTGGCCTCGCAGGGGGTTGCCGATCTGCTGGCGGGTGGCCAGGTCCCACACCCACACCGTCCCCCACTCGCCGCCGGTGACGGCGACCGGCCGACCCTCCACCACCCCGGTGGCCACCGCCCACACCTCCAGGTCATGGCCTTCCAAGGGTTCGCCGATCTGCTGGCGGGTGGCCAGGTCCCACACCCGCGTCGTCCCGTCCTCGCCGCTGGTGACGGCGACCGGACGGCCCTCCACCACCGCCGTCGCCACCGCATACACCTCGCCGTCGTGGCCGTGCAGGGGGTCGCCGACGGGCTGCCCGGTGGCCAGGTCCCACACCCGCACCGTCATATCCTTGCCGCCGCTGGTGACGGCGACCGGGCGGCCGTCCACCACCGCCGTCGCCACCGCATACATCGGGCGGTCGTGGCCGTGCAGGGGTTCGCCGATCTGCTGGCGGGTGGCCAGGTCCCACAGCCGCACCGTCCCGTCCTCGCCGATGGCGATGGAGATCGGGCGGCCGTCCACCAGCGCTGTCGCTACCGCATGCATCGGGCCGTCGTGGCCGTGCAGGGGGTCGCCGACGGGCTGCCCGGTGGCCAGGTCCCACATCCGCACCGTCCTATCGTTGTCGCCGCTGGCGATGGCGACCGGGCGGCCGTCCACCACCGCCGTCGCCACCGCGCACACGCCTTCGAGTGTGTCCCCGATCTGCTCGGCGGTGGCCAGGTCCCACACCGACATAGCCGAGTCGCCGCCCATGATGGCGACCGGGCGGCCCTCCAGCACGGTCGTCGGCACCGCGCGCACCACGCCGTCGTGGCGGTACGGGAGGCAGCCGATCTGCTCGCCGGTGACCAGGTTCCACACCCGTACGTCGTCCTCGGCGCCGGTGACGGCGACCGGGCGGCCGTCCACCATCGCCGTCGCCACCGCGTGCACGGGGGTGCCGTGGGCCATCATGTGCCGGAACCGGGCATCGACCTGGGTACCGGTGGACCATGCCACCCCCCACCGCGGCGCAGGCTCGCCTACCACCGGAGCGGCACTGATCCGCGCCGCCAACTCCACGTCCCCGTACCGAGCCGCATCCAGCGCCAGCAACTGCCGACGCGCCCCCGGCGTCGCATCCCGGTGCACATGTGCCGACGCCCGATACACCGCCGCCATCAAACGAGCCCGCGGATCCGCCCCCGAGTCCAGCAGCCCCCATACCCGCGCCGGATCGCCATTCACCAACAACCCCAGGTCCGTCCACCACGCACCCGCCACCACCGGACCGGTACCCGAACCACCCTCACGCCCATCACCGTTCATGATCGGCACCGTAGACGCACCCGCTGACAACCACCACCTCCGGCACACGCCCGGGCCCAGACCTCATGACATCACGTCGTTCCACCGACACCGGCAACCCCGCACCCCACCCCCGGACACGTACCACAGTCGCGGCGCCGGGCGGCTGACGCGCGGTGGCCGGGGGCAGCCGGAAGCTTGACGCGCCTTGTCGCACCGGGCCCCGCGTCGGGCACAACCGGGGACCCCGCGGCAACCTGCGGGCAAGCCAACCGGCTCTACCAGCGCGACCGGACTCTGATGCACCGGCTCGTCGCCCATCCCGCCACCACCGGACCGCTCACCGCCCTGCTCGGTGACGATCAGCGCCAACACCTCGGCCTCACGGGCCGTCAGGCCGTCCGGCAGCTCCATCGCTCCGGGTGCCGAGGGCGCCGGTACGGACGCCACCGACTGCCGTTCCATCACCCGGCTCTTCGACGGCTCAGGCGCCTGGATCCCCGCCCCGGCCTGACCACCAAACCAGTCACCCATGGCCGAGGGCGCAGATGCGAACGCGGCCGACGCCAGCAGCAGGCCACAGGGCACCACCGCACTTGAGGCGGCAGCCCCGCGAGCCTTCCGGTTGTCCCTCCCGGATGCAGGAGCGCAGCGAAGTCGCCAAGGGCAGCGCGCTGACCAGCGGCGAGGGAAGTGATCTTCGAGGAAGGGGGAACCGGCGCAGCATGACTCACCGCTTGTTGCAGGTCAACGGATTGTGTCAGTTGCCCATTCGCCGGCGTCCGCCGGTTGGCCCGACGCCCCTGCGAGTGGCCGCGGCCGTGGTCAGAAGAGCGCGTCCTGTCGAGGAGCGGCGAGGGCGGCGATGGTGGGGTTGAACACGCCGAGGAGCATGAACGTCCTGGGGCGGGCGGCGATGTTGCCGACGAAGAAGTGCGTGGCCCGCTCGGGAGTGATCATCTTGGTCCACCAGCGCTCGTGCAGGACGTCGGCGAGCCGGTGGGCGGGGTAGCTGCGGCGGAACTTGCGCCACGACTGGCCGGCTTCCCAGTCGTGCAGGCCCATGTCGTGGCCCTGGCAGGAGTCGTCGTCGCAGTGGAAGCGGTAGCGGAACTCGTAGGGCACCCATTCGAGGGGCCGGTGGTCGGGGTGCAGCACGTCGGTCTGGTTGACGATGCCGTGCTGCTCCGCGGTCCAGGGGTTGGCGTCGGCGAGGCGGAAGGAGTCGATGCGGGCGGGCCGGAAGAGCCCGAGGGAGGTGCCGTCGGCGGCCTGGAGGCGTTTGATCGCGCACAGGGACGGCTGGATCAGCGGTCTGGCGATGTCGAGGCGCTCGGCCCAGCCGTTCCGGCTCCTGACCGTGTCGACGACCCGGAGGGTGTCCAGGTTGGGTCTCAGGCTCTCCGGTCTCCGGTCGGCGTGGTGGTGCCGGACGTCGACCTCGACGACGGAGTACTTCCCGAACCGCTTCTCCTCGTCGAGCAGCCGGTGCGGGATCGGGAACAGCCGCACATGCCGCACCGGGTCGGTGTCCAGGCGGATACCGGCGACGCAGCAGGTTTCAAGGTACTTGTGCGAAACGTCGGGATACGTCTTGACCGTGATCAGGATGCGCGCTCGTTCCCAGCCCGATACTGACATGCCAGCCCCCTGGTCCGACTCCTGTCACCATTGGGCGGGCGCGGTGCCGAAAGCGCAAGGGTGCCTGTCCGGCCGGGAGCTGAAGAGGATCAGGCCAGGGCGGCGATGGGCAGTGCGGTTCGCTGGTGCAGTTCGGCCAGGACGGCTTGGCGGTGGCAGCGGCTCTCGTCCTGCTCGAAGCACAGCACCGCCACCGAACGCTCGACGGCCAACTCGGCGAGTTCCTCCAGCTCCCGGCGGGCCGGCTCCGCCGCCATGACGTCGGCGAACGCCGCCAGGCCTTCGTCGACGCGGCCGTCCCAGAACGGCGCCCGGTTGTCCTTCGGATTGCCAAGGGAGCGCAGGTGCAGATAGGAGATGTCCGCCTCGGCCAGGGCCGCACGCAGCCGGGACTTGCTGAACCCGGGCTTGCGGCTGATCGGAGTGAGCCGAACATCCGCCACTGCGTCCACACCCGCATCGACCAGCGCCGCCACGAACGAGTCGATCGTGCGGCCCTCGTAACCAGTCGACCACAGACCCGGCACCGGACCCGCGGCCGCCACCAGCGCGTCCACCGTCACCCCCAGCGCCCGCGCCAACGCCGCAACAGTGAACAGACCGGGCTGCGCCACGGACTCGGCCTCCAGGCGGGTCAGTGTGCGCAGGGGCACGCCGGCTGTGGCGGCCAACTGGGGCCGGGTCAAACCGTGCGCCTCACGCAGCGCCCGCAGCTGGCGACCCAGGCGGTGGGCGCGAGCAACACGCTCAGAGCTATCGGCGGAGGAGCGACCAGACATGGAACGAATCCTAACGAGCACTCAGCTCTCACCCGCTGGGGGCACCCCCGAACGGGTGAAGTCCTTGAGCGACGTTGGGAACCGCGAAGTCCCGGTGCACGTAGATGGTGCTGCGACCGTCCTGCGCATGCTCACCCTGCACGGCTCCCGCACCGAATCCGTCGGCGAATGGTGGGGATCCGGCTGGTACGAGACCGCCGCCCGCCGCGCGATCGCCGGCGCGGCGACCAACGGCACCCTGCCCGCCGCGGTGACCGCTACCTTCCCCGACACCGAGTACCTGGCCGACACGGCGGCCGGCCACCCTGACCTCCTCGACGACGACACCTTCGCCTGGATCACCGAGGCCGTCTTCAAGGAGGGATCCCTCCGGCGCGAAGCCGGGCTCCCGGTCCCGCCGGCCATGACCCTCCCGGACTGGGCAGCGAACGACCTCGTCGACAACCTCTGCCCGGACCTTGAGGAAGACGAGCACCCTGTCACTGACACGAGCCCGAGGCAGCCCTGACCGGCGCTCCGGCCGCAACTGCCGCTACGCGACCAGCGGTAGGTCGTCGTCGCCACGGGGGACGGCTCGGAGCTCACGTGCCTGGGCCCGGTCGAGGGCGGAGGCGAGCGCCTGGACGGCCTGGTCGGCGGAGTCCTTGAAGAGGTGGCCGTAGAGGTTGATTGTGGTGGCGAGGGTCGAGTGGCGCAGGGTCTTGGAGACGATGGCCAGCGGGACGCCTTCGGCGATCACGATGCTGGCCGCCGTGTGCCGCAGGTCGTGCAGGCCGATCCTGGGAAGCCCGAGCTCGGCGGTGCGTTTGCGGAGCTGGTCGAGGACCCACTGCGGCCGCAGCGGCGTACCGCCGGGGCGAGCGAAGACCAGGCCCTCCAGCCGGCCTTCCGGATGGGCGTTCATCTGGAGGGCGGCCTGGCGGTGGAGGACGGCCATGACTCTGGGGGAGAGGCTGATCCAGGCCCTACTGGCTTCGGTCTTGGGCTCGCGGAGGTGGATCTTCCCGTTGTCGATGGCGGCGAGGGTCCAGCGGACGTAGAGCTTGCGGTCCATGAGGTGGACGTCGGACCAGTGCAGGGCGAGGATCTCGCCGCGGCGCATGCCGGTGCCGAGCATGACCTCGAACAGGTCGGTCAGCTGGTCCGCGTACTGCTCGGCGCCGTGGCGCAGGAAGGTGGCGGCCTGGTCGGGGGTCCAGCAGGTGCGCTCTGCGGCGCGGGGCCGGGCAGGGACGGAGTGCTTGGCGGGGTTGTAGCGCAGCCCCCAGGAGCGGACGGCGGTGTTCAGGGCGTTGCGCAGGGTGGAGACGATCCGGTAGACGGTGACCTTGCCGCGCTTGGCCTTGCGCTGGGCGGCGATCCAGCGCGCGATGTGCTTCGGGCGCAGGTCCGGAAGACGGTAGTGGCCGAACGCGGGGATGAGGTCCCGCTCCACGCACGCCTCGTAGCCGGCATAGGTGTTCGGCGCGAGCTCCTCCTTCCTCACCTCCAGCCACTGCCGCAGGAAACTCGCCACGGTCACGCGACGGTCCTCGTAGACGCCGCGCAGCTCACCGTCCAGCACCGCCCTCATCTCCCGGGCCGCCTCCGCACGGCTGGCGAACCCGCCCCGCCGACGGGTCTTTCGCTTCCCGTCCTCCGGGGCCAGGTCGACGCAGTACGTCCACGACCCGTGACCCGCCTCCTCCAACAACCGCACACACCACGGGCCCAACTGCCTCCCGTGACCGTCCGAACAACCACACCGCCGGTACACCCGGCCACGCTGCGCACGCTGTCCCATGAGCTTCCCCTTCTCTGAGCTGCTCCGGCTTTCATGGAGTCCCTGATGTCTGGGTTTGTTACGATCCCAGGCGTAAGGAGAACCACGAGCAGTGCCAGCACCACGCAAGT
>NZ_JBEXKB010000099.1:0-7415 GCF_040609455.1 Kitasatospora sp. NPDC004669
CTGCAACAGCGGGGTGCGCCGCTGGTAGCGCACGGTCAGCCCCGGCACCTGCTCGGCGAAGGTCACCTTCGGGCAGGCCGAGTTCTCGCAGTACACGCGGCGCACGGATAAGTCGATTCGGAGAGGCCGGCCGCCGAGCGCGACATCGGCGAGATGCCGCACATAACGGCTGTGGCACCACTCGGTCAGCTGGCCGCATCCCGTACACGCCGCTGGAACGCCGGAGCGTGTGCGGGCGCGGACCGCCACGACAGCATCGGAAACATCGACCGAGACAATCAGCACATTGGCCAACTGCGGTAACAGTGTGGATAGTTCAACAGGACACAGTCAGAGGTTGCCCACTGGCAAACCAGTCGACCGCTGGCCCGGGGTGATCTCCGGCTACGAAAATCTTGCCAGAGCCGTGAAAGTGCACGGCCCGGTACAGACGAACGTGCGCAACGCGCCGTATGCGGCAGCACCGCGGCAAGCACCTGGTCTGCCGCGTCACCGGCAGGGGCGGCGTGATCACCGGAATGATGGCCTGGCTGAGCCTCTCTCGGCAGGTCCAACGGCTGGGCGGCGACGGTTCGTTCCCGATACGGATGTGACGATTCGCCCAGTCCGTCGGCCTGTCGCAGCACGCCGCGACCGCCCCATACTCCAGAACCTGACGGTCCGACGAGTGAAGGAGAACGGTGAGCACAGCAGGGACGGGGACGTGGAAGCTCGGCGATCTGGAGGTGAACCGCGTCGGCTACGGCGCGATGCGGCTGACCGGCAACGGCATGATGGGAAACTCCGACGGTACGCCGATCGACCGCGATGTCGCCGTTCGCCTGCTGCACAGCGCGTTCGAGCAAGGGGTCAACCACATCGACACGGCCGCCTTCTACTTCTCCCCGCTGCGGTCCGCGAACGAGCTGATCAACCGGGCACTCTCGCCCTGGCGTGACGACGTGGTCGTGGTGACCAAGGTCGGCCCGGGGCGTGATCCCTCCGGCGAGTGGCTCACCATGGCCCGCCCCGACCAGCTGCGCGGCCAGGTCGAGGAGAACCTGCGCCAGCTCGGCCGGGACCACCTGGACGTGGTGAACCTGCGCCGCAACGGCCCCGGGACGACCTCGATCGCCGAGCACTTCGGCGCCCTCGCCGAGCTGCGCGAGGCGGGCCTGGTCCGGCACCTCGGACTCTCCAACGTCCGGCCCGAGCACGTGGCCGAGGCCCAGGCCATCGCGCCCGTGGTCTGCGTGCAGAACTCCTACGGCCTGGACTGGCGTCGCGCCGACGAGAGCGGAGTGGTGGACCTGTGCCTGGAGCAGGGCATCGCCTTCGTTCCGTTCTTCGCCGTCTCCGGCCTGCGGCGCGAGGCAGCCGCGGCCCAGGAGCAGGACGCGCGCGTCCACGCAGTCGCCCGTGCCCATGATGCGACGCCGGCCCAGGTGCGTCTCGCCTGGACCCTCCACCGCGGTCCGCACGTGCTGGCCATTCCCGGCACCACGAACCCGGCGCACCTCACCGAGAACATCGCCGCCGGCGCCCTGCGCCTGACCGAGGAGGACCTGACCCTCCTCGACAAGCCAGGCGAGAGCGCTCCCTGACAAACGGTTGTTGTACCGTCCGCGCCATGTCCTGCGAGGAGAACCGGCCGACCTGCCCAACGTGCGAACAACCCCTCACGGGACTCGCCATGGCCCTCTTCCAGCGGGAGGACGACGGTAAACGCACATGCCGCGGCGTCTGGGGATGACCCCGGGGCCACGTCTGGTGGCAATGGGCAGACCGCCCCGACGACCCCCTCGAAACCTGCCCCCACCCCGACCTCTTCACCTGACCCCACACCAAGCCCGAACCACGCCCCCCGCCCCCCGACCGTCGGCGATCGGAACCGGCAGACCGGAACGCGGCCGCACCCCCGGCACCACCTACCAATGGCCGCCCCCGACACCCACCACCCGGGCAGGCGCAGCACCAGCGGCCCCGGCGGGCCCAGCACGGTCGGAGCAGGCCGGGGGTTCGCCGTCCAGGCCCCGGCCGCTGCTGCCCCGACCACGGCAGGCCGGGGCAGCAGCGACCGAAGCGACCGATGCAGTGGGCGCCGACGAGGCGGCCGGGACGGCGGTGGGCGCGGGCCGGGGCCGCCACCGGGGGCGGCGAGGCTCCCCCGAAGCGAACACCGGCTCTCCAACGGTCTTTCCGAGGTCTTTCTGATGCGAATTCAGGAGATTACCGTGAATGCGATTCCGTCCCCTTTTCCTGAACGCTCCGGTCTGCTATTTCCGATGTTTCGGCCGGGTTCGTGGCGGGGCCCGGGCTCCGGCGGGGTCTCGGCGAGTGGTGTGCACTTACAGTCACCATCTGGCGGAGTGGCTGCCGTCCGTCCGGTCCGCAAAGCGGTCGGGCAAGTGGTCCAGACAAATTGGTGATCAAGGCCATTTTGCGTTCTCAATCAGAAGCAGGTCATGACTCATGACCTCCCGATCGATGCGGCCGGTCGGCCGTACCAGCGGGTGCGTCACGGCCGCGGTACGCCGAGGCTGGAACGGTGAACGTGATCGTCGTCCTGGAGAACCCCGGCTCGCCCGACCTGGTGGTCGTGCACGCGGCCACGTCCGATCCGGACCTGCCGAGCAGCCCCGGCCCGGTCACCGCCTGCGGCCTCGACACCGCCGAGATGGTCAGGAATTCGTGGCAGCCGACCGAACCCGGCCAACACTGGTGGCCACCCGAACTGCGCAGCCGGACCTGCCCGCGCTGCGACCAGGCCATCCGCATCGCCTAGAACGCTGGCACCAACCCGCTTAGTGGCCCCGGTTGGCCCCACGCGATGCAGGAGGCCGCCCAGGCCCCGCAGCGGCCCTGCGCGGACCGCCCACGCCCATCCCAGAAGTTGTTGAGGAGCGAGACTGTCAGCGAGTCGGTCCCGGCCGGTCTCGCCAGTACACGCACAATTCCCGCCAGTGCCAGCGGGCCCGACCGAACGCCACCCAGTGCCGGTCGGGCAGGTCGTCGCCCAGGTCGTCCAGGGCGATCCGTACCGCCAGGTCCAGCCAGCCGGCCGAGTAGTAGCCACCGATCGGCTCGCGCAGCTCCTGCTGGGTGCACGGCAGGTCGACGTCAGAACGGCGGGTCGCCGGGGTCCCAGCCACCGCCTGGCCGGGGCGAGCCAGTGACGTACGGGCTGCGATTGTCGTCGCCGGGCCGGGTCAGACCGGTGGTGTCGTGGCCCCAGGCGGTCAGGGCGTCGAGGGCCTGCCTGCGCCGCCACCGGGTGTCGCTGGTGAGCAGGAGGCGGCGGGCGCGTCCGGCCAGGCCGTCACGGTGCCCGGCCAGGCCCGGGTGCTCGGCGAACGCCAGGGCGGCGGACAGGGCGGTGTCGGCGACTCCGAGGCCAGGGGCGTCGAGGAACGGGGCGACGGCCTGGTGCAGCGCCGGTCTCAGGGCACGCACAGCGGCCATCACCGGGGTGTAGCCGTCCACGAAGACGTCGTCGAAGTCCTTCTGGAGCTCCGGCGGGCAGGCGGCGTCGAAGTCGTGGGCGACATCGGCCAGCCACTCCAGCAGCAGCACGCACACCCCGCCCGCCGCCCCCGGGTATCGCTCCGCACGGCGCGCCAGGACAGCCGCGATGCACAACGCCGCCGGCACGGTCGCCTCGTAGATCGTGTTCTGATGCCGCAGCCCGAGGTCACCAAGAGCCTGCCCGGTCTCCTCCACGGTCAGGTCCGGACCGAGTAGCCTGGCCAGCACCCGGGGCACCTCCCCGTCCGGTCCGAACCCGGTGTCCAGAGACAGCCAGTCCGTCCCCCGCACCACCACCCACGGATCCGGCAGAACCCCAGTCACGGGCAGACCGGAATACGAGTCGGAAGTCGTCACCCACCGCACCCTACGACCCGACACCGACACGGCCCCGGTAGGTTCTGCGCGTGACAGCTACCGATGATCGACGCTTCCCCACCGCACTGGCCGCCGCGCTGGCCGTGCCGTTCGACTACAACGGCGGCGCGGGCATCGACTTCGAGCCCTTCGACACCTTCCTCTGCGCCGAGGACACCACCGACTGGCTCCGTGCCTGGACCGGCAACGACGAGCTGACCGGCGAGAACTTCCGGGTGTTCGGGCAGGACGGCTCCGGCGGGTACGCGGCGTTCTGGCTGGCCCGCCCCGACCGCCCGCTCACCGACCAACCGGTCGTCTTCATGGGATCCGAGGGCGAGACCGGCGTCATCGCGGCCGACCTCGCCGACCTCCTGTGGGTCCTCGCCGCCGGCATCGGCCCCTCCGAGGCATCCACCGACCACCACCTCGACCAGAAGCCGAACCCCAGCCCGCAACGAACCGCCATCGCGGAGCAGTTCGCCCCCAACCGGTGGCGCCCAGCCAAGGCCATCATCGAGCAGGCAGGCAAGGAGTTCCCCGACTTCGACGACATCGTCTTCGAACTCTGCCGCTAGCCCAAAGGGTCACACCCTCGGACACTTCCACGGCGGGCACAGCTTCTCGTGGAGGAGGCGGACCTCCCACCACAGGTCGTCGAGCCTGCCACGCCTCGGCGTGCACGACGGGCTCCGGCACGCCGCCGTCCGGGCGGGCGCCGAGGACAATCCGGCCCTCGACCAGGGCCACCCAGCCGTCCAGGCCGTCGACGTCGCGCTCGGTCCAGCCGCAGGCGAGGCCGACGCCGTGGTGCAGGGTGCGGATGCCGTCGTGGCCGGACCAGCGCAGCCACATCGAGCCGCGCACCAGCGGGAAGTCGAGGAACGGGCGGCCCCTCGCACGCGCGGCTCGCCGCCGGGCATCCACCGCGTCCGCACGGTCCTGCTTGGCTGTCCGCTCGGCCAGGCGCGCGGGGCAGAACTCCTCCTCCGTCTGGTAGTCCACCGCCTGGCGCAGCTTGCGGCCGGCGGGACCGGGAGACGGGTCAGGATCTCCACCCGACCGGTCAGCCGGGGGGACTCCCGGTCAGGCTCCGGCGGTGGGCGGGTCGGTGCGCTTCGGCGGGAAAGACCATCGAGGGGCGCGAACGGTTGTCCGCGCCCCTCGGTTGGCCTCCCTGGCGGTCGATCAGCTGCGCGCGCCCGCCTTGCGGCGGCGCAGGAACAGCAGCGTGCCAGCGCCTGCGGCAAGCATCGCGACACCTCCGAGCGCGATCGGCAGGGTGTTGGAGGAGGCGCCCGTCTCGGCCAGGTGCGGGCCCGCCGACGGCGACGCGGAGGCGGACGGGGCGGCGGCCGCCGGGGCGGTGGTCGCAGCGGGGGTGGAGGTCCCGCCCGCCTCGGCGACCTGGAACTCGCTGGGGTACTCGCCCAGGAACTGTGTGCAGGCGTTCGGCTTGTTGTTGGCCGGGGTGGGGACCTTGTCGTTGTCGAAGGTCTCCGAGGCGCCGTCGTAGTTGCCGCCGTACTTGCCGACCGGGGCCTTGGCGGTGGCAGCGATCCGGAACTGGACGGTGAGCTTCTCGCCCTTGGCCAGCGGGCGGTCGCGGCGGGTGGGACGGTGATGTAAACGACCGGGATCCGGCCGCTGGTGTGCGGATGGCGGGCCTGGTCGAGGAGTTCGCGGGTCCGTCCGAGCTGGGTGACGGCGATGGTCTTGCCGGTGCCGGCGGGGCCGGAGACGATCAGCCCTCGGTGGGCGCTGATCGCGTGCTTGTTGAGCAGGACGAGGCGACGTCCGCAGGTCGCGGTTCTCCCCACATTTCTCCCCAAGACCGGCCCGTGCGGTCACGATCCGACAACGGGTGCGCTAGCCGGGGTTACGAACCGGCGCGCCAACCAATTGCCGCCCCTCCCGGCCACCGCGCCCGGATGCCAGG
This sequence comes from Kitasatospora sp. NPDC004669, assembly GCF_040609455.1. NCBI lineage: Bacteria > Bacillati > Actinomycetota > Actinomycetes > Kitasatosporales > Streptomycetaceae > Kitasatospora > Kitasatospora sp. NPDC004669. The sequence continues at coordinate 5,801 of NZ_JBEXKB010000099.1, forward strand.
CAAACACGCAGGTCGGATGCCGTGGTGAGTGGCCGTCAAGGTGAACTCACCACCCCGACAGCCCTCTCCTTCCCCTTCCTGTCCTTGGCTTTGCGGTTGGTGGTTGGCTGGTTGGGGCGGTGACGTTGAGGGTTCGCCGCGCCTGCGGCGGGCCTCTTCTTCTCTCGCGTCCGGCTGGTGCCGGCCGCTCGCGGTGGGACGGGCGGGCAGGGCGCGCGGCGGCCCCAGAAAGGCCGTCAGGCCGCCTCCGCCTGGCCCGGCCGCCGCCCGTTCCTCCAACGCGGCGGGTACAGGCGGGCAGAGACGGCCTGACGGCCTTTCGACGGGCACCGGGCCCGGCCGGGTCAGCGCCAGTCGGGCCCGGGCCCGACCACCGTCGCCGGCTGCTCCTTGCTGAGCTTCGCGCTGCGGTTGTTCGTGTTGGAGATCCACACGCCGAGCTTCACGGCTACGGAGCCGCCCTCGCCTTCGCTCTCGACCAGCTCTTCAGCGTGCCCGCGTGCCACCGTCACCGAGCCGGTCCGCTCCCCGGTACTGGCGCAGGGGTCGAACGCACTCGGCTTCGCCACACTGCCGGCCTTCGCTTTCTTCGGCTTCTCCTCCCCGGCCGGGGCCGCGAGCGCTGGAGGCCGCTCGACCTCCTGAACATCCCCTGACTGTGAGGATGTGGATGGCACCGCGCGGGAGTCTGGCCCTTCTTTTGACTGACGCTTCGGCTGTCCTTGGCTGGAATGGCGCTCCGCCTTGACCTCGGACGTCTTACTCGCGTGCTCGCAACCAACCGGACCCTGCCGAAAAATCCCCCCGAAGGTACTTGACCGATACCGCCCCTTCAGGGACCTGCGGACTCACATGCTCACCAGGACTTTGAAACGGCCCTGGCGCAGAGACTGCAGGATTACGCTCGAAAACGATTGACGGTGTGAGAGTTTCTTGTGAAAGCCTCGGATGCCGCACCCATCGACTCGCGCTTGCCTGGCTGTCCGGCCCGTGGACATCAAAACGACGCGACGTAGACTCAGTGAGTAAGGAGGAGGCGGAGGAAAGGTAGAAAAATTAACGAAGGGTGTATTCGAAATGCCAGAAAGAGGTTCTCGGCGCCAAGGAATCAAAGGAATCAAACGGGCGAGTCGGCTGGGCTCAGCCGCCGCGATAGCGATGAGCGGCGTGCTCCTGGGAGGCGGCGGCACGGCGCTGGCGAGTACCGTCCCGACCACATTGCACGCAGTGTCGGCAGCTCCGAACATCCACCGCTACGTCGCGCAAGATGATAACCCCAGGGGCCGGGACGCGGGCTACAAGGTTGGCTTGGATCTCGGCGCGAAGCAAGCCATCTCCGACTATAAACACGGCCAGACGAGCCGCAGTTATGCGCCCCTCACGGTCTCGGGAAATGACCCAAATTACTCCTATCTCAGTGGAGTGCTGAAGGGCGAGAAGGACGGATATTCGCAAGAAATGAATACCATCCTCGGCGAGAAGACCGGGCCCATGATCCCCACCCCGTGGGCTCCATACGGGTTGGGGCATATACCAGAAGAATCCCAGTCAACGATATCGAGAACGCCGTCTACGCCTCAGCATGACCATGGTTCATGTTCCGCTTGCAATAGCT
>NZ_JBEXKB010000099.1:7512-23080 GCF_040609455.1 Kitasatospora sp. NPDC004669
GCTCGTCCATGGGTGGCGGTGCGACCGGCGGCAGCTCGTCCACCGGCACCGGTACAACCGGCGGGGGCTCGTCCATGGGTGGCGGTGCGACCGGCGGCAGCTCGTCCACCGGCACCGGTACAACCGGCGGGGGCTCGTCCATGGGTGGCGGTGCGACCGGCGGAGGACCTTAGCCCCGGCCTTTCATGAGCGACCTGTCCGACAGGTGATCAGATAAGCGAAAAGTGCCTCTGACCAGCGAGAATGAGGACTGTCCAGGCCCTTGTTCCCGCGCCGTCGGAGGCACTTCTCAGGTGAGTGTGCGACACGAGGTCGCGTGTGTTGGGCGGACGCTCTTGGAGAGATGGCCGCCGACATCGGCCTGCACGCCATCGCCGTCCTCTCCGACTGCACCGTCTTCGCCGCCCCCGGACCCGGCGCCCTGGACGTCCTCACCAAGTCCGACGGCACCCTCACCACCTCGCTGCGCCTTGGGGCGTCGCCCGGGATGGTGAAGCACGAGGGCTCCCGGCCGATGGCCGAGATCGCCGAGCTGATCGCCGACGACGCCAACCCTGCCCGGCACATGAAGGCCGGCGGAGTGTAGGCTCCCAGATTTCGTGGCACGGTCTCAGCCGCGGTGGCACAACCGTGGCACTTATGCCGGCGTGGTGAGACTCCCCGGGCGGGCTGATGCGCCCTTTCGGGTGACGGTGATTCTGGTCCGGCTCCGCGCCAATCGGCCAGTCATTCGTCGCCGACTATCGCCCGCATCCCACGCCAAGCACCGTCTGCGCTCGAACGGCGATGGCGGACGTGAGGAGGCCGAGTACGCTTAGTCCGTTTCGGACTCTTGGGATTCCACCACGGCCGCGCCGTGCTCGTGAGCCCACTCGGTCAGCACGGCGATCGGCTTCACCAGCGTCCGGCCCAAGTCTGTCAGCACGTACTCGATCTTCCCGGCCTCGGCGTGGCGGTCGACCAGGCCGTACCCCTGCAACCGACGCAGCGTCTGGGTCAGCACCTTCCGTGAGATTCCGCCGATCAAGTCGACCAGCTCGCCGTGCCTGCACGGTTCCCGGCTCAACGCGAACAGCACGACCACCGCCCACTTGTCGGCGATGATCTCGATCGCCAGCCGAGCCGGGCAGTCGGCGAGGAAGACGCCGCCGGAGTACTCACGCATGCCCCAACGGTAGCCCGCTGCCAGGAACCTGGAGGTACCTATCGCCTCACTAGCGTCCACGGCGGAAGCTACCGAGCGAGGGAACCGAATGAGGGCAGTAATCGAATGGCCGGGCGGGCGGAAGGTTGTCGCGCTGGTCACCGTCGCGTTGGAGCTGTGGTCACCAGGGCACTGGCCCGCCTACGCGCCGATGGCCGCGGCGTGGCCACTGTCCGGCATCGACGACACGCACAGCACATCCTGGGCGGACTACGGCGTCACCACCGGCATCTGGCGGCTGCTCGACGTCCTCGGTGAGCTGCCCGCCACCGTCGGCGTCAATGGACTGGTGGCCGAGCGGCACCCCGAGACCGTCAAGGCCGTGCACGAGGCGGGTCACGAGATCGCCGCGCACTCCTGGGCCCAGGACGTGGTGCCCGCGCTGCTCGATGTCGATGCCGAGCGGACCAATATCCGTCGCTGCACCGACATCCTTCACCGAGTTACCGGCGTTCGCCCGACGGGGTGGATGAGCCCACGCGCCACCGGTTCGAGGCACACTGTCGACCTGCTTGCCGAGGCCGGCTACCGCTGGACCGGCGACCACGGCGACCACGACCTCCCGCAGGTCCTGTCCACCGCTCACGGTCCTCTGGTCTCCCTCATGCACAGCGACCACTCCGACGTCCGCGACTCTGCGGCCGGCCCGTACGCCTACCGCGACCTGCACCGTGAGCTACTGAACCAGATGCTCGCCGCCCCGGCCCAGGCGTCTTCCGCCTGACCATCCACGCCCACGTCGGAGGCCGACCGCTCCTCGCGGGCATGGTCGGCCAGATCCTCGACCACATCCGTGAGTCCGGCGACGTCTGGGTTGCCACCCACGCCCAGGTGGCCGAACACGTCCTGACACACCAGGGAAGAACGCCATGACCCACGTCCTCGTCGTCGGTGGCACCGGAGCCATGGGCAGCCACGTGGTCCAACACCTGTTGGCCACCACTGACGCCACCATCACCGTCCCCACCCGCCACCCGGAGTCCGCCCACGCCACCGAACTCACCGCCACCGCGTCCGACCGCGTGCGACTGGTCCACTCCGACTCGGCGGCCCTCGAGGTCCTGATCGGGCAGGCCGACCGCGTGTTCGCCAACACCGACTTCTTCGCGACAGGCAGCGCGGTGGGTGAGTATCGGCAAGGGCTGCACTTGCTGGCCGCCGCGGAGCGGACCGGCGTGGAACGTTTTATCTGGTCGTCGTTGGACAGCGCGGTGTCCCTGACCGGCCACCCCGTCCCGCACTTCGACAGCAAAGCCGCCGTAGCCGCCCACATCGACCTGATGCGGTCGGAGGAAATGCTCCGCAAGGAGACCGACGGCTGGTACACGGACCACGTCTCGGTACTGACCACGGCGCCGTACTTCGAGAACCTGCGGGACCGACTCATCCCCAGGCCGGACGGCCGGGGCGGCCTGACCTTCAGGCTCCCCCTCGGCGCCGCCCACTACCCGCTCGTCGCCCTCGACGACATCGCCTGGTTCGCCTGCCGCATATTCGACAACTGGCAGTCCTGGGGCGCCCGCGACCTCGCGGTGATCGGCGACAGCCTCACCGGCGACGAGATCGCCGCTACCTTCGCTCGGGTCACGGGCACCCCCAGCACCTACACCCCGATGCCGCTTGACGACCTGCGCGCTGCCGTCCCCGACTTCAGCCACGACTACGCAGCGATGTTCCAGTTCTTCGCCGACCGTGATCTCTACGCCCGAGACCGGGACATCAACCTCCTGCGCCGCCTGCACCCTGCCTTGATGACCTTCGAGGACTGGCTGCACCACACCGGATGGACGGGACGACCACCCACCATGCCACGTCCGAACGCGGGCACGCACGACAGGGCTCGTCGCTCCGGATCGGGGCTGACGCCAGCCTGAGATCTGGCAAACCTGGCGTGGCACACACCAAGGGCCCACTGAGGAAGATGCCGCCCTGAGTGTGCTGTGCATGACATTGAGGGGTGGTGGCCACCGGGCGAGAGCCAGTACTGGAGGCGAGCGAAGGAGAGGCGGCCAGCGGCCAGGGTGCGAGGGCCACGATCTCGCCATCGAGTGCCGGGCGCCGCCCCGGCGCCCGGCTGCCCGATCCGCACGACGGAACGGACGTGAACCTGGCCGAGCCCTGGATCAAGACCGACGTGCTGCCTGCCGAGCCCGCCGGCCGGGGGCGTCTCAGTCGCCGTCCCGGACCGCGGTGAGGCACTGGTCGTAGAGGTGTGCCAGGTCGAGCCGGCCCTCGTGCTCGGCCCAGAGCTCGGTCGCGGTGTCGACGCAGGCGAAGACCGTCGCGACGATCGCCTTGGCCCGCGGGTCGGGCCCCTGGCCGGGGGTGGCGCCCAGGCGTGCCTGGATGACCGGGACGAGTTGGGCCTGCCAGTTCAGCCGCTTCTCGATGTAGCGGGCGTGCAGTGAGGGGGTGTTGAAGATCAGGCGGGACAGCTCGAGCACCCGCTCGGGGGTGTGGTTGGCGGTGAGGATGGTCTCGAACCCTGCTCGCAGGGCGTCCCAGGCGGACACGTCGGCCGGCTGCTGCTCGACGGTCTGCTTCAGGAGCTCGCCGAGCGCGTCCTGGTCGCCGCAGACCAGGTCTTCCTTGGTGCCGAAGTAGCGGAACAGGGAGCGCTGCGAGATGCCCGCCTCCCGGGCGATCTGCGCGATCGTCGTCTGCTCGTAGCCCTGCTCGGCGAACAGCCGGACCGCCGTGTCGAGGATCTCCTGGACGGCGGCCTGCCGCGAGCGGTCCCACAAGGTCGTCATGGGAACCCAGACTACCCCGCCTCTGGACAGCAACCGCCTACCTGGCATTAACTGCCAGATAGGCAGTGACTGCACGAAAGAGGAGTTTTGTCATGACAGCCGTCGACTACCACGGCCAGACCACGCTGATCACCGGTGCCAGCGCCGGTCTCGGCGCCGAGTTCGCCCGCCAACTCGCCGCCCGCGGCTCCGACCTGGTGCTGGTCGCCCGCCGCAGGGACCGCCTGGAGGACCTGGCCGCCGAACTGCGCGACCGCCACCGCGTCCAGGTCCACGTCCTGGCGATGGACCTGGCCGCCGCCCACCCCGGGCAGGCGCTGGCCGAGCAGGTGGACCAGCTCGGCCTGCACGTCACCAGCGTGATCAACAACGCCGGGTTCGGCACCTTCGGACCCTTTCACCAGGCCGACCCGGCTCGGCTGCGCCAGGAGATCGCCGTCGACGTGACCGCGGTGGCCGACATCAGTCGCGCCTTCGTCGAACGGCTGCGGACGGCGGGTCGCGGGGTCCTGGTCAACGTGGCGAGCATGGCCGCCTACCAGCCCAACCCGCGGATGGCGCTCTACGGGGCGACCAAGGCGTTCGTACTGAGCCTCACGGAAGCGCTGTGGGAGGAGTCGCGCGGCACCGGGCTGCGGGTGCTGGCGCTGTCCCCGGGCGCGACCCGCACCGAGTTCTTCGAGGTCGTCGGCACCGACCGAGCCGCCGGGGGCACCAGGCTCGCCACGCCCGTCGATGTCGTCCGCACCGCGCTGACTGCCCTGGACCGCAGGAACCCGCCGCCGAGTGTCATCGCGGGACGGATGAACCGGGTGATGGCCTTCCTCGCCCGCCTGGCTCCTCGGCGGCAGGTCATCAGGGCTGTCGGCCGCATGACTGCCACGGAGGCATGACGAGGAGCGGGGGGCTGTCGTTCGGGCGGAGAAGGGGCTGTCCGGGGGCGTGCCGGCAGCAGCCCGGACCCGGGCCGTGCCGGTCCGCCCGCCGGTCTTGAACCGCACTCAGGGTGCACGGTCCAGGAGCGCTTCGAGCTTGAGTTCGCCCTCGTGGGTCTGGACGCCGCGTAGTGCTCCAGAATCGCTCACCGACTCTGAGCTGGTACTTCGATGCGCGGTCAACTGGTTCGGCGGTACTCGTCGATGAGGCCGCCGACGGCCTGGCGGCGTTCGATCCTGGCTGTCGGCGCGGCCTCCTGCGTGCCCAGGGCGAGGGCGACGCCGAACACTGACGCGTGTGTGCCCACGTCGAGCACACCATCGCCCGCGTGAAGGAGTGCAAGATCCTCCGGAACTGCCGGCAGAGAGGCGGCGGCCCGCGCCATGCGGTGCAGGCCGTCGCCCAGCGCCGGGGCGGGCTCAGGCGTCGGTGACGTTCGTCGTGATCAGGCGGAGCAACTGCTTGGCGGTGGCGTCCTGTTCCGGAGTGAGGCCCATGGCGTCGCCGATGGCCAGCGGGACGGTGCCGGCTTTCGCGTGGAGGTCTGCACCCGCCTGCGTGAGGCGGATGGCGACGGAACGCTCGTCGTCCGCGCGGCGCTCGCGGATGACCAGGCCGCCCGCCTCGAGGCGCTTGAGGAGGGGGGAGAGCGTGCTGGACTCCAGCTGGAGTGCGGCACCCAGCTCGCGTACGGAGACGGAGTCCCGCTCCCAGAGGGTGAGCATCACCAGGTACTGGGGGTAGGTCAGGCCGAGGCTGTCCAGCAGGGGCCGGTAGCGGGCCGTGACCGCGCGCGAGGCCGCGTACAGGGCGAAGCAGAGCTGGTCATCCAGCAGGAGCGAACCCTGTGCCGCGCTCCCGGTCGCCGCCTTCTCCATCGGTCGTGCCCTCTCAGCCTGCCGCTTGGCCCGTTCGTTTCATCCTATCGTTCGAAGCGCACGCGACCATAGCGTGCACGATTAAGTAGCGCGCGACTTAATCGCGCGCTACCTTATGCATGTGCCCGCCGGACGGCGGACGCCACGACCGTCGGGGCCTGCCGGCCCCGACGCCGCACGCCCTGATGAGGAGCCCGGCATGACCGAGAAGAACGCTCGTCCGATCCTGGAGTCCGCCGCAGCCGCGTTCGCGCAGGCCACCGCCGAGCCGCCGTTCCTGTTCCAGCTGCCCCCGGCCGAGGGTCGCAAGGCCGTCGACGACGTCCAGTCCGGCGAGATCGCCAAGCCCGCCGTGGACGAGGAGTGGGTCACCGTCCCCGGCGGCCCCACCGGCCAGGTCCGGGCCCGGATCGTCCGGCCCGCGGGCGCCACCGGCGAGCTGCCGGTCATCGTCTACATCCACGGCGCGGGCTGGGTGTTCGGCAACGCCCACACCCACGACCGGCTGGTCCGCGAACTCGCCGTCGGCGCGAACGCCGCCGTGGTCTTCCCCGAGTACGACCTCTCACCCGAGCACCGCTACCCGGTGGCCATCGAGCAGAACTGGACGGTCGCCCGATGGGTCGTCACCGACGGCGCCGCTCACCACCTGGACTCGACCCGGATCGCCGTGGCCGGGGACTCGGTCGGCGGCAACATGAGCGCCGCCCTGACCCTGATGGCCAAGGAACGCGGCGGACTGCCGCTGCTCCAGCAGGTCCTCTTCTACCCGGTGACCGACGCCGCCTTCGACACCGGCTCCTACCACCAGTTCGCCGAGGGCTACTTCCTGCGCCGCGACGGCATGCAGTGGTTCTGGGACCAGTACACCACCGACCCCGCCCAGCGAGCCGAGATCACCGCCTCACCCCTGCGCGCCACCACCGACCAGCTCACGGGCCTGCCTCCGGCCCTGGTCATCACGGCCGAGGCCGACGTGCTCCGGGACGAGGGCGAGGCGTACGCCAACAAGCTCCGCCAGGCCGGAGTGCCCGTCACCGCCGTCCGCTACCAGGGCATCATCCACGACTTCGTCATGCTCGACGCGCTGCGCGGGACCCAGGCCGCCGAGGCCGCCATCAACCAGGCCGTCGCCATCCTGCGCACCGCGCTCGGCACCGCCTGAGCGGCCCGGACCATGACCGCCCGCCCCGCCCGGTCGGCGGCGGGCGGGTCCTGGCGGGGCCAGGGCGTCCCCTTCGGAAGTGACGGCGCCGGGGTCCGGACGTGAACTCCCACCTCGGTCTTGCCGCCGCGGCGGCCGTGGTGTGTGGCCCCCATAGGGCTCACGAGCCCGCGTCCCGTGGTGGCGAGGGCTGAATGGGCGGGCGGGAGCGGCGCATTCCCTGTGAGAGCGACCGGAACCGTCCACGCGCGGGTGATTCGCGGACATCGGCGGAGTCCTGACGTGGCCGTCAAGTCGCCGCCGGTGCGACCACCCCCGCAGGAGAGGCCACGACGGGCACAACTGTCACCGCACAGCACGACGCAGGCTTCCGGCCTGGACGACGGCCGAGGTGACCGTCTCGGCCGGATCGTCTGATCTCCGCTCGGCTGGACGGCGACGAGCATGGTCGTCGTTGGCCTGATGGGGTCGATCCGGGGTGAACGGCCCCCAACCCATAGTTCCCGCCTGTCAGCGGACCCATATGCGTCACGTGCCGGGTCCGCGCCCTACGAACGCGTGAGGAAGAATGAACAACTCCCTGCCTGTCGTCCTGGTGCACGGTTTCTGGCATGGCAGCTGGTGTTGGAACCCAGTGGTCGAGCAGCTGGCCGGCCGCGGGATCCGGTCGGTCGCGGTCGACCTCGACGGACACGGACTGCGCGGCCCCGCACTGCGCGCCCGCTGGGCGCGGCCGTTCGACGCAGAGGCATTCGCCACCGAACCGTCACCGGTCAGGACCGTCACCGCATGGTCCGCGGCGGCTTCCCTCGCGGACCGGATACGAACGATCGGTGCCGGTCGGCCATGTCTCGTGGTCGCGCACAGCATGGGTGGTGTAGTCGCCACCGCGTTGGCGGAACTCGCTCCGGAACTCGTGGGCGGGCTGGTCTATGTATCCGCACTCGCACCGGTAAACGGGGTACCGGCGGCCTTCTACAGCACGTGCCCGGAAAACGCCGGCGAGAAGTTGCTCCGTCTGCTGGCAGCCGACCCGGCGGTGGTGGGCGCGGCGCGCATCGACTTCGACGACCCGGACAGGCGCGATCAGATCAAGGAGGCCTTCTACAACGACGTCGACGACCGTACAGCGGATGCCGCGATCGCCCTGCTCAGTCCGGATGGTCCAGTGGGGATTCCCGGCGAGGAACTGACCGTCACCACGCAGCGCTACGGCAGCATCCCGCACTCGTACGTGACCTGCACCCGGGACAATGCCATCCCCCTGGCGCTGCAACACCGCTTCATCAAGGAGATCGACGCCGTGTCGGCTTCCCCGACCGACGTCACCGAACTCGACTCCTCCCACTCGCCCTTCCTGTCCCAGCCTGCCGCGCTCGCCGAAGCGATCGCCGGCAGAGTCCCCGACATGTCCTCTCTACGGCGGACTCCGTGAACACCTTGGGCAACGACATTGTCTGACCACCGATCAACAGGGCCGGCGAAGGTCCGCCGGGCCCTCGCACGCGCTTGGCCCCGCCGGGGCATCCCCCTCGGGCGTGGCGGCGCCGGGTGATTCCCGCGCCGGCCGGCGGGCGGCAGGATGGCTCCGCCGAGTACGGCGAGGGGTCCGGCCGGTCGGGCGCTTCGGATGGGGTGAACCATGTCGAGCGGCGTGTGGGCTGAGCTGTCCGGCGGCGTTGCGGTGCTGCTCTTCGGTGTACAGCCGTGCGGGCGCGGGGCACGGTGGTCGACCTGGTGCGTGACGACAGCAGCGACAGTCGAACCCGGGTACCGGTGATCGCCTTCACCGACCGGGAGGGCCGCCGGGTGGAGTTCATGTCGAGGCTCCGCGGGATCGGGACGGACCTGCCGGTCGGGCGCGAGGTGGACGTGGTCTTCCTCGCGGACGATCCGCAGGGCGCGCGGGTGTTCACTCCGAGGCGCATGGCGGGGTCCGCGCTGTAGCTGTCGCTGGGACGGGCGTTCTTCCTCGGCGCTGCGGTACTGATCACCGTGCGGGGTCGGGCGGGCGCCCGGCCGGGAAGTCGGGACGTGTCGAGCGGACGGACCTTCCCGCTCCCGTGCGGGAGGGCTGCGGCAAGGCCGCGTTGGGTCGGTGATTCAGTGGTCGGCTGCCGGTCCGCTTCCGGCAGGGCTGCCGAGCACGGAGGCGGTGTAGTCGGCCAGCCGGTGTCGCAGTTCCTCGCGGGGGACGCGCTTCTCGCCGGTCAGGTGCTCGACGAGATCGGCCCGGGTGGCGGCGAGCAGCGCGTGGGCGGTGAAGTCGCTGTCGCCCGGGCCTGCGATCTGTTCCAGCAGGTCCCGGAGCAGGGCGTGCCACTGCTCGTACTGGTTGGTGCGGTAGGGGCTGTCCGCTCCGGTTCCCTCCAGGGCCAGTGCGAGGTGGCGGTTGTCGAGTTTGAAGCACAGGAGGGCGTCGAGCAGGGCCGGTACGCGTTGCAGGGGTGGTGTGGCGGGCCCGAGCGGGGGAGGGCCTTCCTCGACGGCCGTCTTGATCGGTTCGAGTCGGGCCTCGTACAGCGCGCGGATCAGGCCGGAGCGGTCGCCGAAGGCGCGGAAGAGTGTGCCCTTGCCGACGCCGGCCGCCGCCGCGACGTCGGCCATGGTGACGTCCTCGGGGCTCCGTTGGGCGAGGAGTGTGTCGGCGGCGGCGAGGGCGGCCGTGCGGTTGCGGACCGCGTCCTTGCGTGGCGCTCGCTCGGGCATGGGTCTCCTCCAGTTGCGATCCGGACCGGCGGTCCGTATCTTTCCCGGAAGAAGCGGACCGCTGGTCCGTATCGTACGGGACGGAGAACCCCATGCCCGCAACCACTCCGGCGGCGGACCTCTACCACCACAGCCTGCGCCTGCTCCTGGACAAGGACATTCCGGCCTGGGTCGGCCTCTGGGCCGAGCACGGCGTCATGGAGTTCCCCTTCGCCCCACCGGGCTGGCCGCAGCGACTGGAAGGCCGGGAGGCCATCGCCGCCTACATGCGCGACTACCCCGACCACATCGACCTGCACGACTTCCCCGACCTGCGGATCCACCAGACCACGGACCCCGGGACCATCGTGGTCGAGATGCGGGGCGTGGGCCGCCTGGTCGAGACGGGCGGGCCCTTCGAGATGACCTACATCGCCGTCGTGACTGTTCAGGACGGACGCTTCACCTCCTACCGCGACTACTGGAACCCCCTCGCCGTCAACGATCCCGGCCTGGACTTCACGAGGAGCAGCGCCTGATGACCACCACCGCCGCCACCCTCGTCATCGGCGCCACCGGCACCACCGGCAGCCGCACCGCCGCGCAATTGGTCGCCGCCGGCCGCCGCGTCAAGGCCGCCGGCCGTCGCGCCACCCCGCTCCCGGGCGTGGAACCGGTCCGCTTCGACTGGTACGACCCCGCCACCTTCGCCGACGCCGTCTCCGGCACCGACCGCGTCTACCTCGTGCCGCCCGTGGGCGACCCGGACCCGGCCGCCGTCATGCTGCCGTTCCTCCGGCAGGCCCGGGACGCCGGCGTGCGGCGCGCCGTACTGCTCAGCTCCTCCGCCGTCCCCGAAGGGGGCCCGGCCGTGGGGGCGGTGCACCAGGCCCTGCCCGGCCTGTTCGACCAGTGGGCGGTGCTGCGGCCCTCCTGGTTCATGCAGAACTTCACCGGAGCGCACCTGCACGCCGACAGCATCCGTGCGGACGGCGTCATCCTGACCGCAGCCGGGTCGGGCAGGGTCGGATTCGTCGACGCCGACGACATCGCCGCCGTCGCCGTCCGCGCCCTGACCGACGAACGCGCGCCCGACACCGACCTCGTCCTGACCGGGCCCGAGGCGCTCAGCCACGACGACATCGCTGCGATCCTCACCGAGGTCACCGGCCGCCCCGTGCTCCACCGCCACCTCTCGTACGAGGACATGCGCGAGCGCCTGGCCGCGCTGATGCCGCCGGAGTTCGCGGCGATGCTGGCCGGCATGGACCGCGCCATCGCCGAGGGGACCGAGGACCGCACCACCGACACGGTCGAGCGCCTCACCGGCCGCCCGCCGCACAGCTTCCGGGAGGTCGCCCGGAGGGAGCTCACCGAGGCCCGGTGACGTGGTCCCCACAGCGGACACCTCGGTCCTGAGGCTGGAACGGCATCCAGCACCGACTGGGCGTCGCACCCCCCGAGAGGCTCAATTCACAGCATCAAAAGTCATGTGATATCTACATTTTGGCTACTCCTCGCGTATGGGTGATATCGGGCGAGATCTTTTCGACTCCGTCCGCACACTGCTTGCGATGAACGGCATCCCGCTGGCGGAGGGCGGGGCAGGGAACGAGCAGCCGGGTGCCGTGGTGCGGCTGGGCGAGGGTCCTGATCAACTCGATTCCGTCTGCCGTACGCAGTGACTCCATGAGGCGGAGTAGGTCAGACTGGGACATGGCCATCGCGCACCTCTCACTTCAACGAGCATGCCCACTCGGAGAGTTGCGCGATGGCTGCTGCATGACCAGTGGTTGCACCAAGATCCTCGCTACACGACTCCACGGGACGCCATCCGGCCCCTCGACCACCTCGGGCGACCGACTCGAGACACCTACAGAGCCCGTCGGCTGCGATCGCCGCTGCCGACAGATCCTCACGTCATGCCAGTCAGCTCGGGGTTGTCGCGGTCAAGCCGGACTGGCGGGCAGGGGCGCCCAGCGCGGCGACGATCACCGGCAGCAGCCAGTGATCGTCATCGGCGTCGGATCGTCCATCCCGCGGTCAACTCCTCGGCAGAGTGCGGTGACCCGAGACCTCAGCCGCCGAGCAGCAGCCGCTCCAGCGCCGCCCGGGCGCGGGCGTCGGAGCGGGCCCGGGCCGTGACGGCCGCGGCCAGCTCTCGCGTCCACTCGTCGAGCGGCACCGACCGTCGCGACAGCACCACGCCGCGCACCACCCGGCACACCTCGCCTGCCGCACGCCCCTGAGTCACGGTCAGGCTCAGCCGCTGGTCGTCCATCGAGACGTCCAGCCGCTCGATCCGGCCGGGCCGGCCGGCCATCCGGTCGGCCATGCTGCGCTTGCGCTCGACCACCACCGCGTCCGCGGGCAGCGCATCCGCGAGCGCGCCGGTCAGTACCTGGGTGTACACCTCCAGGTCGGCGGCGTCCCGGCGGAGGGCGGCCGCCAGCAGGTCTATCGAGCCCGGGTCCTGCGCGGCCGGTTCGAGCTCGCCGTGGTCGGTCATGTCTCTCCTTGGTGCGGTCGGTCGACGGGTGCGCCTGTCCCGTCCGTGCGCAGCCTAGCCGTCCAGGCTCAGCACCATGGTGGGCCGCTCGATCTCGTGATCGGCACGCAGCGGACGGACCGCGGTGCCGATCGCGAAGAACTCGGTGGTGTGGCCGCCCCAACGGTGGTTGTGCGCGTTGAGCTGCACGCCAACGATGCCCTCGGCCTGCAGTTCCTCGGCCTCGGCCTGCATCCGGGCCATCGCCAGCTCGCGGGCGTCGTAGAGGGCCTGGGTATACGACTCGATCTCCACGTTCTTGCCGATGTTGGAGAAGACCGAGCCCATCTTCTGGTGCGCGATGTGGTAGACGCAGGTGCCCATGGTCATGCCGAGCGGCGCGTAGCCGGCCCGGATGAGGGTCCAGAAGTCCTGGCCGGAGAGGTCGGAGGTGAACGGCTGGCCCTTGTTGTTGCGCCAGCTGGTGCCGCCGGGCGCGGGCCGGTCGGCCTTGACGGCGGTGCCGATGGCGATGAACTCGGCGATGTCCGAACCGAATTCCCGCGCCTCCACGCTCAGCCGGACGCCGACGATGCCGTCCGCGCCCAGTGTCGCGGCTTCGGCCTCCATCCGGGTCATGGCGAGTTCGCGCGCGTGGTACATGGCCTGGCTCAGCGTCTCCAGCTCCTGGTTCTTGCCCCAGCGGCCGAGCTGTATGCCGACGTGGTAGATCGAGCTGCCCAGGACCAGGCCGATCGGTTGGAACCCGGCCTCGCGGACCAGCAGGAACTCGTTGACCGACAGGTCGCTGGTGAAGATCGAGCCGGGTTTGCCGGGCTGCAGCTCGGCGAGGCGCCGCATCGCGTCGGCCGGCACTCCCTGTGCGGCGGGATCGAAGGTGCTCATCTGGTCAATCTCCCCTGACTGTGCTGATGACGTCCGGTCTGGTGACGGCACGCCGCTATCGGCGGGCCGCCTGCGCGAGGCGGCGGCGCAGCCGGTCGCCCCCGCCGTTCAGCGGCATGACCGTGAGGGTGCGCGGCTCTGCGGGCGCGGTGGCGAAACGGGCGACGGCGGTGCCGACCAGGGTGCTCTCGGTGATGTGGTCGGTCTGCTTGTCGTTGGCGATGCAGGGCTCCTCCCAGACCCGCAGGTCGCTGTCGGCGAGGATCACGCCGTTGCCGCCGTGTTGTGCTCCCTGCCGGTACAGCTGGGTCCGAGCGTCTGCCCGGACCTGCGTGACCAGAGCCGTCCAGCCGTCCATCTCCTGGTTGGACCAGGAGAACTTCTGCCAGCCGGTCCGGTAGTCGTCGTGGCGCACCCCGATCGACATCCCGACCAACAGGTCCACCGGCACCCAGCCAGCCGTGACCAGCTTGGCGAAGCCCTGGCCGTCCAGGTGCGAGGTGAACGGGCGGCGCGGCCGTACCTGGCCCGAGGCGCGTACCGCGGTGCCGATCACCTTGAACTCCAGACAGTGCGGCGCGGCCGGGAACGGAGCCATCGTCAGCTGCGCCGCCACCACGCCGTCACCGCCGAGAGCGGTGCACTCGGCGGTCATCCGGCCCAGGGCGGCACGCCGTGCGTCGTCCAGCACCTGCACCAGGGCGGCAGAGGGCGCGCCATTGCCCGACAGGGCGACGTCGGAAACGCGGTTCCCGCCAGCCGACCAGCCCCATCCCTGGTAGCCGCAGGCGTGGTAGCCCCAGTACCGGCCGCTGCGGCCGACGCGGTACACCGCCGACCCCATCACCTGGCCGACCGGCTCGAAGCCGACCGACCTGATCGCGGCGAACTCGCCCGTCGACAGCGCCGACGACCAGGTACCACTGGCCCGCCCCTCGGCGACCCGCGCCGCCGCCTTGGGCGGCAGCCCCGCACTGCTCCAGGACTCCGTCATGGCGTCCACCCCCGTTTCCGTCCGGCCAGTCCGGCGCTGAGGTCCGACCAGGCACCCTATGTGCAGTCACAGACGTGGCGACAAGAGGGTCGGATGCCTTGTTGCGGGCACCGGCGGCCCGCCCAGCAGAGTCTCAATACCCCGTGGTTGTCCCGCCCGCTTACTGTGACAATAATCCAGTGAAGGAAGCCCCCACTGTGCCGATGCCCGTCGTCCTCGGCGTAGACGACCTCCGGCCGCTCCCCAGGGCCACGCGGATTGCCCGC
This sequence comes from Kitasatospora sp. NPDC004669, assembly GCF_040609455.1. Lineage (NCBI taxonomy): Bacteria > Bacillati > Actinomycetota > Actinomycetes > Kitasatosporales > Streptomycetaceae > Kitasatospora > Kitasatospora sp. NPDC004669. The sequence continues at coordinate 21,791 of NZ_JBEXKB010000099.1, forward strand.
ACCAGCCGCGAAGGCATCCAGCTCCTGGAAGAGCACCGCGACAGCTTCATTGACGAGCTGTGGCTCGACCACGATCTCGGCGGCGAGGACACCATCATGCCGGTGGTGACCCTCATGGAAGAAGCCGCATTCAACGGACGGCCCTTTCGGATCGGAGCGGTCTTCGTTCACAGCGCCAACCCCATCGGTGCCGAAACCGTCGTCCGGTCACTCGCCCGCTGGAGCTACCGTGTCCAGCGGGCAACGGCCTAGGGAGTCCGGACTGGACCGACTCCGCCTACGCGGGCGGACTGCGATGCACGACCACATTCCGCCGCTGGCCGAGGAGGTCGTCGCTGGTCGCGGTCTGCTGGTCGTGGATCCGGTAGGTGCCTTGTCGAGGGCGGCGGGTGTAGACCGGGCCCGCACGCCGACCTTGGGTGACAGACTGTCAGGATGATGGATCACTCCGGCCGCCCGGTACGGCGCCAGCTTGCCCAGCCGTTCTCCCACACCGATGCCGCGACCGACGTGCCGCTCGTCGAGCGGCTCGGGCCCGTGGGGCGTTCCCCGTTCTCGGCACCGGCCCCGGATCAGGCGGCACCCGCGAACGGGTCGGGCCGGGCAGATGTGTACGGCGCGCGGCGACGCCTCGGGCCCGGCGGAATCGCCGTCCGGCCAGCCCTCTCCAGCGGGGTCGAGGGCTGACAGCGATGCGGACGGGGGAGCGGGACCGGCAGGGTCACAGCGGGGGGCTGCGCTGTTGTGCTGGCCGCGGTGCTGGGGTTGACCGCGTGCGCGGCGCCGGCGGGCGGCCACGACGGTCCCGTGGCGGACAAGGGAAGCAGCACGCCGTCACCGATGGCGGCACCGGCGACGAGCCAGCAGATACCGTCCGGACCGGAGGAGGAGACCTATAGCATCCCGTCCACGTGGACGGATCCGGTGTGCTGGGCAGTGCTGCCGCGCGGCTCCAGGACCGCCGCCGGTACCGGTTACCAGACCGGTTTCCCGGACACCATGGAGGGGGCGGTGGCGGTGCTGGTGGCCGGGAGCGCGACGAATCTGCAGCCCGGCACCAGCCTGGCGGACCAGCAGGTGGCCATCTACCACACCTATCTGTCCAGCGCCGACCAGAGCCCGGGCGGCGAGGCGAAGGTCAGGGCGAAGGCGCAGCAGACCGAGGCCGAGAACCGCAGCGACCTCGGGCTGCCGACGGCCGGTCCCCTGCCCAGAGGGGCCTTCGTCCGCGGCAACGTGGTCGGGTTCAAGGTGATCCAACAATCCCGGGGCGAGGAGACGGTCTATCGG
>NZ_JBEXKB010000100.1:0-22850 GCF_040609455.1 Kitasatospora sp. NPDC004669
TGCATGTTGAACGGGGTGAGGTCGATGTCCCCCGCGTCCACGCAGCTGATCAGGTCGAAGGTGCCGGGCCCGCGGTCGATGCAGCAGGTGTACCAGTCCGCCGTCCGCCGCGGCCGCGCGCAGCCGCTCGACGGGCTCCACGGTCACGCCCGTACCCGGGGCGGCCCGGCGGGCCAGCCCGACGAGCGCGTCGTCCGGTTCGTCGTCGCCGAGCAGATGGGCCGTCACCCGGTCCGGCACGCGCAAGGTGCGGGAGAGCAGCGGGCGCTCCGGCTCGGAGACCTCCAGCAGGCCGCCGGCGATCAGCGGGGCCCGCGCGGAGAAGCGGAAGCGGCCGGCGCCGGCTCCCGGCTGTCCGCACAGTTCGAGGGCCAGCCCGACGGTCGCCCGGCGCCGGGTCAGGTCGTCGTTGAGGTAGCCGTAGAGCTGTTCGAAGCGGCTGTCGAGGTCGGGGGCGAGGGCCACCAGCAGGAGGTCGAGGTCCACCGGGAGCAGCCCGAAGTCGGCGCTGAGCCGGGCGAGCCGCGAGCCGGGCGGCGGCGCGGGCGCGTCAGCGCCGCCAGTGCGGTCAGGGCCGCCGCGGCCCGTCGCGGCGGAGGCCGCCAGGATCCGCTCCACCGCCTCCGGGCCGAGGTACTGGCCGCGGTAGGGGTCGTCCGGGTCGGGGTCGTCGGCCCGGCGCTCGCGCACGGCCGTCCGGACCCGTTGCTCGACCCGGTGCAGCCGCTCCCAGAGGGGGTCCGGGGCGGTCGGTGGTGCGGCCACGGCGGGCCCGAGGTCCAGGCTCATCGCGCCCTGCCCCGGGGCCGGCGGCCCGGCGGGAGCACGCGGTCCCGGGGCGGGGCGAAGCCGTCCGGTCCGGGGTCCGCGCCGCCGTGGTAGCGCAGTCGGCGGCCCGGGCCGTCGGTGGCTTCCGTGCTCTCCCGGGTGGTGTCCTCGACGCGCACCACCAGTCCCTCGGTGACCGGCGGTCCCGCCGGGCTGAGGGAGGCGGCCAGCGGGGCGAGCACCCTGAGGTCGATCGAGGGCCGCAGCTCCCCGCCGAGCGCGGACCAGACGTCGGACACCGACGGCAGGCCGGTGTCGCGCCCCGCGATGTCCAGCCCGACGGTCAGTCCGAGCCCGGCGAGCGTTCCGGTGAGCACCCGGGCGGGCAACGCGTCCACGGCGGTCAGGCACTGCAACACCTCGGCCAGCAGCCGGTGTTCGTCCTGCGGCCGATTGGTCCAGACGGTGACCAGGTAGGCCAGCTCGAACCAGCGGGGCGCGGCGCGGTGGCCGACCACCATGCCGTCCGCGTCGTACTCCGCGACGGCGCCGGACTGCCGACGGGCCGTCTCCTCGCGGATCCCGTAGAGGAAGACGCTGACCGTCGGCGCGGTGCGCCGGGCCGCCAGGTCCCGGGTGGGGGCGTCGAAGACCACCTTGACCCCCCGCTCGGGCAGACCGGCCTCGGCGAGCAGCAGCCGCAGCGCCTCGTCGACCTCGTGGATCACCGTCGCTCCACCTCCCCCGGCGGGCCGATGCTGCCCTCGACCACGAGGAAGGGAGTGGTCACCGGGGAGAATCCGGGGCCGTCGGCGGTGATGGTCCGCGGGCCCGTCTCGTCCTTGGGGAGGATGAGCAGCTGGCCCGCGAAGGTGCCGTCGGCCCGCGGGTAGGTGGGCGCCGCCGCGGCGGTGATGCCGGGCTGCCAGGTGAAGCGGACCGGCACGCCGGGCGGGAAGTCCACGCCGCGGACGGAGGTCACGAAGCCGGGCTTGCCGATCGGCGGCACGGCGACGATGCGGGGCTGCAGGATGCGCAGCGGGGTACTCGCCCGGTGCGGTCCCGGGCGGGCGTCGGTGCCGGTGGTGGTCAGCTCCGCGGTGACGGTGGTGTCCAGCGCCGCCTCGGGTGACAGCACCACCCGCACCACCTGGCTGCCGCCCGGGGACAGGTCGGCCAGCTCGCAGGTGCCGCCCCGGCAGCCGGGGGGCAGCGCCTCGGTGGGCACTCCTGCGGGCAGGCCGAGCGACAGGCGCAGCCCCGTGGCGAGGGCCTGTCCGCCGTTGCGCACGGTGTAGCTGACGGTCACGTGGCCGCCGACGTAGCCGGGGTCGGGCTGGGCGTCGACCGCCACGTCCGGGCCGGCCAGCGGCGTCGGCGCGGGGGCGGGTGCCGGTGCCGGGGGCGGTGCGGGGGTGGGCGAGGCGGGGGGTGTCGGGGTGGTCGTCCGGGTCGGTGCGGGGGTCGGCGAGGCGGACGGTGTCGGCGTCGGCGTGGATGTCGGGGTCGGTGTCGGTGAGGGGGTCGGCAGGTCCAGCACCGGCAGGATCGTCTCGGCGGAGTCGTCCCCGGGGTTCGGGTCGACCACCGTCCCGGTGACGCTCCAGCCGAAGGTCTGCGGGCCGCTGCGGGTGCCGATCAGACGGGCGGTCACCCGGACCTCCGCCCCCGGTTCCAGGGTGCCGAGCTCGCAGCGCAACGCCCCCGCGTCGCACCGTCCGACCGGTGTGGTCAGCCCGCCGAGCCGGGCGCCGGACGGCACCGAGGCCGTGAGGACGGTGCCGGGCGAGGGCGCGGGGCCCTTGTTGGTGACGGTGATCGTCACATCGGTGCCGCCGTCGACGGGGACGGCGGGGGTCCGGGCGGGCGCGCTCAGCGCCAGGTGGACGGACTGCTGGACGGCCGGTTCCTTCTGGCGTCCCGGCAGCCGCCGGTCGAGCGGGGTGAGCGTGCGGGCCGCGAAGTCGTAGACGGCCAGCCCCTCCGGCGAGTTCGGCGGCAGGGCCCGGCGGGAGGTGAGCACCAGCTGCGCGCCGTTCGCCGTCCAGGCCACGTCGCGGGGCTGGAACGGGCCGACGTCGGAGGTGTCGGGCAGCGGCCGGGTGCAGGCGCCCTTGTCGTGCTCCAGCCCGGTGGGCAGGACCACCGTGCAGTCGCCGCCGGTGGGCGAGGTGACCAGCACCCCGTCCTGTCGGTTGTTCCCGCCGTCACCGGCCTTGCGGTTGAAGGCGATGCGCCGGCCGTCGGGCGAGAACACCGGGCTGTCGTCGATGACGTTGCAGGTGCCCGGGCAGATGGCCCGGCTCAGGTCGGTCTGCCGGGCGAGGTCGTCGGTGGGCACGGTCCAGATGTGCATGTTGCCGGCGTTGCCGTTGATCACCGCGGTCCGGGAGAAGGCGATCAGCTTGCCGTCGGGGGACCAGAAGGGCTCGCCGTCGGAAGCACCGGGCTGGCCGGGCGGCGGCTGGACGGTGCCGACGATCGCCCCGGTGGACGCCTGGGCGATCATGATCCGCCCGGGGCGCGCGGGCTCCTTGCCGCTGCCCGGCGAACTGCGGCTGAACACGATCAGCTTGCCGTCCGGTGAGAAGGAGGGGTCGGTGTCGCGGTCGAGCGGGCCGCGCCCGGCCAGGTTCATCGGGCGCGGGTCGGAGCCGTCGGCGTCGGTCAGCCAGATCCGTTGGATCCGCCCGGCCGGCGAGTCCTCGTAGCGGGTCACCACGATCTGTCGGCCGTCGGGCGTGTAGGCCTGTCGCTCGTACCACGGGTCGTAGCCGGGGCCGGGGTGGAAGAGCGGGTCGGCCGCCGGGTCGGGGTTGGTGTTGAGGTCGGCGGCCGGGTCCTCCTTGAGCACGCTGATCCCCAGGTCGCGCGGGTCGGCACCGTCGGGGAGGACGTCCTGGAGGTCGGCCACGTTGGCGGCGGAGGCGCTGGTCTGCTCCACCACGGGACCGCCCTCGGTCTGGGTGCCCAGCCAGGTCGGCGTCGCGATCAACCGGTTGGTGCTGTAGAGCAGTTGGGGATCGGTGCAGTCACAGGTCGGCGCGCGGTAGAGGTTCACCACCCCCGGATCGACCGGGAGCGGGGGGTTGGGTCGGTCAGTGCGCAGGAAGAGCACTCCGCTGCCGTCGGCCAGCCAGGAGGCGGAGCCCGTCCGCCAGGTGGAACCGGTACCGGGGAAGAACGCCTTGTCGCCGCCGGTGGGCGAGGTGAGCATCAGGGTCCGGCCCTGGTCGCCCTTGTCCCAGGTGTAGACGATCTGGTTGCGGTGCTGGTCGTCGTTCAGCGGGTTCCAGGTCGGGTCGACGGCGTTGCCGGTGGTCACGTCGGTGACCTTGACCGGCGCACCGCCGGTGAAGGGCCGCAGGTAGATCTGGGTGTGCGCCGGGTCGCCGGTGCAGGCGTACGCGACCCACCGGCCGTCGGGCGAGACCGTCGGATGGGTCTCGTCGGCCGAGCCGTCGGTCAGCCGGCGCAGGCCGCTGCCGTCCCGGCCGACCACCCACAGGGCGTGTTGGGGCCTGCCACCGGGCCCGGTGGGCTCCACCGCCTCGAAGACGACGCCCTTGCCGTCCGGGGCCAGCGCGGGGTGGGCGGTGTCCATGCCGGTGGTGAGTTTGTGCACCGCGCCGGCCGCGTCGCGCAGGTAGACCTGGGGCAGGGTGGCGTCCCGCAGACTGGTGAACACCAGCTCGTTGCCGCGGGCCGACGGGTCCTGGTCGAAGTGGACCGGTCCCGGCCCGAACAGCGGGGTGCTGGACGCCGCGCCGGTCACCCGGCCGAGGCCGCGGTGGTTGGTGCCGGCGAAGACGACCCGCCCGCCGGCCGGGTCGTCGGCTGCGGTCTGAGCCGTGGGGCGGCTCTGCCCTTCGGGCGCGGCGGAACCCAGGGTCAGCACGGCGGCCGTCAGCGCGAGCAGGATCGCGACGGTGGAACGGGCCGGCCGCCGGATGGAGCGGGGAGTGCCGGTGGCGCCGATCACGCTCGACCTCACAGGGTGGCAGGGGCGGTCTCCCCCGCGGTCTCATCGGCCGTGGCAGGGGTGGTCTCCCCGGCAGTCTCATCGGCTCGGGCACCCGGGAACAGAGCCCGGGTGCCCGAGCCGGGGGTAACGACCTGTGTCCCCAAAGGGCAGGCCGTCATGGCCGCGGCCGGTCGTCCACGGTCTTCGGCGGTCGTCGCTGCCCGTCGACCGCCCGCGATCCTCAGATCAGGCCACGCCGCATGGCGTACCCCACCGCGTGCGCCCGGTTGCGCAGCCCCAGCCGCGTGATGATCTCGTGCAGCACGTTCTTGACGGTGCGTTCCGAGTACGAGGTCTTGGCGGCTATCTCACTCGTGTCGAAGCCCTCGGCGACCAGCCGCAGCATGTCCGCCTCCCGGGCCGTCAGGGTCGACAACGTCAGCCCCCGCCCGTCGAGCATGGTGCGTTGGAGCATCCCGATCCGGTCGAGCAGCTCACCCAGCAGGTCGCCGGGCATCACGCCCTCGCCGTTGGCCAGGGCGGTGATCAGGTGCACCAGCCGGTCCTGGTCCGCCTCCGAGCGGCGCAGCACGGCGGCGACCCCGCACTCGACGATGGTCTGCAGTCCGCTGGCCTCGAAGTGGCCCACCACCAGGCCGATCCGGCCCGAGGTGGCGAGCCGCAGCCGGCGCAGGTGCTCGGCCACCGCCTCGGTCAGGGCGTCGACCACCAGCAGGGAGACCTCCGCCCGCCCCGCCTCGCCCTCGCTCAGCAGCTCCACCTCGGGCCGCTGGCGCAGCTGTTGGACGACGCCGGTCTGCAGGATGAGGTCCTCGGCGTACACCGCCACGGGTATCTGGGCCGGCTTGCCGCGGCCCTGGACGGGGACGCGCGCCCCGGACAGTGGGGTGCCGCCGGACCGCGGTGTCATCGGGCTCCGCCGGGTGGTGACGGCCTCCTCACGGGCTGTGTCGGTCGACGTCATCGAACACTCCATTCTGCAGTGGACCTGCGGTGGTGACGGCCGGCCGCCGCGGGGCGGAGCCGGTCGTTGGCCTGGATGGGGCGGGCGCCCGGATCTCGCGGTTCGTCGCGACGGCACCGGGCGGGCGCGACGCCGCCGGGCAGGGTCGGTCTGTCCGCACGGGCAAGGGGTGTGCCCACGGCTTGCCCGCACGGCCCTCTCCGCGGACGGTCCGGCGGCCCTACCGTCACGCCATGACCACATCCGCCGAACTCGGCCTGCCCGCACTGACGGTGGCGCCCGGTGGCGTGGCCACCACGACCCTGACGGTACGCAACGACCTCGACGTCGTTGAGGCGTACTCGCTGGAGGTGGTCGGCGACTGCGCCGCGTGGACGACGGTCGAACCGGCCCGGGTCTCCCTCTTCCCGGGGACGTCCGAGACGGTGACGGTGCGCCTGGCCCCGCCGCGTTCGTCCACCGCTCGGGCCGGTGAATTCCCGCTCGGTATCCGGGTGTTGCCGACCGAGCGCCCCGAGCTGGTGACGGTTCCGGAGACCACGGTCACCGTGACGCCGTTCCACGAGCTGCAGGCCGCGCTCGCACCCCGCCGTCGTCGCGGCTGGCTGCGCGGGCGCTACCGGACGTCGGTGCGCAACCTGGGCAACGCCCCCACCACCGTGGCCCCCACTCCCGGACAGGCCGGCGAGGACCTGCGGTTCCGGGCCACCCCGGAGCGGCTGCGCCTCGAACCCGGCGAGTCCGGCGAGCTGCGGCTGCAGGCGCGCGCCCGCAAGCTGATCTGGTTCGGCAAACAGGCGTCCTGGCCGTTCGAGGTCACGGTGGGCCCGGAGAAGGGCACGGACGGCAAGGGCTCGGACGGCAAGCCGACGAACGGAAGCGGCGCGGACGGGAAGGACCCCGACGGCAGGACCGAGACCGCCCCGACTGCCCCTGACTCTCTGCCGGCGATTCAGAACCCGGTCCTCGACGGCGAGTTCATCCAACTTCCGATCTTCCCCAAGTGGCTTCTCGCCCTTCTGGCGGCGCTGCTCGCCCTGTTGCTGGCCTGGTTCGCCCTGGTCCGCCCGGCGGTGCGCAGCTCGGCGAAGCAGGCCGCCGAGAAGGCCGTCGCCCAGCAGAACGCCACTCCGGCCCCGACCTCCGCCGCACCCGCCGACGGTGCGCCGACGGCTCCCTCCGGCGGGAACCCCGGCGGCCAGGGCAAGCCGGGCACCGGGCAACCGAGTGCCGGTACCGGCAACCGCGGCCCCGGTCCGGGCTTGGCGGTGCCGGGAACCGGCCAGCAGAGCTCCGCCACGATCGACGTGCAGACCGCGAACAGCGCCTCGTCGGCGGGCAGTTATCAGGTGACGCACGGCAAGGTCTTCGACATCACCGACATCGTGGTGGCCAACTTCCAGGGCGACCAAGGGCTGTTGACCATCACGGCCGGCAAGCAGACGATCACCACCATCGCCTTGGAGACCTTCCGCAACCAGGACTACCACTGGGTGACTCCCATCCAGGTCTCCGAGGACCAGGCAGTGACGGCGAACGTGACCTGCGAGTCACCGGGCACCCCGGCCTCGGGCAAGCAGGCGTCGACGTGCCACGAACTCGTCAACATCAGCGGAACGCTGAGCGACATCAGGCAGGGGAACTGAACCGGCGCGCAGGGTGACTCCCCTTCCCTTCCCGGGCAACCGGACCGGAAAGGTGCACCCGGCGCCCCGACCATGTCAACGGGTCCCTTCCGCCGGAATCGACCCGCCCATCTCCGCGATCCCCCCTTCCCCATCTCCCCTGCCAAGCCCCGTGACCATGTCAACGCCCGATGGATACCGTGACCCGTTCGGGCACCTACCGACAAATCGCTCGAACCGCACCGATGCGAACGACCTGCCCTCCCGGGGAACCCCGACAGGCCCCGGCGGGCAGCCGGCCCGTCTCCCCTGGACGGCGAAGTCTGCCCCGGCGCGCCGCTGACGTTCCGTCGGTACAGCAGTAGCTTTGCGCTGTTCCCGCACTGAAGACACCATGAGAACCGTATACGCACCGAATCGTCACAAGCACGGGGGCGCCCGATCGCCGTGCGCGCCGAGGAACGGGTTCCGCGAGCCCCCGCCCAACCGCCAGTGAGAGAGCCCGGCGACGTTGCGGGCTTTCGGTCGGCCCACGCGGCTCCTCAGGCGTCGACGGCCAGCCGGCGGCCCTCCTCCAGGAAGGCCATGACGCCGATGGCGCCGCCCAGTTCACGGATCGTCCTGGCGGCACCGAACGGCGCGTTCCAGAACCCGCCCTGCCGCGGGGTGTGCGGGCCGACGTACGCGTACGGCTCCAGGTGGAACGCGTCGCCCGGTGAGACGCCGTAGTTCACTCCGTCGACGGTCACCCCGAGGTCGAAGTGCTCCGGCCAGATGACCGGCTCCGCCCTGGGGAACAACCCGCACAGCGCGGCCTCACCGAGCGCGAAGCACTGCGCGAGCCGACGGGCGGCGGACGGGTCCGCCTCGACCACGTCGTCGGCGGCGACACCCGGCCCGTCCCGGTACAACCCGGCGGGAGCACCGACCGTGAGCCCCAGGGCCGCACCGAGCGCGGCGCAGGTAGTCCATTCGAGCGACAACACCTGCCCGGGCGCGACCAGCTCCGCGCCGATCACCCGCAGCCGCGGCTCGACACTGGTGGCGAAGCCGCCCGGGCAGGCGCGCAGCCGGATCGTGCCGCAGGCCCGGTACTGCGGCCCGGCCAGGACCAGCTCGGCCACCGCATGCAGGGCACGGCGGGTGCGTAGGTACGTCTCGCTGTCCATGGAGGCCATGCTCTCCCAGAAAGGGCGCCTACGCATTGACCAGTCACGATGCCCGTGAGTCGACCACCGCACCGCGAGGCCGCGACCGCGGCCTGGGGCGGCCCGTTACCGTCTCGGTCCCGCCAGGGCGTACAGCACGGTGCCGGTCACCAGCAGGGCCACCGCCGTCCCGGTGGACGCCGCCGTGCCGGAGGGAAAGATCATCCACTTGACCACCTGTCCCGCGGTGCCACGCGGAGTCGGGACGAGAAGGGTGATCGCGAGCCAGCCGGCCGGCAGGGTCCATGCGAACTGCGCCCCGCACAGCGCCGCCCCGAGCGCCGCCAGGCCGATCAGGCCCGCGCTGTCCCGGACGACGACCTCGGTGGGGGCGAGCCCCACTCCCGCCGCCTGGACCGTCAGCAGCGCCGCACCGGCGAACGCGCCGATCAGCAGCACGTGCGCCGCCCGGCGCGGTGCCCACCGGATCGCGGCCGTCCGCTCCAGCACGACATCCCACCCACCGAGCCCGACGGAAGCGGCCGCCACGTTCGCGGTGAGGACCAGGACCGCCATCCCCAGGTCCACCGGGCCCGGGCCGGCGAGGGCCCACAGCGCCAGCGCGACGAGCGCGACCGCGCCGGCCGAGGCAGGCACCTGCCGTGAACGCGCGTACAAGGTCAGCCACCTCATCGCGCCGCCTCCCCCATCAGCACCGGAAGCCGGTTGTGCCCCGTGCAGGAGAGGGCGGCGGCGCGCACCTCGGCGATCCGCGAGCGCTGTTCGGCCGGTGACAGCGCCATCAGCTTCTGCCAGGCGACGTCGGCGTCCGCCCAGGTCTTGACCACGTACGGGTCGGTGCCCTTGTCCTCCAGCGGCCGGAGCCGGGGGTCATGGAGGGCCCAGCTCACGGCGATGCTCTGGAGGACGATGTCCACGTGTCCTCCGCCCTCCCGGTCGTTGTACGGGTGGCAGTTCGGTGCCAGGCCCTGGGCGATCAGCACGCGGGTCAGTTCCTCACCCGTCACATCGGCGAGCAGCCGTTCGTCGAAGTCGACCAGCACCACGTCGCCGGAGATCCCGCGTTCGTCGCCGAGCGCGCGCAGCTCGGTGTCCTCCCGCACCGAGTTCGGCGCTTTGTCACCGAGGACGTCGTGCAGCACGCTCAGCGCCTCCTTGCCGCGCAGCGCGAGCTCGGGCAGGTGCGAGCGGTTCGCCTGCGTCACACACACCGGTCCGTCGCAGACCAGGGCGGCGGCGGCCTTGTCGACGACGTAGGTGTCGCGCGGATCGCCCGGCAGGACCAGCAGGGCCAGGGCCGCACCGGCCAGGACGGGGACCACCGCGAGCAGCCGGGCCCGGCCGGTCACGGCCGACAGCAGGGCGAAGCCGGTGCCGAGCAGGCCGAGCAGCCAGATCGTCTGGCCGAGGTGCACGGAGCCGGACAGGGTCAGCAGCATCTCCCGCGGCTCCGCGATCCCCGGGGACAGCTGGGCGAGCCGGTTCGGCGCGATGCTCGACGGCAGTGCCCCGTCACTGCTCTTGTTCAGGAGGAAGCCCGTCAGCAAGAGGAGGAGCATCACCAGGGCCGGCGGGGTGAACACGGAGGGCAGGGCCCGCGCGACGCCCATGCCGAACACGGCCCCCGCGACCAGTGCCAGCACCGCCACCAGCGAGATCGGCAGCCAGCCGAGGGACGTGTAGGTGGTGGCACCGAGGGCCACCTGGACTCCGCCCACGAGGACGAGGAGACCGAAGCCCCCCGCCAGAACGAGCGCCATCGCACCGGCGGGCACCGCCGCACGGCGCCAGGCCGGCAGCGGCGTGGTCGTCAGCAGTTCGGCCATCCGCGAGCGGGACTCGCGCAGCCCGTACACCGCTCCCATGCCCACCACGAGCGGCCACCAGACGGCCAGCAGATAACGGGTCCACATGGCCATGGAGGTCCACTGGGCCGTCCACCCCGCATTACCCCTCCACCAGATCCCGTCGATCAGGCAGAAGACCGCCAGGCTGCCGCCCAGGACGACGACGCCGGGCCACGGGGCGACGGAGCGCTTCAGCTCGGTACGCAGGACACGCAGGCTCACCAGGTGCCTCCCCGCTGCCCGGAGGTGCGCAGCAGCGCCGAGTAGCCGCGCTCCAGGGGGCTGTCGCCCGGGTACTCGGTGCCGCCCGCCGCGGCCAGGTCGTCCGGCGTGCCCTGGAAGACGAGACGGCCGTCGGCGAAGAGCACCACGTCCGAGCAGGCGGCCGCGACATCCTCGACCAGATGGGTGGAGACGACCACACAGGTGTCGCGGCCCAGTTCCTGCAGCAGCTCGCGGAAACGCAGTCGCTGCGCCGGGTCCAGGCCGGCCGTCGGCTCGTCCAGCAGCAGCACCGCGGGGTCGTTGACGATGGCCTGGGCGATGCCGGCCCGCCGCACCATGCCTCCGGACAGGGTCTTCATCCGGTGGTCGGCGCGGTCCGCCAGGCCGACCCGTTCCACGGCCCGCTGGACGGCCCCGGGGACGTCCGCCTTCGGGACCTCCTTCAACCAGGCCATGTACTCGACGAACTCACGCACCGTGAAGCGCTTGTAGTAGCCGAAATCCTGCGGCAGGTAGCCGATCCGGCGACGCAGGGCCCGGTGGTCGACCATCCCGCCCACGGAGGTGCCGAGCATCTCCAGTTCGCCCTCGGTGGGGCGCAGCACGGTGGCCAGCGTCCGGATCAGGGTGGTCTTTCCCGCTCCGTTGGGCCCCAGGAGGCCGTGGGCGCCGGTGCCCAGGGAGAGGTCGAGCCCGTCGACGGCCATCTTCTTCCGTCCGACGCGTACTCTCAGACCGCTGGCCCGGATCTCCCAGGCGTAGGTCTTCGGCGCGGTGTCGGCCGCGCTCGTCGTGCTCGTCATGCGGTGGTCCCTTTCAAGGGTCGACGATGGTTTCACAGCGTTGAGTACGCCTTTCTGCGGACGATCACGGCACCGATGCCGAGCGCGAGGAGCAGCCCCCACACGGGCAGCCGGTCCGGCTGCAGGGCGAGCTGCAGCGCCAGGGGGACGCGGCCGGTGGCCCATGCGGGTACCACGGCGACGACGCCCCACGCGACCACCAGCCCGACGGCGGCGCGGGTCACGCCGACCACGCTGCCCAGCGCCAGGGCGGTGGAGGTGAAGGCCAGGGAGGGCAGCAACCACTGCGCGGCCGTCATGGTTCCGGTCAGCCATCCCCCCAGCAGGAGCCCGGGCAGGACCACCACGAGGGCCGCCGTGGTGCGCCTGAGGAGCAGGGGCAGGCCGGCCCGGGCGGTCGAGGCCGTCAGTTCGTGCACCGGGTCCAGGCCGCGCGACCACGATGCGGCGACACCGCACAGCGGCAGCACGGGCGCGATCGGCAACACGGGAGAGGCCTCGCCGAAGAACGTCGGCGGCGCGACCGCACCCAGCAGCAACGCCGTCAGGGTGACGACGACGGTCATGGCCAACCACGGGGTCATGGCCGGCGTCAGCCAGGCCGAGACCCACCTCGGCCGGTGGCGCCGCGAGGGCGCCCTGACGGCCGCGTCCAGCTGCGGTTCCAGACCGGCCCGGACGGTGTCGAGGAGCGCGACGACGTCGGGCGCCTCGGTGGCCACGGAGGCCGCCAGGTGGCTCCGGCACGGCGCGCACGTCTCCAGATGGGCCTCCAACGCCCATACGGTGTCCGCGGCCATCGTCGCGTCACCCCGTGCGTAGTCGTCGATCAACCGCCTCGACGCGCACCCCTTGATGCTTCGCTCGTTTCGCCTGCTCATGCCATCGCCTCCCGCATCGCGATCCGGGCCCGGCGGGCGCGGGTCTTGACCGTGCCTTCGGGCAGTCTGAGCAGGACGGCGGTCTCCCGGACGGAGAGTCCGTCGAGCACCGTGGCCTGCAGCACCTCTCGGAGTTCCGGCGCCAGTCGCCGCAGGGCGTCGCCGACGTCGCCGCCGACGGTCCCGGCGAGTGCCTCGTCCTCCGCCGCGGGCACCACCGCCCGCTCGGCGGCGGCGACCGGCGGTTCGGCGTGGTGGGCACGGCGCCGGAACGCGTCGACCAGGCGGCGCGCCGCGATCGTCCACAGCCACCCGACGGCCGTCCCGCCGACCGCGCTCCCGGCGAACGCGCCGGCCGCTCGCCACACCGCCAGGTAGGTCTCCTGCAGGACTTCGGCGACGATCTGCTCGTCGGCGCAGCGGCGGCGCAGCCGCACCGCCAGCCATGGCGATGTACGCCGGTACAGCTCCTCGAACGCCCCTCGGTCACCTCTGGCCACCAGCCGAAGGAGGCGTTCCTCGTCCAGCTCGTCCAGTGCTCTCCTGCGTGATCTCACACCAGCCAGACGCCCGCTGCGGCCCGCGGGTTCTGCATCCGCCGTGACCTGCGTCACAGTCCGGAATCCCGGCCGTCGACTCCGATCCGGTTCGGTCCGGGCCGCATCGGTTCGGTTCGGTGACCGGCGCATACGGTCCGGCCGGACCGGCCGGAACCTCGCGTCCGAAGCCCCGCCGGCCCCGGGCCGCGCCGACGGGCGCCGCCCCGTCCCGCGGCCCGACCACCGTGTGCCGCCCCGGGGGGCCTCGGCACCGTCCTCGGCCGGGCACTCGGCTACAGGTGCTGCTCGGCCCAGATGATCTTGCCCTCGGGTGTGTAGCGGACGCCCCAGCGTTCGGCGAGCTGGGCGACGAGGAACAGCCCGCGGCCACCCTCGTCCTCGGCGGCCGCGTAGCGCAGGTGTGGGGCGGTGCTGCTGGTGTCGGAGACCTCACAGATCAGTGTGCGGTCGTACAGCAGCCGCACCTTGATCGGTCCGGTCGCGTAGCGGATGGCATTGGTCACCAGCTCGCTGAGCACCAGTTCGGTGACGAAACCGGCCTCGTCCAGGCCCCACTCGGTGAGCTGTCGGGTGGCCTCGGCGCGGGCCTCGGCCACGGCCGCGGGCGTCGCGGTCACCTCCCACTCGGTGGTCCGATCGGGCTCCAGCACGCGCGTACGGGCGACGAGGAGGGCGATGTCGTCGGTCTGGCGGACGGGCAACAGGGCGTCGAGCACCGCATCGCAGACCTCCTGGGGCGCTCGGTCGGGGTGGGCCAGGGTGGCGGTGAGGACGTCCAGGCCGACGCCGATGTCGCGGGTGCGGTCCTCGATGAGGCCGTCGGTGTACAGGACCAGGCTGCTGCCCGGCGGCAGCCGCACCTCCGTGGCTTCGAAGGGCATCCCGCCCAGGCCGAGCGGCGGGCCCGCGGGGAGACTGAGCACCTCCACCGTGCCGTCCGGGTGGGCGATGGCGGGCGGCGGATGGCCCGCCCGGGCCAGGGCGCAGACGGCGGTGGTGGGGTCGTAGACGGCATAGAGGCAGGTGGCACCGGTGATCGCGAGCTGCCCCTCGGTCGCGGCCGTCTCCTGGTCGATGTGGGCGACCAGTTCGTCCAGGTGTCCGAGGAGCTCGTCCGGCGGCAGGTCGAGGGTGGAGAAGTTCTGGACCGCGGTGCGCAGGCGGCCCATGGTCGCGGCCGCGTGCAGGCCGTGGCCGACCACGTCGCCGACGACGAGCGCCACACGGGTGCCCGGCAGCGGGATGACGTCGAACCAGTCGCCGCCGACCCCCGCCTGGGCGGGCAGGTAACGGTAGGCGATGTCGAGGGCGCTCTGCTCGGGCAACGCGCGCGGCAACAGGCTGTGCTGCAGGGTGACGGCCATCGTGTGCTCGCGCGTGTAGCGGCGGGCGTTGTCGATGGACACGGCGGCCCGGGCTGCCAGTTCCTCGGCCAGGGACAGGTCGTCCTCCTCGAACGGACCTCTTGCCCGGCTGCGCCAGAAGCAGGCGACACCCATCAGCACACCCCGTGCCGACAGCGGAACGGCGATCAGCGATGCCAGGCCGAACTCCATCACCGCCTGCGTGCGCTCGGTGTCCTGCCTGCGCCATCCGGCGTCGCTCGCCACCTCGGGGACCAGCGAGGAACGCCCGCTGACGAAGCCCGCCGCCTGCGGGGTGCTCCCGGCCCACGTGACCAGCTCCCCCTGGGGGTACAGCGGTGAATCGTCCCGGACGCCCGTGACCGCCACCCGCCGCAGTACCACCGGGGCCCCGGCCGTCAGGCTCTGGGGTTCCTCGCCGAGCAGGACCTCCTCGGCGAGGTCGACGGTGGCGTAGTCGCAGAATTCCCGGGAGGCCGTCCGGGCGAGCTCCTCCGCGGTGCGCCGGACGTCCAGGGTGGTTCCGATGGTCACGCTCGCGTCGTACAGCAGCCTGAGCCGGCTGCGGGCGACCTCGGCCTTCCCCGCGAGGGCGAGGAGCTCGGTCGAGTCGCGCAGGGTGGTGACACTGCCGGCCGGGCCTCCCCCACTGTCGGTGGGGCGGTTGTTGACGGCCACCAGGCGATTGCCGACGTGGATCACCTCGTCGGTGACCACGCGGCCGGAGATCAGCAGTTCGGTCGTACGGGGGGCGAGGCCGAGGTCGGCGACGGCGCGTCCCTCCGCGTCGGCGGGCAGGTCGAGCAGCCGACGCGCCTCGTCGTTGGCGAGCAGGACCCGGCCGTCGCCGCCGACAATGGCCACACCCTCGCGCACCGCGTGCAGCACCGCGTCGTGGTGCTCGTACATCCGGGTCATCTCCTCCGGCCCCAAGCCGTGGGTCTGCCGCAGGAGACGCCTGCCCACCAGCGCCGTCCCGGTCGTGGCCAGGCCCAGCGCGACGGCGCCGGCACCCAGGACGACCGGCAGCTGACGGTTGATCGCGCTGCTCACGTTGGCGACCTTCATCCCGGACGACACGATGCCCACGACCGCACCTTGGGTGTCCTCCACCGGGACCACCACCTGGTACTCCTCACCGAGCGGGCCGTGCACCTGCTCGACGGTGACCCGGCCCTCCAGCGACGGCCCGATGGTGCCGACGAACTTCTTGCCGATCTGCTCCGGCTCGGGGTGGGTGTAGCGGATGCCGTTGCGGTCGGTCACCACGATGAAGTCGACGTGGGCGGCCTTGCGGGCCGCTTCGGTCAACGGCTGGAGCACCGCGCTGGGGTTGGGGCCCTCCATCGTCGCCACCAGGCCGGGGCCGTGGGCGAACGCCTCGGCCGCCGCGAGCGAGCGGTCGCGCGCTGCCGCGAACCGGTCACTGCGGGACTGGATCAGCAGCGCGACGACCGCCGCCACCACGAGCAGCAGCACGACCAACACCTGCAGGACGAACATCTGACCGGCGACGCTGTGGATGCTCATCACCGACCGCAGTTGCCGCACGGACGGCTCCCGAGCGATCGGGTGTGGCTTCCGCCGTCCACGGCGGCCACGCGATCGGCCCGGGGGCCGCGGAGAGGAGCCCGTGTCTTTCGCCATACCCCCATGGTCTCGCCCCGGGCACGAGTGGGGCGCGGCAACGAGGGGCCTCGCCCGAGCACTCACGCACGCCACGCACGCCACGCCCGTCGGCCCGAAGCGGTCCCCGCCCGTCCCCGCTCACCGGGGGACGGACCGGATCAGCAGCAGCGCGACGTCGTCGGTGCGGTACTCTCCGTGCCCGGCCTGGTCGACGAGCGCATCGGCCAACCGGTCGAGCGGTTCGCCGCCGTGGCGGGCCAGCGTGGCGGTGAGGTCGACCAGCGCCCGGTCGAGGTCCGCACCGGGCGTGTCGACGAGGCCGTCGGTGTACAGGACCAGAGTGGTGCCGATCGGCAGGTCGATGCGGACCTGCGGGTATTCGGCGGCGGGATCGACGTTCAGCAATGTGCCGATGAGCGGCTCCAGCGCGTCCGCCCGGCCGTCCGGGCCGTGCCACAGGGGCACCGGGTGGCCGGCGTCCGCCAGCCAGGCCTCGCGGCGGGCGAGGTCGACACGGAGGTAGGCGCAGCTGGCCAGCAAGGCCGTGTCCAGGTCGGCCAGCAGGCGGTTGGTGCGGGAGAGGACGGTGCTCGGATCGGCATCGGCCGCGGCGAAGGCTCGGACGGCGGTGCGGATCTGGCCCATCAGCGCGGCGGCGTTGACGTTGTGGCCCTGGACGTCGCCGATCACGACCGCCACGCTGTCGGGCCCGACGCGGATGAGGTCGTAGAAGTCGCCTCCGACGTCCATGCCCTCGGTGCACGGCAGGTAGCGGGCGCCGATCTCCAGGCCCGGGACCGCGGGCAGCGCGCGGGGCAGCAGGCTTTCCTGGAGGCCGTGGGCGAGGACGAGCTTGGTGTCGTACAGCCGGGCACGGTCCAGGGCCTGGGCGATCAGTCCGCCGAGGGAGGTGAGGACGGCGCGTTCCTCCACGTCGAAGTGGTGCGGCTCGGCGAACGCCAGCACGCAGGTCCCGATCACCCTGCGCGAGGTGACCAGCGGCAGATAGGCCCAGGCGGCCATCCCGTCCTGCGTCTCGTGGCGGTTCGGGTAGAGCCGCTCCAACTCCGCACGGGTCTCGAAGAACGCCGGCACGGGGTTGGTGGACGCCTGGACACCGGGCGTGGGCTCGGTCAGCGGGGTGCTGTCGAACTGGTCGACCAGACCGGGTCGATAGCCGCGATGGCCCGCGATGCGCAGCCGGCCGCCTTCGGGAATCAGCACCGCCACGGCCTGACCGCCGAAAGCCGGCACGATCTGCTCGGAGATCATGCTCACCACGTCCTGCACGCTGATCGCCTCGGTCAGCGCGCTGGCGAGGTGGAGCAGGTGGTACAGCGCTCCGGGCCGGGTGTGCATCGCCCGCTCGGCCGGTGCCCCGGTGGACCGGCCGCGGCCGACGGCATCGGCGGTGACGATCCGCGCGGTGAGTCCGGATGCGTCCGGGAACAGCTCGAACGACAGCCACCGGTCCGGCGGCCGCAGGGCGACGAACGAAGTGGACTGCCCGCTGATCACCGCGGCCCGGCAGTGGTACTCGTACACCGGATCCCGCAGCCACGGCAGGACCGCCCACGGCCGGGAGCCCAGCAGTCGCTCGACCGGCTCGCCGAGCAGCTCGGCGGCGGCCGGTGTGACGGCGGCCAGCCGGCCGTCCAGGTCGATGTCGCAGATCCCCTCCGGGAGTCGTGCCGCCATCGCGGCGAGGGGATCGGCGGAACAGTGGTCCGCCGCCGCGGGGCGCGAGCCGGGGCGGATCGGACGGCCCGCCCGCGCCGCCTCCGCCAGTACCTCGGCCAGGCGGACGGCGAGCGTGTCGAGCCCGTCGCGTTCCCACCGCGACATCTCGGGGGGATGCGCGGCGGGCCAGAGGACGAAGACACACCCGTACACGGTCCGCCTCCGCGTGACGAGGGGCGCGGCCGCGAGGCAGAACCCGTACGGCATGGCGACTGCGACCCTCGGGAACCGGCGCGCCATGTCCTCCGCGCCGCCCACCCACACGACCTGGCCGCTGCGCACCGCTTCGGCCACCGGGACCGGCGAGGAAACGCTGATGTGCTGCCACGGCCTGCTGAACTGCCGGGCGGCCCCCAGCGTCATGGCCAGTTCGAGCAGCTGCCGGTCCTCCGACAGCAGGTAGACGCCCCCGTTGTGCGCGTCGAGCCGGTCCGCCGCCGTCCGCAGGAGCTGCGCCACCGCCTCAAGGCCTCGCCCGGCCGACGCCTCGGCGGCCTCGGGTCCGGGCTTCGGCGACGGATGCCACTGCACGCCCATCACGAGCACTCCATTCGAGCCGGCCAGTGGACCCGTAGGTCCCCTCCCATAGTGGCCCGGTGAGACCCGCATAAGCGCTTCTTCGGGCTCCCGAATCCCCCCTTCTGAAACCGTCATCGTGAGTAACATTGCACTCACTCTGTGAAATTTCACAGCCTGAAATACATCCACAGTAGATAACGATGAGATAACAGTGGACTAGACCACTGGGCCTGACGATCGGCAAGTGGCCTTAGGGTGCTGCCCATTGACGCTCGACACCCACCGTCTATGCGCGTAGCCGCCAAGTAACCCGGACTTCTCCGTTCCGGTTTTCACGCGGCTCTGCCAGACTCCCCCGCATTCGGTTTCACCTAACGGGGAGTGAGATCTGACGCATGAACAGACACCGCAGGAAATCGCGTCGCGCGGCCGTGACGGCAATCGCCGCCGTGCTGGCCGCCGCGGCCGCGCTGGGCATCGGCGCCGTGGCCCAGGCGGGCCTGGTCAAGGGAACCGTCATCGGGGGACAGGGGAACTTCAGCACCGTCAACGAGCGTGTGCTCCCCTCACTCTCGGCCCGGGCCTCCGGCCAGGCCGCGCCGGGCGACCGCATCCCGATGATCTGCCGCACCACGGGGGACACCGTCGAGAACGACAACCGCTGGATCTGGTCCGGCGCCTACTACATCGCCGACGCCTTCATCAGTGAGGACACCGGGAACCTGCCGCTGTGCAGCTCCACCCGGCCCACCAGCTGGACTGCGCTCGACATCACCATGCAGAAGCAGGTCCAGGACCAGTGGTGCTGGGACGCCTCCGGCCTGACGGTCGCCACCTACTGGGGCTACAACCAGTACAACCAGTACGACTTCTGCCGCCTCGCCCAGCAGGGCCGCTGGCTGGACTGCAACGACCGGCCCGCCACGCTCGACGACATGGCCAACGGCCTGTCCGCCATGGGCTTCCGCAACAGCGGCCACGACCTGAACCGCAACGCCTCGTTCAGCGAGGTCACCAACGAGATAGCCAACGGGCGGCCGTTCGCGGTGCGCATCGGCTGGACCTCGGGCGGCGGGCACATGAACGTCATCTACGGCTACGACAGCACCAGCAACATGATCGCGGTGGGCGATCCGTGGCCCAGCACGCAGACGTACACCTGGTGGAACTTCAACACCTACGTCGACAACGGCTCGTTCCGGTGGACCCACTCTCGGATCGGCATCCACGCGTGAGGAGACAACCAACCATGAGGACACTGAAGGCGGTCGCCCTCACCGCCGCCGCACTCGTGAGCGTCGGCGCAGCCACCACGTCGGCCCGCGCCGACGGCGGGAGCGACGTCCCCGACTACGGCGCCGCTCAGCAGGTGCTGCGCTCCGGGCAGACGCACGACACCGTCTCCCGCTTCCTCGGCGCCACGAAGACGGCGGCCGTGCCCGCGCCCGGGACCGGTGCCGGAGCCGACGGCGGCAGTGCGGGCGGTCGGCCGAACACCCCGAACGCGGCCGCCGCGCCACCGTCGTTCCAGCTCAAGGACCCGGTCCCGATGTACGAGCTGTCGGTGGACTTCGTAGCGGGCAAGGCCCAGCCGACACCGCAGAACGCACTCAGGCTCTCCTACCTCGCCTCGCGGGTGAGCGCGGCCGACGGTCACCAGGCCGCCGTACTGCTCGCTCCGCCGGACAAGGGCGGCGGCTGGCGGCTGGCCGGCATCCGGGACGGTGACAACGAGCTCAAGCTCGCCGAACGCACCACCGCCGGCGCCCGCACCTTCACCGAGCCGCAGATCCACGCCTGGTACCGGCTCACCGCGAGCGGCGACGTCGAGCCGCTCAACACCGAGGCCACCACGGGCCTCGGTGGCAAGCAGAGCCTCCCGCTGGCCGCCTACCAGAAGCTGGTGACCGGCCGGTACGCGGACAAGCTCCCCGGATCCGGTTACGACCGCAGCGGGCTCGCCGGAGGGTTCGGACTGTTCGACGGCACGGGACCCGCGGCCGGGTCACCGGCCGGAACACCGCCCCAGGCCCTGCCCGAAGCGCGATCCGAGACGCAGACACCGGCGACCTCGTCGGCCTCGGCCTCGGCCGGTCAGCCGTCCCCGATGTCGTGGCAGCTGCCGGCGGTCGGCGCCGCCGTGCTGGCCGGTGGCGCGGCCGGCCTCTACCTCCGCCTGCGCCGTCGCGGTCGCGGCGCACCGACGGACTGACGGACTGACGGACTGACATCCGAACGACGAGCACACGAGGCACCGGGCGACGGGCGACACCCCCGCACGCCCGGTGCCTCGCGCTCCCCGGCCACACCCGGCCTGCCGCAGCCCGCCCAACTCACCGACTACAGCCCGGGGTGAGGTGTCGCCCGGCTCGCAGCCTGACATTCGGTCGGCAATGGGATCCGTCGTTCCGTCAGCCAAGAAAAAGGGCAGCCACGCATACCGTCGATCATGCGCATATTCGCAACCTCGCAATTCGATCACATTCCCCCCACCCGACAGCCAGCTTGGCCAGCGACCACCACTCGCCAGTAGCCTGTTCACAAACCATTCACTCGGCTCCGCTTGCAATCCCGATTTGCAGTGTGTGCAGAATGAGGCGCTTTTTGGCCCACCGCAGACAGTTCTCGGCGCGAAGAACTGGAATTGGAGAGTTACCGCGTGAATCCTCGTGCCACCCGTTCGGCCGACACCGACGCTCCGCTGTCCGCACACGACATCACCCTGCTCCGGGCGAGCCGCGCCGCCGTCGAGCCGTATGCCGCGGACCTCCCGGCCCACTTCTACGCGACCCTGTTCCACCGCTACCCCCAGGTCCGCGAGTTGTTCCCGCCCCGCATGGAGATCCAGCACGACAAACTGCTGCGTGCCCTCCTGCTCATCGTCGACCTGGTGGACGATTCCGAGTACCTGGCCCGCTTCTGCGCCGAACTGGGCCGCGACCACCGCAAGTTCGGCACCCTGAGCGGGCACTACACGGCGGTCGGCGAATGCCTGCTCGCCACCCTGGAACACTTCGCCGGCCCCGCCTGGACTGCGGATGTCGCCGCGGCCTGGACCCGCGCCTACACCGCGGTCGCGCAGGCCATGGATGGGGCGGCCCAGGCCGACGCCGCCGAGCGGCCGGCCGTCTGGGACGCCCCGATCGTGGACCACCACAGGTACGGCCCCGACCTCGCCGAGGTCACCGTCCGGACCGACCAGCCGTACCCGTTCACCGGCGGGCAGTTCGTCAGCCTGGCAACCCCGTGGTGGCCGAAGAACTGGCGCTACTACTCCCCCGCCAACGCCCTCCGACCGGACGGGACCATCACCTTCCACATCCGCGCCGTTCCCGGCGGCCCGGTCAGCGGCGCCCTGGTGCACCGCGCGACGGTCGGCGACGTGCTCCGGCTCGGCCGTCCCCTCGGCGACATGGTCCTCGATCCGGCCTCCACCCGCGACATCGTGTGCGTCGCCGGCGGCACCGGGCTCGCGCCGATCCGCGCGCTGGTCGAGCAGGCCCTCCTGGACGGCGTCCAACGACGGATGGACGTCTTCGTCGGGGCACGCGGCACGAGCGAACCGCACGGACTCGATGACATCCGCCGGCTCTCGCAACACCACCGCTGGCTCACCGTACGGTCCACCGTCTACGACACGGGCACCCCCGGCGCCGGCCCCGGCCTGCCCGAGGCACTCACGTCAGCCGGACCCTGGCTGGACCACGACGCCTACGTCAGCGGCCCCGCGCCCATGATCTACAGCGCCGCCAGGGCGCTCTACCGCGCCGGGGTGCCGCTCGATCGCATCCACCACGACCCGTTCGTGCGCCTCGACTTCGCCTCCTGAGCACAGGCGGCCGTCCGGGCCCCGAAGGCACGGACGGCCCGGCGCCCTTCGGCGTTGCGTCGTGAAGTCGACGTGGACGAGGCCGAAGCGTCGGCGTCAGGGCGCGTCTGACAGTGCGTCACCGTAGCTCCTCTGCCAGGTCGTCCAGGAGTACGTCGGCGACCACCTCCTCGACGACGGCCGTCCGCAGTTCGGCCATCGCTTCGGTGAGGACCGGGCCCCACGGTGCAGGTGTGAGGCGCCCGGGACCCGGGCCCGTGGGGAGCCGGTCCACGGCCGATCGGTAGTCCGCGGCTGCCATGCGCCAGGGGACGGCTCCGGTCCTGGCAAGGACGTGGGCCGCGATACGGATGCCCTCGCCGTCGAAGTCACCGTGGTAGCGCAGGGAGGCACCGTCGTCGGCGAGGTGCCACAGCAGGTGGAGCACGGCGGTGTTGGGCCAGCCCGAGGTGCAGACGAGCGGCGGGCAGTGGGGGCCGAAGCGTCGGAGGACGAGGGCGGACAGCCGTGTCCCGTCGTCGAGGGCATGGGAGTCGCCGTCGAGGAGACGCGCGGCGAGGACCGGAAGTGGCTCGCCGTCGGCCGGGAGTGCGGCAAGGACGGTCAGCGCGGCGGACAGGAGGCCCCGGGTCCGGTCGGGTGAACCGTCGACGAGGCCGCCGGGCAGCAGGTGGCCGACCCATTCCGCGAGGACGGGCTGGGGGTGCGGACCCGTTCGAGGTGGCCGTTCATTCGCTCGACGAGTTCACCGGCCTGGCGGATGCGGGAGGCGAGGTGGCGCCGGGTGTCGCCGGTGAGGGTCCGGCCGAATGCAAAGAACCCCCATCCGGAATCCGGATGGGGGTTCTTCTGAAGAATTGTTCGGCGGCGTCCTACTCTCCCACAGGGTCCCCCCTGCAGTACCATCGGCGCTGTGAGGCTTAGCTTCCGGGTTCGGAATGT
>NZ_JBEXKB010000101.1:0-22402 GCF_040609455.1 Kitasatospora sp. NPDC004669
GGTGCGATGCCAAGTCGCATGCCCGGTTCGGGAAGCGGCTCCGGGGAAACGGACCGGTCGAAAGACCGAAACCGCGCCCCGGGCCGACTTCACCAGTGCTGGCGGGTGTCCTGTGCCGCCGGACCTTGACCGTGTGCCACTGAACCTTGACCACGGCACGGTTTGTGTCGCTGAAGATTGACCGCCCAGGTCGGCGCCCTGGAGGACCGTCCGACGGAAGGGTGCCACGACGGCTCCAGATGGCGCTTCTTGAGTGGCTCTGGGGTGGAGTAGGTGCGAGGGCCGTGCTGGTGTGCACGGCCCTCGCACCGGGTGTGGGGCGCCCCGTTCCCGCCCTCGTCGTCCGGATCTGCACATGGTAGTGAGCTGTGCGGTGTGCTCTGTCACCTGTACGCGATGCTGAGCTGCACTGTTGGTGAGGAATTGAACCCCTGCGTTGCTCTTCACGCACCAAGGGTCGGATAAACCGCCGACCCGCGGTGTGTGCACGCCTCCGTGACGACTACCTGCTTCCCACACCCAGCTTGTGGGGTCAGTCCTCGATCAGGTCGATCTCCCAGTTGGTGCGCTGGATCAGGGTGTCCACCTCGCGGATCTCCTTGGCCAGGGCGTCCGTCTGGGCGCGGAGCTCGGCGACCGGCAAGGCGGAGAGGATCCTGAGTTCGGACCGCAACTGCCGTACGGCTCCGCGCTGGTCGCGTCCGGAGGCGGCGTCGGCTGCCGCGGTGGTCACCGAGTGGCGCAGCCGCAGGACGTCCCGGCGGGCGAGGGCGTCGGTAAGGGTGCCGCCGCCCTCGATGAGCGCGGTGGAGTTGGTCCGGTTGATCTGACGGATCAGCCGCTCCAACTCGTCCAGCACCTCTCCGGCCTGGGCTAGGACCTCCGCCGCATTCTCGGCCGGCTCCTCGCCCTCCTGGTAGCGGGCGCTGCCGACGACGCGCACCCGCAACTGCTCCACCCGCCGCACCGCAGCCGCGCGCTGCGCGAGCGCTTCAGCCAGTTTCACCGCGTCATCACCTCTACGTCCCAATGATCGTCCGGTAAGTATGCACGTCAGTGCCTGACAGCGCGGTTCGCGGGGCGGGGCCAGCCGGACTGACCCGGCGGGCGCTGGGCGGGTTCATGGAACGACCATCACGGGTCCGGTGAGACCGGGCAGTCCTGACCTGGGCGGTCAATCCTTGATGACACAAA
Source organism: Kitasatospora sp. NPDC004669 (assembly GCF_040609455.1). NCBI lineage: Bacteria > Bacillati > Actinomycetota > Actinomycetes > Kitasatosporales > Streptomycetaceae > Kitasatospora > Kitasatospora sp. NPDC004669. The sequence goes on from NZ_JBEXKB010000101.1 coordinate 1,195, forward strand.
CCTCTGTCCGTCAACCTTCGGTGGCAATCGGTCAAGGTCTGGTGGCGCGGGACAGCGGGTGGTCGGCCGTCAGTCTCCGAGGTGGTGGCGGAGGGCCGCGTGGCGGGCCTCGTTGCTGGCTCGGGTGTTGAGGGTGGCTGCGGCGCGCTGACGGGCGGCCAGGGCGTCGAGGCGGGCCTCTCGGGTCTCTCGCTCGATGATCTGGTCCAGGCAGAACTCAGCCCGGACCCAGCGGTCGACCACGGCGCGCACGTGCGCTCCGGCGGGCCAGCGGGTGCCCCTGGCGTGGCGGCGCAGCGTCCTGGGGTGCAGGTCCATTCGGCTGGCGAGGGTGCGGATGGCTCGGCGGGTCGGTCGGTCGAGGGGCGGGCGGCGGGTGGGGTCGAGTGGTTGGCCAGCCTCGCGGTCGAGTAGTGCGCGCAGGTGGTGCTGGATTGTGCTCTGTTGGGTGATGGGGCAGGCTCCGGGATTGCGTGCCGTGTATTTGGTGTGGAGCGGGCAGGTTCCCCGCTGGACGGCCTTTCTGGTCATGCTGGGATCGTCCCTGGTGCTGCCTGTGGAAAAGGGGCGGGTGTAAATGCGGCGGCGTCCGCCTGCCAGTGGGAATGCACTGACAGACGGACGCCGGTTTTCTGGGGTTTATCAGGCGCGGGCGTTGGGCCAGAGTTCGGGGACGTTTCCGGCGTCCCGCTTCGCTTTGGGCCAGCGCTTGGCGTGGATGAGTCGGACTGTCCACCACGGGTCGCTGGCGGGCGGGCCGTGCTTGTCGGCCTTCTTGCGGTCGCGGGCGGAGGGGAGGTCGAGGACGATCGGGCGGCCGTCCTGGGCGCGGCGGTCGGCGAGGCAGGCCGGGCACTCCAGGCGGTCGGGCTCGGCGTTCTCGTCCAGTTCGCGGTCGGAGTCGTGGGCGCCGCCGAGGGGGCCCTGGCAGGTGTAGCAGGGGTGCATGGCGTCGTTGTGGGCGCGGGCGGCGAGCAGCTTGGCGTGCTGCTTGGCGGCGGCCGCCTCCTCGCGGGCCTGCTCCTCGGCCTGGCGGTCGTCTTCTTGCTGCTGCTTGCGGTCCTTGCGGCGCTGGCGGATCAGGTCCCAGTCGGGGGTGTCGTTGAGGGCCTCGGTGAGGGTCTGCCACTCGCCGCGGCCGAAGCGCCACCAGACGGGGCCGAGGAAGCCGTGGCGGCGGATGCGGTCCACGGTGGTGCCGAGGACGGGGATCTTGCCCTCGAAGGTGGAGTAGAGGACGCCCTCGTCCTCGTGGCGCAGGCCGCGCCAGTGGTCCTCGGTGGCCGGCCATCCCACACACCGGCCACTGAAAGCAACCAACGTCCACGCTGAAAGCCAACCGTCGCCTAACAGCGTGCTGACCGGGTCTACCGGGGAGCCGGGTTGCGGGGCTCTGGCAGGATCTGCCGGGCGGTGCGCGCTGCATCCCATTGCCCGTAGCGCGCACCGCTTGGTCGGCCGGTGTTCGGTGTCGGTCGCTTTGGTCGCTGCCGTCCTGGGGGGCCGGTGGAGTGGCGTTTGTAGTCGCAGTCCGGGCACTCCAGGCGGTAGGGGTCGGCCGGTTTGTGCAGTTCGGCAATCGAGTCCGGCTTGCCGCCGATGGAGCCCTGGCAGGTGTAGCAGGGGTGCATGGCCGCGTTCGCTGTCCGGGCGGCGAGCAGCTCGTTGCGCTCGCGGGCGTCGTCGGCTTCCTTCTGGCAGTCGTAGCAGAGCTCGGTGCCGTCGCTGGCGCCGCGCTTGTAGTCGTACTCGTCTTCGCGGCGGTCGCAGCCGGGACAGCAGGTGGCCTCCAGCCGCTTGGTCTCCTTGTCCGCAGCGGCCTGGGCCTCGGCGGCCAGGCGGGCGCGGCTCCAGCGCTTGTACGACTCCTGTGGGTGCACTCCAGCCGGATACCGGACGAGGAAGTGGCAGCCTGGTAGTAGAAGGCCACCTCGCAGCTGCCCTGGTGTCCGGTTCCTGACCTTCTCACCAGGAAGGAGCCAGTAGTGAGCGACGTTGAGGGAATCCGCCTGCACCGCGGGGCGGCAAGCACGGACTTCAGGTGGGGCTCAGGGTTGATCAGCGGTTGTCGGTGGGACCGGCAGCTGGTTCCAGATCTTGAGCAATTAGCGCGGGAAGGGTCGCACGTCCCGGGCTACACAGACCCGACGTCACCTGGCGCTACCTTCGTCCCGGGATGTTTCTCCGCCACGCGATCACACCAGCCGATGCCCGGTGATCGCGTACGCGCTGTCTCAAAACCCTCCCCACCGCAGGCGACTCGCATGCCGGTCAGCGTTGCCTTCTCCGGATTTCTGGTCGCTGTCCGGCCGTGTGACCTCACGTCCATGCCCACCCCTCTCTTGCTCCGGGGGGAGCCAATCCCGAGACCACGATGAGACCGGCCGAGCCTCGATGTCCATCCGGTCCACTCGCTCTTGAAAGGCACGACCTGCCATGACGATCTTTCCGAGCCGGTATCGGGTAGCACACGTTGCCGCCGTGTTGATGGTGACTACCGCAGGCGTGGTGAGCCTCACCGCTCCCGCCAGCGCAACAGCGCTGGCCTCGACGGTGCAGACCACCCCGGTAGCTGTCGGCATGCGCGCGCCGACGCTCTCTTGCATCTCCGATGCCCAGCTGGGCATCCCGAACGGTACCTACCTGTATTGCAACAATGGCGTCACCTACGACATGCGCACCGGCCAGGCGGTCCCCAGCACCGGCTATTTGCCCCCCGACCTTTACCACAACATATTGAATTCCATCGGCCCCTGAGACACCTGAAGCCCGCCACGACGACCCGGCCGACCTCGCGCTCGCCTCGCGAAACCCCGGCCGCCAGGCACTCCCTGAAGGCCGACAGGGCATCACACCCGCCGTGCTGGCCCGTCAGAGGTTCTGCAGGTAGGCGAGCCGGACGGTGCGAACGGAAGCGCCCAGTATGCGTAGGCAGCACCACCACTGCGGGCTGGCGTAGCCCGCAATGCCGCGAGGTCTGCGCCGTCGATGGGAACGACAACACCGTTGGCCGCCATCGACGTACACAGGTTGCCGTCACCGGTCCGGCGCTGTCGGCGACGTCAAATCCTGGGAATACCGTCCCGGGTCCCGCATGATCACCGTGTGAGACGTGTGCCGAAGTGGCTTGGACCGCTGTATGCAGTGCTGGTCATGGCGTTCCTGGCGTGGTACCTCACAAGCGGCCACCCAGTCCACAACCTGGTCGCCGTAGTCTCCGCGCTCACCGGTCTGCTGGCGCTGCTCCCCAGAATGATGGACGTGCTCCGCCTCGGCCAGCATGGACCTCCGGTCGGCCGGCTGGAGGATGTGGCCGACGAACTCGCCCAGGGGGTGCGCCGGCAGTGGGAGGCCGAGGCGCAGGTTCGCCGCCTCAACGATCCTTTCCCGCTGCCGGTCGAATGGGTGGCAGCCGATGCGGACCTGGTCGAGTCATGGCCGCACTTGGGGGAGTTGGCTGGGGACTGGCCAGGCCAGTCCCCAGGCTCCGCGTGGGCTGCCGACGCGGAAGGGCTGGTCGGCAAGGGGGCCGAGATCGCCCAGGTCTTCGAACGCGTCCCCACCCACCGCCTGGTGGTTCTCGGGGAGCCCGGTGCCGGCAAGACCATGCTGCTCATCCGCCTCCTGCTGGCCCTGCTCGAACACCGCCCGCCCGGTGGCCCCGTCCCGGTCCTGTTCCCCCTGGCTTCGTGGGACCCGGCCCGGCAGGACCTGTACACCTGGATGGCCGGCCAACTTGCCCGAGACCACCCCGGCCTACGCGCCCTCGTCCCCGCCGATCCCCCACAGTCCAGCCCCGGCACCCGGGCACGCGCTCTGCTGGAGCGGCGGCTGGTTCTGCCTCTCCTCGACGGACTGGACGAACTCGCCGAAGGCGTGCGGGCCCGGGCGCTGCATGCCGTTAACCAGGTACTACCGGCTGGGCAGCCGCTGGTGCTCTCCAGTCGCACCGCCGAGTACCGCAGCGCGTTGACCCCACCGGCGGGGGCCACCGTGCTCCTGAATGGAGCCGCGGGTATCCGCCTCCTTCCCCTGGATCCCGCGAAAGCGGCCGCCTATCTGGAGCGTGACGCCGGCGGTGTCGGCACCCGGGCCGCAGCCCGCTGGAGCCGGGTCACCGCTTCGCTGGGCACCGGTACCCCCGTGTCCCAGGCGCTGAGCACCCCGCTCGGGCTGTTCCTGGCGCGCACGATCTACAACCCCCGTCCGGACGAGTACCTCGCCAGCCTCGCTCACCCCGACGAACTCCTCGACCAGGCCCGCTTCCCCACCCGCGAGGACGTCGACACCCACCTGTTCGCCGCCTTCATCCCCGCCGCCTACCGCCCCCACCCCCGCCACCCCACCCGCTGGAGCCCCGAACGAGCCCAGCGCACCCTCACCTTCCTCGCCCGCCACCTCCAGCACTCCCTCGACGGCACCCCCAACCTCGCCTGGTGGCAACTCCCCAAAGCCCTCCCCAAATACGGACTAGCGCTCGCGGTCGGGCTCAAGGCCGGGCTCGCTGTCCTGCTCGGGTACGTGTCCGCGTTCGTGCTCGCGGGCGGGCTCGCGGGCGGGCTCGGGTACTGGCGCGCGTACTGGCTCCCGTCCAGGGTCACGGGCGGGCTCGCGTCCGGGCTCGTCGGCGGGCTCAGGATCGGGCTCGGGCACGGGCTCGTGTTCGGGCTCACGTGCGCAGTGGCGGCGGCGTTGATCACCTCGTCCGCAAGAAACAGAAACCCAAGTTCAGGGATCCGCTGGAGCTGGAAAGGGAAATCCTGGCTTGCGTTCGGGCCCGCGGCCGGGTTCGGGTTCGGGCTCGTATTCGGGCTCGTGGTCGCACAGAGCAGGGGCGGGCTCCGGAACGGGCTCGCGAATGGGCTACTGGTCGGGCTCGCGGGCGTGCTCGCGGGCGGGTTCATGGGCGGGCTCAGGTCGGTACACCCCGATCTGGACAAGGCGGTGGGACCAGGCGCGGTCCTGGCTCGGGACCGTCGTACCTTCTCAGTCATCACGCTCGCGGGCGGGCTCATGGGCGCACTCGCGTACGGGCTCGTGCTCGAGCTCGACAATGGGATCGTGAACAGGGGCGGGCTCGCCAATGGGGTCGTGGTCGCAATCGTGCTCACGTTCGGGCTCCCGTTCGGGTTCGCGGCCGGGCTCGCGTCCGGGCTCCTGGTCGGACTCGTCCGGTCGGTGTGGATGGAGTTCCTGGTGGCGCGGATCGCACTGGCGGTACTGGGGCGTGTGCCCTGGCGTTTCATGAGTTTCCTCACCGACGCCCACGAGCGGCGAGGCGTACTGCGGCAGGTGGGAGCGGTGTACCAGTTCCGCCACCTCGACCTCCAACGTCACCTGGCGGGACACCGACCTTGATCGGCTGGTGCTGAACGAGGGCGTCGTCCTGGGTCGTCATCAACGACATCGCCGCCGACCTGGCGCTGCTGTGCAAGGCGATCCACCAGGCCTTCGCCATCGGCGAGGCCACCCGGCCGACCGCCCCTCGCAGGCCGGCCGTGAACCCGACGAAAGCCGACAAGTGGCTCTCGAACCCGTTGCCGCAGCCGCTCTCGTTCAACCTGCCGAAAACAGCGGACTGGTCAGAGGTTCTGCAGGTAGGCGAGCTGGACGGTGCGGGCGGCCTGTTCGGGGGTGTCGTGGAGCATCGCTTCCTGGGTGGCCTGGTCGCCGATGAAGTAGCCCTCGTACACCGCCACCCACTTCCCGGCTTCGAGGCCGGGCAGGGCGCGCTCGACCCAGCCGACCTGGTGGCCCTCGCCGAGCACGAGGTAGACGTCGGGGTTGACGGTCCACCCGGCCAACGTCCAGAAGTCGCCGAACACGCGCGGGTCCAGGGCGACGGAGACGTCGGTGGTCGGCAGGCGGCGCAGCATGGGGTCGGTGGGGACGGTGACCTCGGTGACCGGTGGGTTGGGGGTGTGGGGCGTGGTTGCCGGGGCTGGGCTGGGTTCGGTCTGCTGGGTCAGGCGGCGCTCTGCCGACTCGCGCAACCCGTACCCGGCGGCCGGGGTCTGCGGTGTTTCTCCCCGGGCCGTAACAGGGGCTGTAGCGGGGTCGGTCGCGGCGGGCGGTGTTTCTCCCCGGGCCGTAACAGGGGCTGTAGCGGGGTCGGTCGCGGCGGGCGGTGTTTCTCCCCGGGGGGTTTCCGCGGCTGCTGGGCGGTCCTGCCGGCCAGACGGGGCAGGTTCCACGGGCATCGCCGGGGTCGCGGTTTCGCCTCGGGGCGTTTCGGCTTGCGCTTCGGTGCCGGGCGCAGCATGCCGGGGCGCGGGCAGGCCGGCGGATGCCGCCTTGACGGGGCCCTGGGCTGCGGCAGCATCGGGCCGCTTTTCGCCCCGGGGCGAAACCGTGGCCTCCAGGGCGGCGTCGCCAGGCTCGGCCTGCTGGGTGGGGTGGGCGGCCAGCGTCCGTTCGGCGAGTTCGCGATGGCGGATGGTCAGGACGTGGACGGCGTGGAGGACGTCGGCCAGGGCCTGGCGCGCAAGGGCTTCGTCGCCGTCGCGGGCGGCGTGGTCGAGCTGGAGCAGGAACTCCGCGTTCTGTTGGCGCAGCTCGTCGCCGAGGGCGAGGAGCTCGGCCGCCCCGGGGCCGCTGGCGAGCCCGGCGGGCAGCGCCGTTTCGCCCCGGGGGTTTTCGGCGGCCTTGGCGGCCTCGGTGAGCGCTTTCTCCTGCCGTTCCTTCTCCCGCTGGCGGTCGGCCCGCGACGAGCAGGCCTTCGAGCAGTACTTCGGCCGGCGGCCCTTGCCGCCCCACTCCAGCTCCTTGTCACACACGGTGCAGGTCGGCGCGCCGAACAGCATCGGCTCGGTGGCCGCGTTTACCCCCGGGGAGAAACTCATGCCCGGATGCTATCCCCGCACTGAGCCGGGGGTTTTCCCCCGGGGTGAATCGCGGCGCCGCAGGCGTGTTCCAGTCGCGGCCGGTTTCGTGGCGGCCACGAAACCCCGGGGTGCCGGACGCCGCGTCAAGGTACGGCGTTGCGTTGCCGCGGCGAAGCGGCCTCCTCCGGATCCATGGCCCGGTCCCGGCCTGGACCGGGCGCGGCCCGGTGGGCCCGCCGGGTCCGCATCGACGTGCTGTCAGGCGGGGGTCTGGGCGGCGATACCGCCGGGGCCCAGGTGTCGTCGGCCGCCCTGCGCGGGGACCTGGTCGAGTCCGGCGCCGGCCTCGTCCGGGGCCGGGACGGAGAACGGCGAGCGCTCCACGGGCAGCAGTCGCTCGCCGAGCGACTGGTCGACCGCGGCGTCGGGGTGGGAGAAGGGCTGGGCCAGCGGGCGCCGTACCGGACGGCCGGAGTGATCACTCATGGCTGACAGTCTGTCACCCTGAGGGGCGGCCGCTGGCGGGGCGGTGGACGGAGCGGTCCGTCGCCCGCCTCAGTGCGGTGGCTGGGATCGCTCCGCGTACAGGTCGAGCGCCGTGCTGACGGTTCGGCAGGTCAGCTCCGTTCTTGTGCGCAGCTCGGTGACCGGGCCGGTCAGGCGGAGGGAGATGAGGTCGCCGTCTGTGGCCTGGACCTTGCGGTTCAGCTGGGCGAGGGAGCCCTTGAGGTCGCCGTGGGCGAGGGCGCTGCAGGCCTTCCAGACCCATTCCAGGTATGTCGCCGTGTCTATGCGTTCGTCTGCACTGTTCCGGAGCTTTTGTGGGAGCCGGCGGCCGGCTTCGCGCACGACTTCGCCGTAGCCGGGGAACCGCAGCGCCTCCTTCAGCTTCTTGGGGTCGTTCTGTGGTCCGCCTGCCGCGAGGAGCCGGTCGACCAGGTCCTGGTGCTTGTCCTTCTCGCTCCTGAGCGCGGGCTGCTCGGGGTCGGCGGCTGCCGGGCGCAGGACGTTGGCGGTCGCCGCCACTGTCTGGAGGTTGTGGTGGTTGGTGTTGTCGGCGTTCTGCAGGGCCAGGCGGCGGCGGATCCGCTCGTACCGTCCGGCGGGGGCGAGCAGCCACACTGCGCGGGCGCTGTTCTCCAGGGCCCCGCGCAGGAGGGTGAAGGAGCCGTAGGAGTGCAGGAGCAGGGTCATCTGCCCGGTGTTCTCGTGCTGGACCAGAGAGGAGCGCAGGCAGTGAAGGTGGTCCACCGCTGTCTGGATGGCGTGCTGGGCGGCGTGGGAGACCTGGTAGGGGTCGGTCTTGGCGTCGTCGCCGGCAAGGGAGCTGCCCGGGGGCACCCGCCAGTGACTCTCCCGCAACGGCTCGTACCAGGCCAGGAAGTTGTCGAGGTGGTGGGTGGTTGCGCGCAGGTGCTCGGTGACGTCGTCTTTCATGCCCAGACTCTACGGAGACAGGTCCGCGCGGCCGCGGGGATTTTCGGCGAGCCCGGTGCCCGGGCGGTTCCGGCAGGCCGGGCACCGGACCCTCACCGCGGGGCGGGTTGTCGCAGGGTCAGCTCTCGAGCCTTTGGTGGAGGCGCGCGGCGATCCGGGCGTAGGGCGCGAGGAAGTCGGGGCAGCTCAGTTCGGACGGCTCGGGCAGTCGCCGGTGCCCGGTGCCGAACCCCGTGAACGTGGTCCATCCCAGGGTGCGCAGCCCGGCTCGGTCCATGTCGCGTTCGACGCCGTCCAGGTAGGCGTCGTCGACCGGGATCTCCTCGCGGACCTGCAGGATCAGGCCGCTCAGTTCGACGGGCAGGTGGGGGATGCCGAACAGGAACGACAGGTAGCGCTCGCGCAGCACCGCGGCGCTCTGCTCCGGGCTGAGCGGAATACCTCGTTCCTCGAAGGTGTCGGGCAGCGCGATGCGGCAGTCCGTGTGGGGGAAGTCTTCGACCTGGGCGACGGCGACGTGCATGGTGGCCACGTCCCGGTCGGGGAAGGACCAGTTGCGGTCCGGCAGCAGCACGACGACGTCGTAGTCGTCGCGGGCCTGCGCCACGGCGACCTGCAGGGGTGCGCGGTCGCTCGCCGTCATGGGCCCGGGGTTCCAGACGAAGGTGTGATGGGCCAGCAGGCCAGCCCCCGTTGGGTGCTGCCACAAGATGGCGCTCGTCGGCTCCGGCGGGGTAGGCACCGAGATCTCACGACGACGGCCTCGGCGGACGAGACCCGCCGTACGCCAGCGGCTGTTGGCCTCCTGGAGCAGAAGGACGCGCTGCCCCTGTTGGGCCCAGGTCGCCGCGATCCCGCCGACCAGTTCGTAGAGGTCGCGCCCTCCACTGGCCAGGAAGCGCAGTACGGGCATCCGCCGGGACCGCCGGGCCGCTTGTGCTTGACGGGTACGAAGGGCGGAGGTGAACTTCGCGCCGGCCCGGGCGTCCTGGCGGGCGCCCTGAGCTGCCGTGGTCTGGTTCTTCGGCATGATGACGAGGTCTCTCCGGTCGGGGGCCACGCCCGCCCCGGCCAGACTCGTACGGCTGCTGCTCGAATCGAACAGACATCGGTCGCGGGCCTCGGAAGACCTTGACCACCCCCGGCGCGGCGTGGGCCCGGGTGATGCGGTGGTGAGCGGCGTACGCGTCTAGCCGTCGTGGACGGTAGCCGAGACGGCAGCGGCGGCCAAGCGACGCCACCGAGAATCCCTCCGACGGGTGACATGGCCGAGCAGCCGGTCGGCTCCCTCGACCGAAGGCCGTAGTGTCCAGGACCAGGCCGAACGGCTCGGGCAGCCGGATCGAGGTGCCGACGTCGGCCTACCGGTCGCCGTCCGACTGGTCGAGCAGGTCGGCCGACCAGGCCCGTGCTCGCCACTCCCCCTCCCAGAGCGCCAGGTCGCACACCGAGTAGCCGGGCACCCCCGCCCGGGGCCGGTCCGTGGGCGGTGCCAGTCGGCGTCGCCCCGCTGCCTTGTCCCGGCCCGGGATGCTGCGCCGCAGGCCGCACGGGTTTGCGATCTACGATGGGCCGGTGTCCGACACTGATTTCCCTGCTGACCTGCTCGAACTCCAGCGCCGCTGGTACACCGCAGAGGCCGATCGGGCCGCCGATCCGAACGAGGAGAAGCGGTCCGCGTTCACCGCGGTCGGCACCGAGCTGTACGCCCACCCGTACTGGGCCAGCGTCAAGAACCGGCACCAGGCCGACATGAAGCTCAAGCAGGCCGCCCGCCCGGACACCGCGCAGGAGCCAGCGGCCTGACCACTCGCACTACACGACGCCGAGCACAGGGTCGCGCATCAGCGGGACGAACAGGCGGCCTCAGGCGGTGGCGGGGCCGCAACGGCCGGCTTGGCGTGATCCGGGCCGGATACTCGGCGCGCTACCGGCAAACGCCGGCTCCGGGCTGCTGTTCCCGGCGCAGCATGTCGAAGTGACCTGACGGTGACGACCGGGGAGCCGGTCCGCTGCCCGCTCGGGGGTTCGGGTGCGGACCGGTCCTCTCAGTGTGTGCGGGCTGGCGCCGCAGTGCCGCCGGGGTTGGTCTGGAGCGGTGTCGTTGTCGGCGTTCACCAGCTCGCCGGACCGTCGTGGAAGTCGGCGGGTTCCGGGGCTTGGCGGATCGCGTGGGGGTGGTGGAGGTACCAGCCCCAGGCGTCCGGGCCGGGGCCCCAGCGGACGAGGGCGACCCAGGTCGTGGATCCGTGGTGCAGGCGCCAGCGCTCCACCCGGCCCGGCCGCCACCGGCCGCCGGCCACCGAGCCGGACCTGCACCCACCGCCAGCGGGGCTCGGTATCCCAGCTCCGGCCCGGAGCCCGCCATCAGCTCGCGGCGCCCGCTCCGCGTTATGCCGGGCCCTGTTTTCCTTGGTCATTTGACTGGGCGTCACCCGGGCGACGAGGCCGAGGCGTCCGGAATCGGCCACTGATTGGCAGCTCCGCCACCTGGCGGTCATCGAGCTTGCCGAGGCTGCCAATCAGTGCAGTCAGCAGCTCCCGCCTGGCCTGCGTGCGCTCGTCTGCTTCCTCGATCGAATTGGCGATGTCCCTCACCACGGTAATGCGCCGGTCAGCCAGGGAGCGTGCCTGCATGCGTGAGGCCTGTTCGATCACACTGTCTCGTGAACGATTGGACTGGTAAAGGAAGATCCCCGACAGCAGGCTGGACACCGTTCCGGCCACAGCAGCCACGATGCCGGCTTCCACCTTCCCCTTGCTGCCTCCGCTGAGCACCGCCGACGCGACGCCGGCGAAGAGGATCAGCGCGCCCAGACACAGGAAGAACGTGCTGACCCAGAAAGTAACCCTGGCTTGGAAGATCCCCTGAGCGTAGGAGTCCTCCAACATCCGTTCCTGACGGGCCGCAAACGCGTCAGCTGCTTGTGTCCCACTGAGCCCCGTGCGGGGCTCGTCGCCGTGGACGTGAATGGTGAGGTCGCCTTCTGCGCGGTAGACGTTCCCCCCTTCAATCACGCGCTTTGCGCGTTCACGTTCCTTCTTGATGAGGAGGTCGAACCCTTGCCACACCACGCCAGTCGCGAAAAGGAGGTATCCGATCACCTGAGCCCAGGAAGTCGAGGCGTCTTCCAGCGGCGTATCGCTGAACGAACGTAGCTGCGGGGAAATCAGAGCCACAGCGATGCCTGCGAGAGTGAGCCCAACCCTAAGTTTCAGCCCCACTCCCACGACGTTCTGGGTACCACCCGAGCGGACGTGGGGGCCATCTGCTGTCCCCGGTGACGCCGCCGCCAGCTCCTCTTCCTTCACGTCATGCTCCCCCGCGTGTCAAATACGTTCAAGGCAATGCCAGTCGGGTCGATGCGTCGACAGTGGTGAATCCTCGCCTATCGTTCCAGACCAGAGGGCACTGAGCGTTAGCTTTCCGTTTAACCTCGCAGGTCACCCGACCTGCTGAACTGCGCTTCTTCCCGGGACACCGGAGGCGGCCGTCCTCCACGCTTCGAGATGTCGAGTCACGATGCACGAGAGAACGGCCGCTGCGTATGAGTCTCCCCCTCGACCCGCCCGCAGGCGACGGGTTGGGCAGTCACAACCACCAGGCCGGTTCGACGTCGGCAGCCGGATCGTCATCCCGGCCGCGGTCGACGACACGGTGGCCGACCTCCAGCTCCTGGGTCTCCTCACGGAGCAGCTCGGCGATCCAGTCGGCCACGCTCGTGGGGAGGCGGACGGTGCGTTGTTCGATTTTGTACGGGGTGCCGATGGTCAGCCAGACGTCGGCGCCGGTGCCCGTGCCGGGTGCGGCGGCGTGGTCGGCGAAGGCTTCCAGGGCGTCGGCGAGGTCGGCGGCGGCGGCCTCGCTGTCGTTGTCGCTGTTCACCAGCTCGCCGGACCGTCGTGGAAGTCGGCGGGTTCCGGGGCCTGGCGGATCGCGTGGGGGTGGTGGAGGTACCAGCCCCAGGCGTCCGGGCCGGGGCCCCAGCGGACGAGGGCGACCCAGGTGGTGGATCCGTGGTGCAGGCGCCAGCGCTCCACCCGGCCCGGCCGCCACTGGCCGCCGAGGCGGATTTGCACCCACCGCCAGCGGGGCTCGGTGTCCCAGCTCCGGCCGGGGCCGGACATCAGTGCGCGCGGCGCCCGCTCGGCGTCGCCGGGCCGGTGGTCCGGGTGGCCGTGGGGGCGGGAGAAGGGGACGGCGCTGGTCACACCCCTCACAATAAATCGAACAGGCGTTCCCATTCAAACGCTGGGGGCCGGCGTGGGCGGCATCAGGGCCTGCGGTTGAGCAGCAGGGCGAGGATGGTGCGGGCTTCGCGGCGGCGGGTGGGGTTCGGGGCGGTGAGGGCGGTGAGTGTCAGTGCGGTGAGGGTGAGCAGGTAGCCGGTGGCTGAGGTGGCCAGGGCGATGGCGGCGGGGTCGTAGGCGGCGTGCATGGGTTTCTCCGTTCGGGTGGGCCCGCCCGCACCGGTCGGGCGCGGGCGGGGTGGAACGGGCGGGTGGGTCAGTGGGAGGCCAGTTCCTGGAGCCGGTCGGCGATGGCGTCGGTGGGCAGGCTCCGGAGGCCGCCGGCCTCGTCCTCGCGCGGCAGGCCGTTGATCGCGTCGCGCAGGGCGCGGTCGGGGCGGGGAAGGCCGGCGGGGTCGGGCAGGGGCGGGGCCAGGCGGGAGGCCAGGCGCGCGTAGCCGGGCAGGTCGGGGAGTTTGGGGGCGATGGGGGCGCTGGTGCCGTTCTCCAGGCAGGCGGCCTGGTTGAACCAGTTCTCGGCGTCGCGCAGTTCGCCGCGGCGCAGGTGGTGCAGGTACATGCAGTAGGCGGCGAGGTGGCTGCCGGCGCCGGCCGCGAACTGCCACCACCAGGTGGCCGAGTGGTGGCGGCCGGCCAGGTCGAGCAGGCAGCCGAAGATCAGGGCGCCGTTGGGTTCCCAGTCCCTGGCGAGGCTCTCGATCTCCTCCCAGGAGCCGGGCTCGTGGATGACGACCGTGGCCAGGGCCCTCAGGTCGCGGCGGGCGTCGGCGTGGATGCCCGCCGACCCCGGGAACGGCGGCAGCTGTCGGGTGGCGGGGGCCGCGGCCCGCTCGGCCTGGCGGGCGGCCAGGCCTTCGGCGAGGTAGCGGCGGCCGGCGTCCAGGTCGTAGCGGGGGCGGTCGGCGGGCAGGGGGCCCGCCGCGCCCAGCAGGAGGTCGACGTCGGGGAGGTGGGGATCGTCCTCGTGGGGTGTCACGGTCACTCCTGGTCCTTGTCGGTGGTGCCGGGGCGGAGGAGCCGGCGGGATCGGAGCCGGCCCTCCAGCTTGGTGCGGGCCTGCGTGGTCAGGGACTTCACCGTGGCCTCGTCGGTGCCCATGGCCTGGGCCGTACCCGCCACCTTGAGGCCGACGACGAAGCGCAGCACGATCACGTCGAACTTCGCCGCGGGCAGTTCCTTGATGGCGGCGCCGAGCGCCATGCCCTCCTCCAGGCCCTCCACGGCGGCGGTGATGGCGTCCAGGTCGTCCAGGAACGGCTCCCCCTTCAAGCGCAGCGCCACGGAGAACGCGACGCGCTCGTCCAGCCGGTCCCGGTGCTCCCGTTCCACTTCCACCAGGTGGCGCAGCGCGGCCCAGGCGGTGGCGGCGGGCTGGGGACAGGTCAGCACGCGGTCCCAGCAGTCGCCGAGTTCGACGAAGGCCCCGCTGACGATCGTCTGCGCGAGGGCGGCGTCGCCGAGGCAGGCGTAGGCGTAGTCGAAGTACGCGTCGGCGTGGAGCCGCTGGAACGCCTCCAGGGTTATGGGGAGCTCCACCCCCGGGGCGGTGCCGGCGGTGTCGGCGAAGGGCGGCTCGCTCACGACGACGCCTCCCCGGCCGGGTCCGGGACACTGCCGCGCGGCCGGCGGGAGCGGCCGGAGCAGGGCAGGACGGGTGCGGCGGCCGCAGCGACGGGCCGCGGTGGGACGGGGGGATGGATGCACATGGGCTTCGGGAGTCCTTGTCCGTTGGGCGAGGGACATGATCACGCTCTGCTGGGGGTCGTGAGCAGGGCGTGCTGTTAGGTGCATCAAATCCCTCGAACAGACGAAAGGTTCACGTCCCGAAGGTAAAGAATTTCGGAGCGTCACATTCCGGCGTTTAGGCGTCGCGATCCGAACCCTGCGCGGCACGCTGGCGGTCAGAGCCGCCCCGTTCCGCTCGCCTGCCTCGCCGCCCGTTCAACTCCTGGAAGCAGGGCTGCCCCGCAGCGCAGCCGGTTCGAACGGCGTCCCCCCGACGGGGAACGGAGGCGGCGCCGATGGTGCTCATCGGTGGACGTGGCCGGGCCGGCTATGCCCGGCGATGCCTCCCGGCCCAACGTTGCCGGATAGGCGAAGGTGACGACGCCGTCCGGGCGGCGCTTCTACGATGACGACTAGGAGGTTGCGTTGTTCAAGAGCATCCGCACGGTGATGGTGTTCGCGCTCGACCCGGAGACGTCGGCCCGCTGGTGGGGCGACCTGCTGGGCGCGCCGGTGAAGACCGAGGTCAACAGCGACACCGGCGCGGTCTACGCCTGGGTGGAGCACGACGGCGTGGAGCTCGGATTCCACCCTGCCGACGACGAGCGCAACCCGAGGGGCGGCAGCCCGGTCGTGTACTGGTCGGTGGACGACGTGGACCGCGCGCGGGAGTGGCTGCTGGCGGCCGGTTGCATGCACCACCGGGGTCCGCTGCGGATCGAGCACGGGCGGCGCATTGCCCAGCTGCGCGACCCGTTCGGCACGGTGATCGGGATCGACGGCCCGTAGAGCGTGGCCGTACGGCCGAGCGCCCCCGCTGGCGAACCGGAAGGGTTCGGACGGGGCGCTCGACGTCGGTGGTCTCACGTGTCCAGGCCGTGTAGTCCGCGCAGTCCGGTGGCCGTGGCGAACGCGCGCAGCGCCTCCTTCAACGAGACGGCGGTCCAGCTCGCGCCGCGCGCGCAGGCCGCCTCAAGGTAGACGTCCAGCACGCGGGCGGGGCTGAGGTCGTGGCCGGCCTGCCGGTAGACGGCGGGCAGGGTGACCAGGTCGATCAGCCCGGTCACGTCCGGGCGGACGGTCTCCACGTCCAGCAGCACCAGCTCGCCGGTGTCGCGGCGGCGCAGGTGCTCGGGCTTGAGGTCGAGGTGCCCGAGCGGCACCAGGCCAGGCCCGTAGGCGTCCTGGTACATCGCCAGGACCTCGCCCCACGCTGCGGTGTCGGTGATCCAGTACGGGGCCGGCCCGTGGAGCTGGCGGCCGGTGCCGAAGGGGGCCATCGCCTCGACGGCGGCCACGTCCAGGCGCAGCGAGGCGGTGTGCACCGCAGCGACGCACTCGGCGAGCGCCGTGACCGTCTCCGGGCTGCTCCAGGCGGCGGCCTGCGGTAGGTACTCCAGCAGCAGGGAGGAGCTGGCCTCGCCTTCAGAGTGCAGGCGCGCGACGGACGCGGCGTCGGCGAGCAGGTCGTAGGCGAGGCTCTCGCCAGCGAACGCGCCCGGGTCGGCGTGCAGCTTGAGGATCTGCGGGCCGGTGGGGGTGTGCACGGTGAACACGGCAGCGGTGTACCGGGCGGCCACCAGGCGAAGGGTTCCCGCGACGCCGGGGTGGTCGGCGTCCAGGGCCCGCCGGGCTCGGGCCAGCAGGGTCTGCTCGTCGGTGGGCATCGGGGTGGCCAGCCACCCTGCGGGGCGGATGCGGGCCAAGCCCGTCAGCGCCTCGGCGGCGGTGGCCGGCGCCGCCATCACCGGGCACCGGCCGGCGCCGGGAGGATGCGGTGGTAGGACAGGGCGGCCAGGTCGGGGCGCTGGTGCTCGCCGTAGACGCGGAAGAAGGCGTAGACGGGGGAGTCGAGCGGGGCGCCGATGCTCCAGCACTCCATCGCGCCGCCGCCCACGTCCCACACCTGCAGGCGGCCCTGGAGCAGCGCCGCGTAGTCCTGGAAGAACACCTCGGCGCCGAACGGGAACGCGGCCATGGCCTCCTCCCGGTCGGTGGCCTCGACGCGCACGAAGGTGGCGGTGGTGATGTCCCAGGCGTACTGCAGGAGTTCGCCGCCGGGGCCATCCTTGAGGCGCAGGACCATGCGGTGCGCGCCGAGCGGGCCGGCCAGGTACTCGTGGATGCTGGTGGCCACGGCGCCGGTGCCGGTGGCCAGCATCTCCCGGCCGAGCCGGGGCAGTTCGGCCTCGACCAGGGCGAGGGCCTGGTCCCAGTCGGCGGGCGGCTCCGCGAGCGGCGCGAGCTCCACCTGGCCGGGGTCGTTGAGGAACTTGGCGTGCGCGACCAGGGCCTCGTACTCGAAGTCCTCGTCGATGCGCAGCCATCCGACCTGGCCGCTGGTGACCTTCTCGGCCGCCGACGCCGGGACGGTCAGGCGGTCGCCCGGGCGCGGGCCGTGGACTTTGAACATCAACTGCAAGCTGTTGGCGGCGGTGGCCATGGCGGGGTGGTCGGAGTAGAGGAACGGGCCGTGCGGGCTCTGCGGGGGCAGGAACCCGTTGCCGCACAGGGCGACGTCGGCCACGCCGGGCAGCGGGGCGAGGACCTCCAGGAGCAGCTGGTGAAGGACGGCCAGGCCGGTCTTGTGCCGGGTACCGTCCAGGCCGGGCAGCAGGTTCACCGAGGACGCGGGCATGCCGGGCGGCACGATCTGGGAGTTGTTGGAGACCACCGCCATGCGCGGGGTGGGCTCGGTGCCCTCGGCGACGGCCTGCAGGTAGAGGTCGGAGGGGTCGGCGTCGACCGCGATGAACACCGAGGGCCCATCGGCGACCTGCACGCACGGCTGGACGACCCGGTCCTCCCACCACAGCGTCTTGGCGCCGGCCGGGTAGAGCGTGAGTCGCAGGTCGCCGAGCCGCAGCGGCGTGCTGTGGTCGATGCGGTGAACGGTGAATCCGAGTCTGGCGATGGCCTCCTCGACGGCGGCGGGCAGCAGCGGGCCGCTGTAGACGGGCACGGTGCGCGGCAGCAGGTCGAGCGAGGGCAGGTGGAAGTGGTCGAGGTGCTCGTGTGTGAGCACGACGGCGTCCGGGGTCGGCATGAGGCCGGTGTCGATCTCGCGTGGCGGCCACACCCGGCACTCGGCCCGACCGGGCAGCCCGAAGTGGGTCTTGAGGATGGGGTCGATCAGCACGCGGTGGCCGCCGCCCTGGACCAGCCAGGTCTGGTGGCCCAGGAACGTCAGCTCCAGGCGGGTGTCGGTGGTGTTCACGGCGCTGCTCTCCTTCCTGCGGGGTGAGCCCGGGCGAGCCGACCGCGGTGGTCGGCCCGCCCGGGTAGTGCTCAGTGGTGGTAGGTGTGCGGGGCGGCGGTCAGCGCGCCGGTGCCCACCAGCCGGTTCACCTTGGCCTGCAGGGCGGCCAGCTTCTTCGGGTCGAGCTTCGTGTTCTTCTGCATGGCGAATCTCTCCTTCACGGGGGTGGTGGTGTGGTGCTGTCGGCGGTCGCCGACGTTCAGGGGCGCCGTTCGGCACGGGGCGACGGAAGGTCGGGGGAGGTGACGGGCGAGCGCCTGCGCGAGCAGGCCCGGCTCGGTCAGCCGCTCGGGCTGTGTGGGCAGGTGCAGCCACCGGGCGGCCTGGAAAGGGCGCCCGTCAGCGTCGATCGCCGGCACCGCGATGTACCGGCCTGCGGGCAACAACCGGGCCGGCGCCGGCCAGGACGAGGCGGGACTGCCCAGGCCGACCAACCACAGCACGTGGTGGTCGATCTCCTGCACGACCGGACCGAGCTCGGCCCGGCCCGGATCGGTGGCCAGGTCCGCGAAGACGGCCAGACCCAGCTCCTCAGGCATCCACAGCGCATCCCATCCCCGGCCGGAGCGCCAGGCCGTCACCGAGCCCGGCCCGCGCAGCTCCTCCTGACCGGCCGACAGCCAGCCGCGGACCTCGGCCAAGTCGGGGCGGGCGAGCTGCTGCGCGGGGGCGGACATGCCGGATCACCGTCCTTCTCGTCACGGGAGACGGCCAGGACACTCAGGCCCGGCCGCCACACCAGTGCAGCGCCAGGCCGTCACCGAGTCGAGGTCAGACCTGAGGACATGTCAGCGGCCATTTGTCACACGGCGGTACGGTGCCATCGCTCAACGTGTCCCCGAACCACTACCGTCGCACCAAGACCCGGAGGTGCCGCATGAGTGAGCCCACCCCAGGCAACGCGCTGTTCGTCGCCGAGCGGATCCGCCGCGACTGGCACACCCAGGAGGACTTCGCCACCGCCTACCGGGCCCACGCCCTGGCGATCGGCGAGCCGGTGGACATCTCGGTGCGCCAGGTACGGCGCTGGGAGTCCGACCACCCGGGCTGGCCCCGCCGCGACGCCCGCCGGGTTTTGAGCAGCATGTTCGGCGGCATCGACTTGACGGAGCTCGGGTTCGTTAGGCCCGCCACCAGACGGCGCCCGGCAGCACCGCACCAGGAACAGGAGGAAGACGTGAAACGCCGAAGCCTCTTCCTGCTCGGCGCCGGCGCGCTCGCCACCACGGTCCTGGCGCCCGACCGCATCACCCCGACCCACGTCCGCAGCCTCCACGACGCCGAGCAGACGCTCTACAACGCCGACCTGCGCCACGGATCGGCCCAGCTGCGCAGCCAGGCCGCCCACGCCCTGAACGCCGCACACAACTGGCTGCAGACCGGCAGCTACACCGAGGAGACCGGCCGCCAACTCCACATCGCCACCGGCGAGCTGAGCGTGGCGGCTGGCTGGCTCGCTCATGACTCCGGCCTGCCGGGCAAGGCCCGCTCGCTCTACACCGAGGCCCTGGCCAGCGCCCGCATGGCCCGCGATCTCGGCCTGGAGGCCCACGCCTTCGGCTGCATGTCCTTACTCGCCCACGCCACCGGCCACCCCCGCGAGGCAGTCTCCGCCGCCCAAGCCGCCCACCAGGCCGCCGGCCCCCTCGGCTCCCCGCGCTGGCTGTCCCTGCTACACATGAGGGAGGCCCGCGGATGGGCCCTCCAGGGCGACCGCGCCGCCACCGACCGGGCCGTGGTCCGCGCCCACCACCTCTACGCCCAGGGCCCGGCCGACGGCGACCCGACCTGGATCGACTTCTACACACCCGGCGAACTCGCCGGCCTCGAATCGCTGTGCCGCGCCGACCTCGGCCAGTACGAGCGCGCCGCCGCCGGCGCCGAACAGGCCGTCCTGCTGACCGCCGACAGCCACGCCCGCAACGGCGCCCTCTACACCGTCGACATCGCGCTGCACCACCTGAACCGCACCCGGCCCGACCCCGAGGCCGCGGCCGACGCCGGACACCGCGCCCTCGCCTACCTGCCCGAGGTCCAATCCCAGCGCCTGCAGCGCGCGCTGCGCGACCTCGCCAGCGCCATCGCCCCGCACCGAGCCCGCGCCAGCACCGACTGGCTCGACGCCTACCAGGCCGCCACCGCAGGATGATCCGCACCACCGAGGAGAAGAACGTGACCGAGCAGCAGCCACCCCGCCCGCAGACCACCATGCGCCGCTACGGCCCGGGCGATATCCCAGCTCTCCTCGACACGCTCACCGAGATCTGGACCGATGCCCACCAGGGCGACCGCGAGAGCGCCGAGGCCGGCTTCGACTCCGACAGCCTCCGCCGGCAGATCACCGGCCACGCCGCCAAGCACGACGGCTTCACCCTCATAGCCGCCTACCGCGACGGTGAGATGGCCGGGTTCGGGTACGCCTTCCCCGCCACCCCGTCCTACTGGTACGGCGACCAGCTGCTCCCCTCCATCCCCGAACCCGCCCGCACCACCACCCGGCTGATCGGGGTGTGCGAACTGGCCGTCCGCCCCGGCTGGCAGGGCCACGGGATCGGCACCGCCCTCCACACCGAACTCCTGCGGGTCCTCGCCCCCGCCTGGTCCTCCCTGCTCGTCATGCCCGGCAACCGGTCCGCCCGCCGCCTCTACGACCGCCTCGGCTACACCTACGCCGGGCCCTACCAGGCCGGCACCGACGGACCGGTCCTCGACCTGCTGCTGCGCGCCGTCAGCTGACCGCGCAGATCGAGAGATGTCCAATGGGAGGCCGTCACCCTACGGGTGGCGGCCTCCCTGCTTTTACTGCCTCTACAGGGTGCGGCCGACCCACTGCGCGACGTCGCCCTGCGCGGTGTGCGTGATGGTGATCTGGTAGGGCTCGCCATGGATGTCGAGGATCGCACTGGCGGGGAGGCCGGTGATCAGAACAGTTCCGGCGTAGGGGCCGACCTTCGAGTGCATAGTCTGCACCTCTGCCACCCAACATCCCAGTCGCCACCAACACCGCGCGGGTGAACCGGGAGTGCCGGCTCACCACCAGGCCGGTTCGACGTCGGCGCCCTGGTCGTCATCCTGACCTCGGCTGGCGGCATGGTGGTCGGCTTGCAGCGCCTGGGTCTCGTCGCGGAGCAGCTCGGTGATCCAGTCGGCCACGCCGGCGGGGAGGCGGAGGGTGCGCTGTTCGATTTCGTACGGGGTGCCGATGGTCAGCCAGACGTCGGCGCCGGTGCCGGGGGGGGTGGCGGCGAGGTCCGCGAAGGTCTCCAGGGCGTCGGCGAGGTCAGCGGCGGCGGCCTCGCTGTCGTGGTCGGCGTTCACCAGCTCGCCGGACCGTTCGGGTCGGTCGGCTGTGGGCACTGACGGATTGTGTCGGGGTGGTGGAGGTACCAGCCCCAGTCGTCGAAATCGGGGCCCAGCGGACCAGGGCGACCCAGGTGGTGGAGCCCTGGTGCAGGCGCCAGCTCTCTATCCGGCCGGGCCGCCACCGGCCGCCGCTACGGATCTCCACCCACCTCCAGCGGGGCTCCGCATCCCAGCACCGGCCGGGCCCGGACATCAGCTCACGCGGCGCCCGCTCGGCATCACCGGGCCGGTGGTCCGGGTGGCCGGGGTGGGGGTGGTGAAGTCGGCCCGGGGCGCGGTTTCGGTCTTTCGACCGGTCCGTTTCCCCGGAGCCGCTTCCCGAACCGGGCATGCGACTTGGCATCGCACC
>NZ_JBEXKB010000102.1:0-15629 GCF_040609455.1 Kitasatospora sp. NPDC004669
CTCTCTGCGTGTTCTCCCGCCCCGGGCCGCCCCCGGCCCCCCCCGGGGGGGGGGCCGACCGCCGTTTCCCGGCCGCCCCACCGGCGGGGACCGGCCGCCCTTTCCCCGCCCGTCCGCTTGTCCGTCCCAGTCGCCAACCACTTACGGAGCACCCATGGCCCGCCGCCTGTTCACCTCCGAGTCCGTGACCGAAGGCCACCCCGACAAGATCGCCGACCAGATCAGCGACGCCATCCTGGACGCGCTGCTCGGCCAGGACCCGACCTCCCGGGTCGCGGTCGAGACGCTGATCACCACCGGTCAGGTGCACATCGCCGGGGAGGTCGCGACCTCCGGCTACGCCGACATCGCCGCGATCGTCCGGCGCACCGTCCTGGAGATCGGCTACGACAGCTCGCAGAAGGGCTTCGACGGCGCCTCCTGCGGCGTCTCCGTCTCCATCGGCTCGCAGTCCCCGGACATCGCCCAGGGCGTCGACGCCGCCTACGAGTCCCGGGTCGAGGGCGCCGACGACGAGCTCGACAAGCAGGGCGCGGGCGACCAGGGCCTGATGTTCGGCTACGCCTGCGACGACACCCCCGAGCTGATGCCGTTGCCGATCGCCCTGGCGCACCGGCTGTCCAAGCGTCTGTCCGAGGTCCGCAAGAACGGGACCATCCCCTACCTGCGCCCCGACGGCAAGACCCAGGTCACCATCGAGTACGACGGCGACCGCGCGGTGCGCCTGGACACCGTGGTGGTCTCCTCGCAGCACGCCGCCGACATCAGTCTGGAGGGCCTGCTCGCCCCCGACATCCGCGAGTACGTGGTCGAGCCCGAGCTCGCCTCGCTCGACATCGACACCAGCGACTACCGGCTGCTGGTCAACCCGACCGGCCGCTTCGAGGTCGGCGGTCCGATGGGCGACGCCGGCCTGACCGGCCGCAAGATCATCGTGGACACCTACGGCGGCATGGCCCGCCACGGCGGCGGCGCCTTCTCCGGCAAGGACCCGTCCAAGGTCGACCGCAGCGCCGCGTACGCGATGCGCTGGGTCGCCAAGAACATCGTCGCCGCGGGCCTGGCCCGCCGCGCCGAGGTGCAGGTCGCGTACGCGATCGGCAAGGCCGAGCCGGTCGGCCTGTTCGTCGAGACCTTCGGCACCGAGACCGTCCCGGTGCTGACCATCCAGGAGGCCGTCACCAAGGTCTTCGACCTGCGCCCGGCCGCGATCATCCGCGACCTGGACCTGCTGCGGCCCATCTACGCCCAGACCGCCGCCTACGGCCACTTCGGCCGCGAGTCGGAGGAGCTGACCTGGGAGCGCACCGACCGCGCGGCGGAGCTGCGCACGGCCGCCGGCCTCTGATCCACCGACTGATCCACCGACTGATCCACCGACGAGGGCCGATGTCGGGCCGCAGAGCGAGAGCCGCGGCACGGCAGCCGAAGTACGAGAGCCGAAGTACGAGAGGGGAAGTACGTTGACCATCCTTCAGAGCGGACTCGCCGATCGTCTCGGCACCGTCGTCGGCAGCCCGACCCCGCCGCCCGCCGCAGTCCGGGCCCCGGTGCACCCCCGGACCGCGGCGGTCGGGCCGCAGATGCGCTCCGCCGTCGAGCAGTTGGCCGCCAAGCACCGGGAGGCCTACGACGGGCCGAGCGCGGACGCCACCGAACGCCAGCACGCCCGGGGAAAGTTGACCGTCCGGGAACGGCTGGACGTACTGTTCGACGAGGGCACCTTCGTCGAACTGGAACCGCTGCGCCGCCACCGCGCCCAGGGCCTCGGGCTGGAGGACCGCAAGCCGTACACCGACGGCGTGGTGGTCGGCTGGGGCGAGGTGCACGGCCGGACGGTCTTCGTCTACGCGCACGACTTCCGGATCTTCGGCGGCGCGCTGGGCGAGGCCCACGCGCAGAAGATCCACAAGATCATGGACATGGCCCTGGCCGCCGGTGCCCCGCTGGTGTCGCTGAACGACGGCGCCGGCGCCCGCATCCAGGAGGGCGTCACCGCCCTCGCCGGCTACGGCGGCATCTTCCAGCGCAACACCAAGGCCTCGGGCGTCATCCCGCAGATCTCGGTGATGCTCGGCCCGTGCGCCGGCGGCGCCGCGTACTCGCCCGCCCTGACCGACTTCGTTTTCATGGTCCGCGAGACCTCGCAGATGTTCATCACCGGTCCGGACGTGGTCCAAGCGGTGACCGGCGAGAAGGTGAGCCAGAACGGCCTGGGCGGCGCCGATGTGCACGCCGAGGTCTCCGGGGTGGCGCACTTCGCCTACGACGACGAGCAGACCTGTCTGGAGGAGGTCCGCTACCTGCTCTCGCTGCTGCCGCAGAACAACATGGAGATGCCGCCGGTCGAGCCCTCCGGCGACCCGGCCGACCGCCGCTGCGAGGAACTGCTCGACCTGGTGCCGGTCAACGGCAACCAGCCGTACGACATGCGCCGGGTGATCGCGGCGATCGCCGACGACGGCGAGTACCTGGAGCTCCAGGAGCGCTGGGCGAACAGCGTGATCTGCGCGCTGACCCGGCTGAACGGCTCGGTGGTCGGCATCGTCGCCAACCAGCCGCAGTCGCTGGCCGGGGTGCTGGACATCCACTCCTCGGAGAAGGCCGCGCGCTTCGTCCAGCTCTGCGACGCCTTCAACATCCCGCTGGTCACCATGCTCGACGTGCCGGGCTTCCTGCCCGGCGTGGACCAGGAGCACGGCGGCATCATCCGGCACGGCGCCAAGCTGCTGTACGCGTACTGCAACGCCACCGTGCCGCGGATCCAGCTGATCCTGCGCAAGGCCTACGGCGGCGCGTACATCGTGATGGACTCCCGCTCGGTGGGCGCCGACCTGTCCTTCGCCTGGCCCACCAACGAGATCGCGGTGATGGGCGCGGAGGGCGCGGTGAGCGTGATCTTCCGCCGGGAGATCGCCGGCTCCACCGACCCGGTCACCACCCGCGACCTGCTGATCCAGGAGTACCGCGAGGAGTTGATGCACCCGTACTACGCGGCCGAACGCGGCCTGGTGGACGACGTCATCGACCCGGCCGAGACCCGCCGGATACTGATCCGCTCGCTGGCGGTGCTCCGCTCCAAGCACGCGGAGCTGCCCCGCCGCAAGCACGGCAACCAGCCGGTGTAACCGGCTCCTCAAGACGGACGACCGCTGCCGGAGCCCCCTCGGCAGCGGTCGTCGCCGTGTCCGCCTCGCCCCGGGGCGTGTCCTGCGGGTCCTTGCCCGATCCGACAAGACCCGCAAGACACGCCCTACGCCCGGGCGAGGTCCGGCTTGCGCTCGACGACGTCCAGTTGGGGATCGGCGTTGAGCATCGCGTGGTGCAGCCGCTGCAGCTTGGGAGAGGGCTCCAGTCCGATCGACTCGACCAGCGTGCCGTGCAGCCGCCGGTAGACGTCCAGCGCGTTGGAGGCCCGCCCGCAGCGGTAGAGCGCCAGCATGTAGTGGGCGTGCAGGTTCTGGTGCATCGGGTAGCGGGCCGTCAGCGAGGCCAACTCGCCGATCAGGCTGGCGTGCCGGCCCAGGCCCAGGTCGGCGCTGATCCGGTCGTCGACGGTGCTCAGCCGGTTCTCCTCCAGTTGGATGGCCTCGATCGAGAGGATCTCGCCGAGCTGTAGGTCGGCCATGGCCGGCCCGCGCCACAGGTCGAGCGCGGCGCGCAGCTGGATCGCCGCGGTCGCGCAGTCGCCGGCCCGCAGTGCCGACTGGCCGGCCTCCCGCAGTCGGTCGAACCGGGTCGCGTCCGTCTGCTCCATCGGGATGTCGAGCAGATAGCCGTTGTACTGGGTGCGCAACAGCGACTTGGGGCAGGCGCCGTCCGGCGCGAGGCCCTTGGCCAGCATGCGGCGCAGCTGCAGGATGTAGGTCTGCAGGGTGGTGGCCGCGCTGCGCGGCGGGTCGTACGACCACAACTCGTGGAAGAGCGTCTCCACCGGCACTTTGGTGCCGGATCGGAGGGCGAGCAGGGCGAGAACCTGTCTAGGCTTCCCCGCGCTCGGCACCACCGACGTCCGTCCGAGCCTGGCGGTCAGTGGGCCCAGGATGCCGATCTCCACCGGAGTCTCCCTTCGTGCTCCGTGCTCCGTGCTGCGTTGCGAAGGCGCTGGTGCCGCGACCGAGGCGGGTCGCGAACTCGCTGCTCACGAAGGCCTTCGGGCCTCGTGGACCCCAGGAGCGGGGATGCGCCTCGCAGCGTCTTCACCTTGGCATCCGGGGCGGTCCGGAACCCAGTGCCGGCCTCACCGATCCAGGATGACTCAAGAACGGCCCGAGGCATGAGGATTTCACGGGCGAGAGATGAGCGCGGCACTGTCCCCGGCTCCAGTCGTGAGCCCAGAATCCTCGTGCCGCTCCGGGACGCCCCGCAGCGGAACCACGAGATCTGACGGCCCTTCACGACACCTGGGGGAACACGTGTTCGGAACTGCTCTTGTCGACTCGCTGGACCTGGCCGACCTGATGTCCGCGACCGGGGACCAGGACCTGGACCTGACGATCGTGGACCTCGACCACGCCGCCGCCGGGCGGGTCGACCTCTGCGTCTGCTTCTCGACCGACAGCCTGTAGGGGGTCTTCCGGTGACCCGCAGAGCCGCCTCGACCGCCGTACCCGCCGCCGACACCCGCCTGATCGGCTTCCGCAGCCATCTGCGCACCGAAGTGGTGCCCGGCGACGCGGCCTACCTGGTCTCCGACCAGGGTGTGACCGCCCTGCAAGGGGAGGGCGTCGAACGGCTGGTGCCGCTGCTCGACGGCACCCGCGACCTCGCCGGCGTGCTGCGGGACGCCGCGCCCGGGCTCGCCGACGGGCGGGCCCGGCAGCTGATCGCCCGGCTCGCCCGGGCCGGGCTGATCGGCTACCACGGTGAGACCGCCGTCGAACCGGCGCACCGCTCGGCGCGGGCGTACTGGGAGCTGGCGGGCCTGGACGGCGCCGCCGCGCTCGGGCGGGTCGGTGCGGGCGCCGCGGTGCTCGCGGTCGGCGGCGCCGACGCCGGGGAGGTCGAGCAGGCCTGCCGGGACAACGGCCTGCCGGTCACCGCCACCGCGGGCGCCGGGGCGCTGTCGGTCGTGGTCTGCGGCGACTACCTCGACCCGGCCCTGAGGGAGATCGACGCCGCCCACCGGGCCGCCGGGCGGGCCTGGCTGGCGGTCAAGCCGGGTGGTTCCAGCCCCTGGGTGGGGCCGGTGTTCGGCGAGGACGACAGCCCCTGCTGGACCTGCCTGGCGCACCGGCTGCGCGCCCACCGGCGCTCCGAGGTGCCGGTGCAGCGGGCGCTGGGCCTGGCCGGCCCGGTGGCCCGGCCGGACACCTCGGTGCCGGCCGTCCGGGCGCTCGGCGCGCAGCTCGCCGCCCTGGAGGCCGCCAAGTGGCTGGCCGGCTACCGGCACGCGGGCCAGCGGGAGATCCGGGTGCTGGACAGCCTCGGCCTGGCCGTCGACGGCCACCAGGTGCGCCGCCGCCCGCAGTGCCCCGAGTGCGGCGACCCGGGACTGATGGCGACCCAACTGGCCTGCCCGGTCGTCCCGGTGGCCCGCCCGAAGGCGGCCGGCGCCGACTGCCACCGCGCCGAGACGCCGGAGCGGGTGTACGAGCGCTACGGCCACCTGGTGAGCCCGGTGACCGGGGTGATCGCGGAGATCCGCCGCGATCCGCGCGCCCCGGTCCGGATCAACTGCTACGTTTCCGGCCGCAATCCGGTGGCCGGATCCGGCGACCTCGCCCAACTGCGCGCCGGGCTGCGGCAGATGAGCGGCGGCAAGGGCGCGACCCCGCTGGAGGCGAAGGTCAGCGCGCTGTGCGAGGCGCTGGAGCGGCACTCCGGCGCGCTGCACGGCGATGAGACCAAAATCCGGGGCAGCTACCGGGAGTTGGCGGCGGAGGCGGTCCATCCGGACGACTGCCAGCTCTTCGACCCGCGCCAGTACGCGGACCGGGAGACCTGGAACGAGCGGCACTCCGTCTTCCAGCAGGTGCCGGCCCCCTTCGACGAGACCGCGCCGGTGGACTGGACCCCGGTCTGGTCGCTGGCCGACGGCCGCCGGCGCCTGCTGCCCACCGGGATGCTCTACTACAGCTGCTCGGTCGGCCCGGTCGTGCCGCCCGCCGGCAGCCGCACGCTGCGCGCCGACTCCAACGGCAACGCGGCCGGCAGCAGCCTGGAGGACGCCATCGTGCACGGCTTCCTCGAACTCGTCGAGCGGGACGCGGTCGCGCTCTGGTGGTACAACCGCACCCGTCAACCGGCCGTCCGGATCGAGGGGTTCGACGAACCCTGGTGCCGGGACGCGCTGGAGCTCTACGCCGGCCTCAACCGCGAGGTGTGGGCCCTGGACCTCACCTCGGACCTGGGCATCCCGGTCTTCGCCGTGCTCTCCCGCCGCACCGACAAGCCCGCCGAGGACATCATGTTCGGCTTCGGCGCGCACTTCGATGCCCGGATCGCCCTGCGGCGGGCCCTGACCGAGATGGGCCAGCTGCTGCCGGCCGCCCTCGGCGCGGCCCCCGACGGCACCGGCTACGACCTGGACGACCCCGAGCTGCTCTCCTGGTGGCGCGCGGCGACCGTACACAACCAGCCCTACCTGCTGCCCGATCCGGCCCGGGCGGCGCGCGGCCCGGCGGACTTCCCGGCCGACCCGCGCCGCGACCTCGGCGAGGAGGTCGCCGCCTGTGTGGAGACCGTCCGCTCCCACGGCCTCGACCTGCTGGTGCTCGACCAGACCCGACCCGACATCGGCCTGCCGGTGGTCAAGGTCGTCGTCCCCGGCCTGCGCCAGATGTGGGCCCGGTTCGCCCCGGGCCGCCTGTTCGACGTCCCCGTCGCCCTCGGGCGACTGGCCCGGCCCACCCGCTACGAGGACCTCAATCCGATCCCCCTGTTCGTCTGACCGATCCGGTCGGACCGTCCGGCGGAGCCCCCGCCCGCCCCGCCCCCAGCACCGAGGAGTACCCCCATGCCGACCAGCGACGGAATCCTCGCCGCGGCCCGTGCCGCCGGCGGAGCCCGCCCCCGCGCCCTGTGGTCCCTGCGCGAGGACGTCCTGGTCGAGCCGGTGGAGCCGGACGGTTCGCTGCTGCTGAGAGCCCGTTGGGGCGACTTCCGGCTGGACCGTCCGCATCCGCTGGTGGGGGAGACCCTGCGGCGGATGAGCCTGGGGCCGATCATGCTGGAGAACGTCTTCGCCGGGGCGATCCCCGCCTCCGGCGACGGTGAGCCGGTCGTGGACCAGGCCGGGCAGACCGAGGTGCTGCGGGTGCTGCACCGGCTCCAGCACCTGGTGGTGCGCTCGCTCGGCCTGGAGGACGCCGCCCAGCCGCTGCTGTCCGTGGTCCCGATGGCCAGGGAGGCCCGGTTCCAGCCCGGGCGGGTCGATCCGGCCCGGCCGGTGCGGCTGTCCCGTTTCGCCTTCCTGCGCACCGAGGGCTCCGGCTTCGTGCTGGAGGCGCCCACCGCCCTGCACCGGGTGGAGCTGCACCGGCCGGAGAGCGCCCGGGTGGTCGGCATGCTCGGCCGCCCGGTGCGCCCGGCCGAGATCGTGCCGGAGTCGGGCCTGTCGGAGCCGGTGGTGCTGGCGGTGCTGGCCCAGCTGTCCGGCGCCGGGCTGCTCTCGGTCGCCGAGGACGGCGGGCCCGACCCGGAGGCCTCGGTGGAGCTGATCCGGCTCTCCGCCCCGACCTTCGGCGAGGACCTCGACCCGGTGCTCGCCGCCTGGTCCGGGGTGGACCTGCTCTTCCACACCCGCAGCACCACCGGGCGCCACGACGGCCCGTTCGGCGCGACCTACCCGCTGCGCGGCCGCACCGCCCCCGAGCCCGCGCTGCGCCCGCTCCCGGACGGCCGGCGCCACCCGCTGGCCCGCCCCGACCTCAAGCAGGTGCTGGCCGCCGACCCGGTGCTCACCACGGTGATCGAGGGCCGTCGCTCGATCCGCGAGTTCGGCGCGGCCCCGTTCACCGCCGAGCAGCTCGGGGAGTTCCTGCACCGCACCGTCCGGGTGCGCGGGCTGCGTCCGGCTCCCGCTGACGACCCGTCCGGCGAACCGGTCAGCGACCGGCCGTACCCCAGCGGGGACGGGGCGTACGAGCTGGAGTTCTATCCGGCCGTGCGGGACTGTGAGGGGCTGCCGGACGGAATCTATTATTACGCACCGTCCGAGCATTGTCTGATCGCGGTCAATGAGGGCCCGGAGGAGCTGGACGAGCTGTTCGCCGAGGCCGCGGTGGGCGCCCGGCTGGTCACCCCGCCGGCCGTGGTGATCGCCGTCACCTCCCGGCACCGCCGGCTGTCCTGGAAGTTCAGCGGCCTGGCGTACGCGCTGACGCTCAAGCACGTCGGCGTGGTGACCCAGAGCATGTACCTGGTCGGGACGGCCATGGGCCTGGCGACCTGCGCGCTGCGCAGCGGCGACATCGGGCTGGCCGACCGGGCGTTGGGGGTCGACTGGCGGGCCGAGACCAGGGTCGGCGGCTTCGTCCTGGGCACGCTTCCGGAGAGCGGTCGGCCGGTCCGGGATGAGTGGTCGGATCCGGCCGATTTCGCCGGCTGGAGCGAGTGTGCGAACGAGGTGTCGGCCCGGGGATAGTCGCGCCCTATACTCCCCCCAAGTCGCGTGGGGGGAGTACAGCCGGGTGAGGGAAACCGTGCGTGTGCGGAAGGAGCCGGACGGATCCGGCGACGCGGGGGGGCAGTCGTCGGGGGGAAACAGACCGACCGGTTTCAACGCCCCTCCGCCGAGGCTGGCGTTAGCCATTGTGGTGATCGTTCAGCTCGGCTTCGTTCTGGTCGGGTTTCTGAACATGACAACAAGTCATCCGACGAAAAGCCAATTCATCGCCGCGAGCCTGACATTCACCGCCGCATCGGCGCTCCAGTTCGTGCATTGCGCGCCCAGGATGCAACGGGTGCGGGAACGATTCGGGCGCTGGACGCTGCTGGCGCAGGCGGTGCTGACGTACGTGCCGCTGGTGTTCTTCGGCTTCGCCTGGGGCGGGATGGCGGGCTTCCTCGGCTCATCGGTGCTGCTCCTGCTGCGCGGCAAACGGGCGGGCGCGGCCTTCGGGGCGGTGGTGGTGCTGTCCGGGGTCAGCGGCGCGCTGCTGGGCCTCAGCGTGGCCGAGGCGGTCTACCTCACCGTGGCGACGGCGCTGACCGGGCTGATCGTCTTCGGCCTGACCAGCCTCGCCCAGCTGGTCATCGAGGTGCGACGGGCCCAACAGGAGCTGGCCCGACTGGCCGTCACCCGGGAACGGCTGCGGTTCGCCCGGGACCTGCACGACCTGCTCGGCTACAGCCTCTCGGCGATCACCCTGAAGAGCGAGCTGACCTGCCGACTCGTCACCGCCAACCCCGAGCGGGCGCTGGACGAACTCGGCGGGGTGCTGGAGATCTCCCGGCAGGCGCTGGCCGACGTCCGGGCGGTGGCCCGCGGCTACCGGGACATGTCGCTGGAGAGCGAGGCGGTCTCGGCCCGCTCGGTGCTCTCGGCCGCCGACATCGAGGCCCAGTTCGACCTCAGCGGCATCCGGCCCACCGGGGAGGCCGACACCGTGCTCGCCACCGTGCTGCGCGAGGGCGTCACCAACCTGCTGCGGCACAGCAAGGCGGAGTCCTGCGTGGTCAAGGGCCGGGCGGAGGGCGGGCGACTGAGGCTCACCCTCTCCAACGACGGCGTCCCCGAGCGGGCAGCGCTCGGGGACGCCGACCGGCACGGCGGCGGACTGGACAACCTGCAGGTACGGCTCGCCGAGGTCGGCGGCCGGCTCAGCGCCGGGCCGGACGGGCGGGGGTGGTTCCACCTGGTCGCGGAGGTCCCGGCCTGAGCCTTTCGTTCCGATGGTTCAGAACCGTCGGTCCAAAACCGATGGTCCAAAACCGATGGTTCAGAACCGACGGTTCAGAGCAGCCAGCCGGATTCCTCGGCGAGCCTGATCGCGTCGATCCGGTTGCGGGCGTTGAGCTTCGTCACGATCGTCGTCAGGTAGTTCCGTACCGTCCCGACCGACAGGTGCAGGGTCGCCGCGATCTCCGCCGCCTCGGCTCCGCCGGCGGCGGCCCGCAGCACCTCGGTCTCCCGCAGGGTCAGCGGGTTCTGCCCGCTGTCGAAGGCGTCCAGCAGTAGCTGGGGGTCGATCACCCGCTGACCCGCGGCCACCCCGCGCACCGCTTCGGCGAGCTGCTTCGGCGGTGCGTCCTTCAGCAGGAAGCCGGACACCTGCGCCTCCAGCGCCCGGCGCAGCGTGCCGGGCCGTCCCAGGCTGGTCAGGATCAGCGTCCGGCACTGCGGCAGCTTGGTCTTCAGCAGGCTCGCGGCGGTCAGGCCGTCCATGCCCGGCAGGTCGATGTCGATGATCGCGACATCCGGCCCGGTCTCCAGTGCCTTCGGCACCACCAGATCGCCGCGCTCGGTCTCCGCGACCACTTCGAGGTCGTCCTCCAGGTCCAGCAACGCCACGAGCGCGCCGCGGACCATGTGCATGTCCTCGGCCAGCAGAATCCGTATCACCCGGTAATCCCCCCAGAGCCACGACCGGGCGTGCCACCCGGACGGACTCCGATGGTAGGGGAACCGCGGCCCCACGGTGTTCAACACGCACCGCGGAGTGCAGGGCGCCCGGCGGTGTGCATTCGTACGGTCGTGGGCATGGCGGCCGGATCCGGTCGATGGTGGTTCGGGGTCGCGCCGGGCGACTGTTCAGCCGTGTCCGGCGGCGTGCTTGGCCAGCTCCAGCAGTCCCTCCAGGTCGTGGGCGGCCTCGGCGGTGCAGAGGGCGGTGGTGAGGGCGAGCGCGGTGAGCGCGGGGAGGGGCCAGCTGCGGGGGGTGGGGGCGGGGGCGAGGAGGGCCGTGACCCGGCGGGGGACCGGGCCGAGGGTGTTCGGGCGGAGGCGGCCGAGGAGGGCGAGGGCGGCGGACGGGATGCGGGTGCGGGCCCGGGTGCGGCGGGCGGCGAGGGCGGCCTTGCCGATGGTGCGGGCGACCTGTTCGCGGTCGCCGACGGTCGCGGCGGCGCTTTCGTCGGCCCAGCGTTCCACGGTGAAGGTCACGGTCTCGGCCAGCGGTCGCAGGAACGGGTTGGCGGCGGCGCCGAGTTGGGTGAGGGCGACGAACAGGTAGTGGCGGTGGGCGAGGTGGGCCCGTTCGTGGGTGAGCAGGATCCGCCGTTCGGCCGGGTCGAGCGCCGCCAGCATGCCCGTGGAGACCACGATGCGGCCCGGCCGTCCGGGGATCGCGTACGCCTCGGCCGCCGGGTCGTCCACCACGACCAGCTGCCGACGCCCGGGCAGGCAGGCCGCCTCGCCGGCCGCCCGGGCCAGGGCGCGGGCACGTCGCCAGAGCATCCGCCCTGCGGTCGCGAGGGCGACGGTGAGCAGCGCGCCGGCCAGCACGGCCACCGAGAAGGAGGCCGGGTCGTGGTGCTGGGCGGCGGGCGCCGACCAGTGGTCGTGGGCGAGCCGGGCCAGCAGCGGGATCCGGATCAGCCCGGTGACGGTGAGCATCCCGAGCGCGGCCGTGCTGGCGGTCGCGAGCACCAGCGAGCCGACGGTGAGCAGCCAGGTGGCCGGCCGGGGCGGCAGCCGTTCGCCGACCGGCCGGGCGAGCAGCGCGGCGAGCAGGGGGAGGAGCAGCGGCAGGTAGACGGCGATGCGCATCGGGCCGCCTACGCTCCCGGTCCGAGCGCTCCCGGGCCCAGCAGTCGGCGCAGGAACTCCTCGTCGTCCGAGGACAGCTCGTCGACGAAGTGGGTGAGGACGGCCTCGCGGTCGCTGCGTCCGTCCAGCATCCGGCTCATCTTCCGGGCGGCGAGTTCGGACTCGTCGGAGACGGCGGTGTAGGCGAAGGCCCGGCCGCGCTTGGCGCGGCTGAGCAGGCCCTTGCCGTGCATGCGGCTGAGGGCGGTGACGACGGTGGTGTAGGCGAGCCGGGCGTCGACCTGTTCGAGTACCTCGCCGGGGGTCAGGGCCTCGGGGGCGGCCTGCTGCAGGGCGGTCAGGATGGCGGCCTCCAGCTCGCCCTTGGCCCGCCCCTCGCCTGTGGTGGGTTCGTGCACGCCCACGGACTTGGTCACCTCCCCCACTATCTTCTACATTCAACGTAGAAGTTCTACGTCTGATCGTAGAGGTTTCTGCCTGCCCAGAGTCTGCCATGCCCCGCGCCCGGCGCGAGCGGCGGCAGCGTACCCAGGAGGACGTGCGGTGAGTACAGCAACGGCGGCGACCAGAGCCACGCCCCGGACCATCGCGGCCCGCGCTGAAGCGCTGACCAAGGCGTACGGCTCCGGCGAGACCCGGGTGGTCGCCCTGGACGCGGTCGACGTCGCCGTCCGGCAAGGCGAGTTCGTGGCGATCATGGGCCCGTCCGGCTCCGGCAAGTCCACCCTGATGCACTGCCTGGCCGGTCTGGACACCGCCACCTCCGGGCAGATCCTCATCGGCGACACCGAGATCACCCGGCTCAAGGACAAGAAGCTCACCCAGCTGCGCCGCGACAAGGTCGGCTTCATCTTCCAGGCGTTCAACCTGCTCCCCACGCTCACCGCGCTGGAGAACATCACGCTGCCGATGGACATCGCCGGCCGGAAGCCGGACCAGGTGTGGCTGGACAGGGTGATCGACACCGTCGGCCTGTCCGGGCGCCTGAAGCACCGGCCGACCGAGCTGTCCGGCGGCCAGCAGCAGCGCGTCGCGTGCGCCCGTGCGCTGGCGAGCCGACCGGAGATCGTCTTCGCGGACGAGCCCACCGGCAACCTCGACTCCCGGGCCGGCGCCGAGATCCTCGGCTTCCTGCGCCAGTCGGTGGACGGCCTCGGCCAGACCATCGTGATGGTCACCCACGACCCGGTCGCCGCCTCCTACGCCGACCGCGTGCTGTTCCTCGCCGACGGCCGGATCGTGGACGAGCTGCCGGAGCCCACCGCCGACTCCGTGCTGGACCGGATGCGCCGGTTCGACGGCGCCGGGCGCAGGAGCTGAGGGAGTGTTCAAGACAAGCATCCGCAACTTCCTGGCCCACAAGGGCCGCATGGCGCTGTCCACTCTCGCCGTCCTGCTCGGCGTGGCCTTCGTCTCCGGCACCCTGGTGTTCTCCGACACCATCAACGTCGCGTTCACCGGCATCGCCGGCTCGACGGCCGCCGACGTGACCATCAAGCCGAAGCAGGCGTTCACCCCCGAGGTCGAGGACCGCGGACTGTCCGGCGAGACCCCGACCCTGCCCGCGGGCGTCGTGGCCAAGGTCGCCGCCGTCCAGGGCGTACGGGCCGCGCACGGCCAGGTGAGCCTGCAGAACCTCACCGTCGTCGACAAGGACGACAAGCCGGTCGGCCCGACGACCGGAGCGCCGACGCTCGGCCAGAACTGGTACGACGACCCGCAGGTCCACCTCGTCCAGGGCCACGCCCCGACGAAGGCCGGCGAGATCGTCCTCGACCAGGCCAGCGCCCGGCACAAGGACATCCACCTCGGCGACCCGCTGCGCATCCTCACCCCGACCGGCTCGATGCCGGGCACCGTCGTCGGCGTCGTCACCTTCACGACCGGCAACCCCGGCGTCACCATGGCCTACGTCGACACCGCCACCGCCCAGGCCCAACTGCTCGGCAAGCCCGACCAGTTCACCGGCGTCACGGTCGACACCGCCCCCGGCACCGGCCACACCACCGCCCAGGAGCGGATCAAGGCCGCGCTCGGCGACGGCTACTCGGTGGCCACCAAGGAGGAGCAGGCCCAGACCGCCGCCCAGCAGATCAGCTCGTTCCTGAGTGTGGTCACCCTTGCTCTGCTGGGCTTCGCGGGGCTGGCGGTACTGGTCGGGATCTTCCTGATCCTCAACACCTTCGCCATGCTGGTCGCCCAGCGGACCCGCGAGCTGGGCCTGCTGCGCGCGCTGGGTGCGGGGCGGGGTCAGGTGCTGCGCTCGGTGCTGACGGAGGCGCTGCTGCTCGGGGTCATCGGTTCCACGCTCGGGCTGGGGGTCGGCATCGGGCTGGCGGCGGGGCTGAAGTCGCTGATCTCGGACTTCGGCGTCGACCTGTCCGGCACCGCGCTGGTGATCGGCCCGGTGACCCCGGTGGCGGCGTACGCCGTCGGCGTGCTGGTCACGCTGGTCGCCGCCTACCTCCCGGCCCGGCGCGCGGCCCGGATCTCCCCGATGGCCGCGCTGCGCGAGGCCGCCGTGCCGGCGGAGCCGAGGCTCGGCCGGCGGACGG
The DNA here is from genome assembly GCF_040609455.1 of Kitasatospora sp. NPDC004669. Classification (NCBI taxonomy): domain Bacteria; kingdom Bacillati; phylum Actinomycetota; class Actinomycetes; order Kitasatosporales; family Streptomycetaceae; genus Kitasatospora; species Kitasatospora sp. NPDC004669. Next base: position 14,209 of record NZ_JBEXKB010000102.1, read on the forward strand.
TGCTCGGTGCGGTGCTGCTGGTGGCGGGGCTGGGTCTGCTGTACGGGGCCTCCACGCACCACGCGACGATCGTTACGGCGGGGGCGCTGCTCGGCGGCGGCATCGTGGCGTCACTGCTGGCGCTGGTGGTGCTCGGCCCGGCGCTGTCGCGGGTGGTCGTGTACGGGCTGGGTGCGCCGTACCCGGCGGTCTTCGGCGCGGTCGGTCGGATGAGCCGGCTCAACGCGGTGCGCAACCCGCGCCGCACCGGGGCGACGGCGGGCGCGCTGATGATCAGCCTGTCGCTGGTGGGCGCGGTCGCCGTGCTGGCGGCCTCCCTCACGACCTCGGTGGACCGGGACGTGGACAACACCTTCGGGGCCGACTACGTGCTCTCCGGCAACGGCGCCACGCCGATCGGGCACGAGGTGACGGAGAAGGTCAGAGCCATCCCCGGGGTGCAGGCCGTGACGCGGCAGCGCTACGCGGTGGCCCACCTGAACGGGTTCCAACTCGTGCTCTCCGGTGTCGACGTCGCCACCGTGGACCAGGCCGTCAAGCCGCAGTACGTGGCTGGCTCCACGGCTGATGTCGCGGCAGGGAAGGTGATGGTCGACGAGACCACCGCCACGGCAGACGGCCTGCGGGTCGGCTCCCCGGTCGAACTGCACTTCCTCAACGGCAAGGTGGGCACGCTGACCGTCGGCGCGATCAGCAAGCCCCCGGCGGGCGCGGGCAAGGACGGCGGCAGCTGGGAGGTGTCCCTGGACACCCTGAACAGGTTCGCCCCCGAGGCCCAGGACTTCGCCCTCTACCTCAACACCGCTTCCGGAGCGGACCGTTCGAAGGTCCAGGCCGGGTTGGAGACGGCGCTTGCGGGGTACCCGCAGGTCACCGTGCAGAGCCAGGCCGACTACAAGAAGTCGATCACCGGCCAGGTCGACACCGTGCTGTACCTGGTCTACGCCCTGCTCGCCCTGGCGATCGTCATCGCGGTGCTCGGAGTGGTCAACACCCTCGCCCTGTCGGTGATCGAGCGCACGAGGGAGATCGGCCTGCTGCGCGCGATCGGTACGTCGCGGGCACAGGTCGGCCGGATGGTCCGCCTGGAGTCGGTGCTGATCGCCGTCCACGGCGCGCTGCTGGGGTTGGGATTGGGCCTGGCCTGGGGCGTTGCGGGCCAGAAGGTGCTGGAACTGTACGGCATCACCGCGCTGAGCATCCCGTGGACCACCATCCTCGCGGTGCTGGCCGGCGCGGCGGTCGCGGGGTTGGCGGCGGCGGTGGTGCCCGCCGTGAAGGCGGCCCGGATGCGGGTGCTGGGCGCGATCGCCACCTCGTGAAAACGGCGGTGGGGGGCCCCCGGGGGGGGGGGGCCCGGCGCCCGCGCGGGGGGGGGGGCCCCCGGGGGTGCGGGGGGGGCAGCCCCACCCGGGGGGGGC
>NZ_JBEXKB010000102.1:15638-22236 GCF_040609455.1 Kitasatospora sp. NPDC004669
GCCTCGCCCAACCTGGGCGAGGCACCGCCGCCTTCAGTTTCGGAGAGGCACCGGGTTGTCCGGGCTGTCCAGCCACACGGTGTGGCCGTCGGGTGTGACGGTGAGCCCGAAGCGGTCGAAGCCGGGGCGATCCTGGTCGTCCCACCAACGCCAGGCGGCCGCCACCTCGTCCCAGAGGCTGCGGGGGCCGGACTGCGCCACCTCGTAGGCGGCGCGGTCGGGTTCCCAGTCGGCGGTGGCCCAGGACGTGATGGCCGTGTCGTGCAGCCACAGGGTGTACGAGCCGTCGGCGTACCGCTCGGTCAGCGGGAATGCTCCGGGCACTTGGGCCCCGACGGCGAACATGGCCAGCCACCCGCCAAGGTCCTCCGGAGAAACGGACGTTGCCGACTTTGCCCCGCCCGCCGGCCACGGCCCGGACAGGTACTCCAGGCTGCTGGGACGGGCGGAGCGCGGCTGGCACAAACGCATGAAGGCGGACGAGCCGACGAACCGGCCGCTTGCCGTACCATCGCCGCCGACCGTGAGCCGAACCACGGCTTCCCCGCCGTACTCCGGGCCCCACGGAGCGACGATGATCCCGCCGGGGCGGGTCTGGGCCACCCATGCGTTCGGTACCCGGCGGATCGAGCAGGTGGCGATCACCCGATCGAACGGCGCGCCGCCCGGACACCCCGTCGTTCGATCGCCGACCACGAGCGTCGGCGAGTACCTGGCCCGCGCAAGTCGGAGCTGCGCGTCGGTCGCGTTGTCCTTGTCCACCTCGACCGTGACGACGTTCCCGGAGCCGGAGCCCCCGCCGTGCTTGCCCTCGTCGAAGACGGGCATGGTCTTCCCCTTTCCTCGGCAGCGCTGAATGCTGCCATTGACCAGCACGGTAGGTGCACGGAAAGCGTCAATGGGCGGGTGATTCTCGGATATTCCGGCACCCGGCAGGTGGGGTTCGCGGCGATTCTTCAGAGAGCCCCGAGAGCCCTGCGGCACCGTGTGATGACCTTGTGGGCATCCAGCCCGTAGACGGCTGCGCTGGCCAGCGTGTCCCGGACACGCAGGTACAGCGCCACGTTCTCCGGTTGATCGAGCCACAGCTCCGCGTGCCAGTCCTCGACGATGACGAGCCGCTCGTCGTGAATCCAAAACCCGTTGGCGGGCGGCAACTTGAGCGATGCTTCGAATGGCACGATGCCCAGCGAGACGGTGTCCAGGCCGATCACACCGCTGAGCCGGTCGAGCTGCGCGGCCATCACGGCCGGTGGGCACGCCAGGGCGCGCAGTGCGGATTCCCACCCGCACCCAGCCCCACTATTGGTGGGTCTCGGTAGGGGATCAGGTCCTCAGCGTCGCACGCACATGACGATGAAGCCGGCCCAGCTTGGCCGGATCGACCGGACCGCGACAGGTCGGACCGGCCGACGCGAGAGTTGCCGAGAGCGCGAGTTCGTCCATCCTTGCTCGCTACTTCCGACGACCGTGGCGGCGGGCGAACTTCGTCTCCGCCTTGAGCAGCAGCGGCATCAGCGCGTAGACGACGACCGGGACGACCAGGCCGGTCATCACCAGGGTCCGCAGCGCCAGTGGCAGGTGCCCGAGGTAGGGGCCGAGCAGGACGAAGGCGGCGGTGATGGTCGGGTAGACGGCGAGCCAGGTGAGCAGTGCCCGGCGGTGCACGGACGGAGCTGCGGGTGCCGGCGCGGTGATGGTGTCGGTGTTCATGGCGCGTTCCTCCCCTTGGCGAGCGGCTGGAGCTCAAATCTCCAACCCTTCGGTTGGAGTCTGGCAGACGTGTGCGCGAATGTCCAACCAAAGGGTTGGAGATTTGGGTTATCGTTGCCCCATGGCCTGGGACACCGCACGCACACAGCAACTCCTCCTCGACGCCGCGGTCGAGGAGTTCGCCGAGTTCGGCCCGGACGGTGCCCGGATCGCCCGGGTGGCCACCCGGGCGGGAGTCAACAAGGAGCGGATCTACCAGTACTTCGGCAACAAGGAGCAGCTCTTCTCCGCCGTGCTGACGTCCGAACTCGGCAAGCTGGCGGAAGCGGTGCCGCTCGTCCTCGCGCCGGGACGGGACTTCGGCGACTACGCCGGACACATCTTCGACTACCACTCGGCGAACCCGCATTTCTCCCGCCTGCTGGCCTGGGAGGGCTTGCAACGTGGCGCGGCGTCCGAGGAGTTGGCGGCCGGGCCCGAACGCACCGCGCACTACGGTGAGAAGGTCGCCGCCGTCGCGGCCGCGCAGCGGGCCGGGGAGCTGGCCGATGAGGTGGATCCGGGGCGGCTGATGTTCGCGGTGATCGGTCTGGTGAACGCGTGGTTCACGCTGCCGCAGATGGTCCGCCTGCTCCTCTCCGGCACGACCGACCCCGCAACGGACCGGGAGGCCGTTGTCACCCTGGTCCGCCGCCTGACGAGGCCCGCAAGCTGACAAGCCTGGCGCACGGCAATGAAGCGGTGCCTCGCCCGGGCCGGGCGAGGCACCGCTGATCGTTTCGGAAGGGTCTACGCCTCCGGGTCCCAGGCGATGAGCTGGTCGAAGATGCGGCCATCGCCGTCGAGCTTGAGGGAATCCACCGGGACGCGGCCGTAGAAGACGAGGACTGGCCGGGCTGGCGCGCCGCATCGCCGCGCTGGACGGGCGCCTGACCGTGGACAGTCCGCCGGGCGGCCCCACGTACGTGGTGACGGAGCTGCCGTGCGGTTGATGATCGCCGAGGACTCCGCGCTGCTGCGCGCGGGTCTGGTCCGCCTGCTGGCCGACGAAGGGCATGAGGTGACCGCCGCGGTGGGGGACGCGGACGCGCTGCTGGCCGCAGTGGCCGCCGAGCCCCCGGACGTCACCGTGGTGGACGTGCGCATGCCGCCGAGCCGCACCGACGAGGGGTTGCGGGCCGCGCTGCGGCTTCGGTCCGAGCATCCGCGGGTGGGAGTGCTGGTGCTGTCGCAGTACGTCGAGCCGCGGGACGACGGCACCAACCGCAGGGTGCCGGCGGTCCTGCGGTTCCTGGGGAGCTGACCGGGTCCGGTGTCCGCTGCGAGGGGTGGATGGTCCCCCGGCCGGTACGGGGGCCTCCTCGCCTGTTACTCCAGGGTGTCCGGCTCGTCGGTGAGCCCGAGGCGCAGGTGTTCGATGTGGTAGACGGCCTGGTCGAGCAGGGCGGCCACATGGTTGTCGTAGAGCGCGTAGACGACCGAGCGGCCCTGACGCTGGCCGACCACCAGGCCGAGGTTGCGCAGCAGTCGCAGCTGGTGGGAGCAGGCGGACTGCTCCATGCCGACCTCGGCGGCGAGTTCGGTCGCCGCGCAGGGCCCCTCGCGCAGGCGGGAGAGGATCAGCAGCCGGGACGGGGTGGCCAGGGCCTGCAGGGTGTTGGCCACCCGGGCGGCGCTGGTGGCGTCCAGGCGTGTGTGCGGCACGGCGGTGGCGGGGGCGGCTCCATGACCCATGCGGGCAATACTACAACTCATACATGAAGGAGCGTTCATATGTTCATGTATGGTGGTTGAGTCACCGGCCACACCCTGCCCCGAAGGGTCCCGTCCGCATGCCCACCACCCTGACCGAGCGCCCCGCGCCCACCGCCGCGCCGCGCCCGGACACCGCCCCGCGCCGCCGCACCCGGGTCCTCGCCCTCCCCGAGGCCCGCTGGGCCGCCGCCGCGACCCTGCTCTTCCTGATCGCGCTGCCGCTCCAGCTCACCGGCGCCCCCGCCTGGGCCTGGGGCCCGCTGTACGCCCTCGCCTACGCCACCGGCGGCTGGGAACCCGCCTGGGCCGGCCTCCAGGCACTGCGCGAGAAGACCCTCGACGTCGACCTGCTGATGATCGTCGCCGCGCTCGGCGCCGCCGCCGTCGGGCAGGTCATGGACGGCGCGCTGCTGATCGTCATCTTCGCCACCTCCGGAGCCCTGGAGGCCCTGGCCACCGCCCGCACCGCCGACTCGGTGCGCGGACTGCTCGACCTCGCACCCGCCACCGCCACCCGGCTGTTGGACGACGGCACCGAGGAGAGCGTCCCGACCGAGGAGCTGGCCGTCGGCGACACCGTGCTGATCCGGCCCGGCGAGCGGATCGGCGCCGACGGGCGGGTCCTGGACGGCGCCAGCGAGGTCGACCAGGCCACCATCACGGGCGAGCCGCTGCCCGTCGCCAAGCAGCCCGGCGACGAGGTGTTCGCCGGCACCCTGAACGGCACCGGCGCCCTGCGGGTGAAGGTCGACCGGGACGCCTCCGACTCGGTGATCGCCCGGATCGTCGCCATGGTCGAGGAGGCCTCCGAGACCAAGGCGCCGACCCAGCTGTTCATCGAGAAGGTCGAACAGCGCTACTCGATCGGCATGGTGATCGCGACCCTCGCCGTCTTCGCCGTCCCGCTCGCCCTCGGCGCGGCCTTCACCGGCTCGCTGTTGCGGGCCATGACCTTCATGATCGTCGCCTCGCCGTGCGCCGTGGTCCTCGCGACCATGCCGCCGCTGCTCTCCGCCATCGCCAACGCCGGACGGCACGGCGTGCTGGTCAAGTCCGCCGTGGTGATGGAGCGGCTCGGGCAGGTGGACGCCGTCGCCCTGGACAAGACCGGCACCCTGACCGAGGGCACCCCGCGCGTCACGGACATCCGCCCGCTGGCCGGTTCGGGCCTGGACGACGACGAGCTGCTGGCCCTGGCCGCCGCCGCCGAGCACCCCAGCGAGCACCCGCTCGCCCGGGCCGTGGTCGACGCCGCCCGGACCCGCGGGCTCGCCCTGGCCGCCGTCGAGGACTTCGACTCCGTCCCCGGCGTCGGCGTCACCGCCGCCGTCGACGGCCGGATCGTCGCGGTCGGCGCGCCCGAGCGGCTGCTCAACGGGCGCTCCGGCGCGGCTTCGGCGGCCGTGGCCGAGCTGGAGGAGCGCGGCCGCACCGCCGTCCTGGTGGAGGCGGACGGCGTCCCGGTCGGCGTGCTCGGGATCGCCGACCGGCTGCGCCCCGACGCCGCCACGACGGTGTCCGCGCTGACCGGCCTCACCGGCCGCGTGCCGACGCTGCTCACCGGTGACAACGCGCGCGCCGCCGCCGCGGTGGCCGCCGAGGTCGGCATCGCGGAGGTGCGGGCCGGACTGCTGCCGCAGGGCAAGGTCGCCGCCGTCCGCGAGCAGGAGACGGCCGGCCGCAAGGTGCTGGTGATCGGCGACGGCGTCAACGACGCCCCCGCCCTGGCCGCCGCCCACACCGGCATCGCCATGGGCCGGGCCGGCTCCGACCTGGCGCTGGAGACCGCCGACGCCGTCATCGTGCGCGACGAACTCGCCACCGTCCCGGCCGTGGTGGCACTCTCCCGGCGGGCACGCGGCTTCGTGGTGCAGAACCTGGTGATCGCCTCGGTGTTCATCTCGGTGCTGGTCGTCTGGGACCTCGTCGCCACCCTCCCACTGCCGCTCGGCGTGCTCGGCCACGAGGGCTCGACCGTCATCGTCGGCCTCAACGGCCTGCGACTGCTGCGCGAGGCGGCGTGGACCAAGGCCCGGGGTTAGGGTCCCCGCGCCGAATCGGATGTCGTCACATCCAACAGGCTCAGGCATCACCGTTGCCAACCCTGGGAACCTTGTCGGTCACAGTGCTAGGAGAGCCGGCTGACCCAAGGGGAGAGAGACCGCCGAGCCCGCCCGGCCCGACCTCCTCGGGCCGGGCGGGCTTGCGGTGTCAGTGCGACCAGTAAGGGTCGTCGACGGTCGCGCACTCCGACTCGCGGGACTCCCGGGGCCCCTGCGTGAATCCGCCTGATCCATCAGGCTCGGTGGAGTCGGCGACATCGGACACGGAAACGTGCAGCTCGGCACAGCCATCCGCGCGCATCAGGAACTGGAGGTGCTGCCGCGAATCCTTCACCTCCAGCAGCCGCTGCTCACGTCGGACCCCGTACCCCTTCGCGGTCCAGAGCCTCTGTACCGCATCGAGCTGCTCGTTCTGCTTCTCCGGCCCGATCCGGACCCGGCCCCATTGCTCGGCGAGCACTTCCGCGCGGCCGGTCTTCTTACACCCCTGGGTACCGCAGAACCCGGTGGTATCGGCCAGGCTGTAGTACCTAGCTTCGGTCCACTGGAGCCCCGGATGGAAGACCGCGGCGACCCCTTCGAGCTCGGCCGCGATCCGGTGCTGCGCCTGATCGACCGGCATGGACCTGGAACCTGACACGACACTGCGGCGCCCGGGGGACCCGGCCGCCGCAGGTCAGCGACGCCTCAGTTGTTCGGCGTGCTTTCGCCCGTGCCTTCCGGCTGGTCGGCGCCCGTCGAAGGATCGGTGGCCGGAGCCTCGGTCGTGGTCGTCTCGGTGGGGGCCGCCGCATCGCTGTCGGCGCTCCCGCCTGTCACATCAGGCATCGGCTTGCCTCCTGACCAACCAGGCATCGTATGACCTCCCGTGATCCCAGTGATGGCCCATCCTCCCCGGGTGCCGTAAACGCCCGCTCAACGCCCAGGTCGGGGGACATCCTCACCTGATTCTGCCGAGGAAGCCCGGGGCTTCAGGACTCCGTTGGGAAAATCGCAAAGCGACACCCGAGTGGCCGGCAGGCTGACATGATCGCCTTGTCTGTCAGTGGAAGGGGGCTGGGTGTCGC
>NZ_JBEXKB010000103.1:0-21812 GCF_040609455.1 Kitasatospora sp. NPDC004669
CCACCCTCGGCCTGCTCGCCGACGGCCACACCGACGACGCCATCGCCAAGCGGCTCGGCGTATCACCACGCACCGCCCGCCGCATCGCCACCGACGGACCTGCGGCTGGCCGCCGAGGAGAACCCGGCCGTCGCCGAGATGCTCGCCGCCGTCCCGGCCGGCGCCGCCTGCATCGAGGACCTCATCCAGCGCGGACCGTCCGCGCCGATCTGGCATGCGCTCAGTGCCCGGGCGGGCGGGCGTGCGGGTGGACGGAGCCGTAGGCGACGGGGCGGGAACGGCGAAGGGGCGGCCCAAGCGCGGGCCGCCCCTTTCCATCGCTGTTCTGCCTTCCCGAGCGGCCGAAGCCGCTCCCGGCAAGGCCACGATCAGCCCATGGCCGTACCGTACCGCAACGGCGAGCGCAGGCAGGTGACTTACCGCCCGGCCCGACGGCGGAGCCAGCGGGCCAGCGCGACGCCGGTCACGGTCAGCCCCAGGTCTTGCAGGCGGGCTCGTGCCAGGTGGTGCGCACGACCATGCCGCCCGGGAAGATGTGCTCGCTGGACCAGGTCCGACAGCACCCGCCGCCCGGCCGTGCAAGAGCCGACGGCCGCGCGGCACGGACCGCAGTCGCGGGAGCGGGGATGGTCGGTGCGGACGAACGTCGGCGACGGCGGCGGGACCGGGTGGGAGTCGTCATGCCGAAGGCTCTGCCCGCCCAACCACAGCGCCGAACCCAGCCGCCACCCGAACGGACCACGCCGGGGCGAAACTCACCGCCCCTGACCTTCGCTGGGGACTTTCCGGCCAGGGCGACCGTGCCCGGGGCGGGCACACTCACCGGCGACCCCGGGGCGAAAACTCACCGCCCCGAGGCGAAACTCCACAGTGCAGGTCAGCGACCTATGCCGGGGGGTGAGTGTCCGGTCTCGGTGAGCCTGGCGAAGTCCTGGGCAAGGTGACGGCTGGCGCCATGCCGTCTCGGTGAAGTTGGCGAACGGTGACCCGTCGCAGCTGTGACCGAGCGCTCGATCGGGCCTGAACGGCCAACTCGGGCGCTCAACTGTGCAACATCCCGTGGGCTTCACTCAGCCCCGCTGAGTGTCCGAGGTCGTGGACCAGCAGCGCCCGCTGAGAGGTTCAGTGCGCAGGCGACGACCCAACCGGTGTTCCGGCCGGGTCTTCGCCTCTGCGGTTAAGAATGAGGGACGGTGACGTCCAGGGTGAGGACAGTCGATTCCGTTGCAGGCGATGGGGGGCAGTTGGACGTATGCGTTGGTGCCGTTGAAGCCGGTGGCCGTCGATGTGCCGGAGGCCCAGGGGCCGGGCTGGCAGCAGGTGGTGTTGTGGTAGCTGCCGCGGTTCTGGGCGAGCGCGGCCGAGGAGATCAGCTCGGTGGCCTGGTTGCCGGTGGTGTCGCCGAGGCGCCAGTATCCGGTGGGCTTGAACCGCAGATCAGCGGGTCGAGTGACCTACGAGGTCAAACAAAAAGCTCAGCCCGGTGCGGGAGCAGCTGCGGAACCGGGGTCGACTTCCCCGTCGCGTCCTTCGTGCCCCCCGAGTCCTGCGAGCGCTCCGGGTCCTTCGAGCTGGTGGATCAGGGTCTTGAGCGTCGCGATCTCATCGTGCAGGGCCTTCTTGCCTGCCTTGGTGAGCTGGATCCAGGTGCGGGCGCGTTTGCCCTCGTAGCCCTTGTCGATCCTGACCAGACCCGCCTTCTCCAGGACCCCGAGGTGCTGGGAGAGATTGCCGGCCGTGAGACCGAGCGTGCTGCGGAGGAACGTGAACTCCACCCGCCGGGCTTCCTTGGCCACCGCGAGGATGCCCAGGCGGACGCGTTGGTGCACGACGTCGTCGAGGCTGCTGGTGGGGTGTTCGGTCATGCGGCCGACCGCCCCTGGACCCGTCGCAGCAGGGCGAGGCCGACACCGCCGAGCAGCAGCACACCTCCCTCGAACAGGATGCGCGGGAAGCCCCACGGCGACGGGTCGGGAAGGCTGCCGGAACTGAGCATGACGCCCAGGTAGCCGCAGGTGATGGCGAGGAGCGGCCAGCTGCGCTCGATCCGGGCGAGCAGCAGCAGCGCCACGCCGATCGTACCGGCCGGGCTCACCACCGTGTTGAAGAACGGGGCGACGGGCGACGGTCCGTGGAGACCGGCGAGGAACCCCGGGTGCATGGCCGTCCACGCCACGTGGACGGTGATGAGCACGACCAGGACGACACCCAGCGCCAGGTACGGTCCGACCCGGGTACCCAGGCCGAGGCGGGCGGAACGACGCAGGTAGAACCAGCTGATCACGGCGTACGCGAGCACCAGCGCCACCGGCCAGTACCACATTGCCGGCGGCAGGTCCCCGGCGTGGTCGCCTTGGCCGTAGCGGATCACCGGTGCAGCGGCGAAGCGCACGGCGGCGAAGACGAGGAGGGCGAACCAGGCACCGCGCTGCTCACGACGGACGTGGTGGACCAGGGCCCGTTTCATTGCCAGGAGGTTGTGGGGGTCGCTTGGGGACGGAACAGGGTGAGTCGCCATGGGAACAAGGTTTGCATGACAAACCGATTGCGTCTAGAGATCTATTTGCGACGTGCTCATCGAGGACGAGCGAGTCGCCCGCAGCCCCAGCGTCGGAGCGGGCCACCTCAGGGCCGCGCCAGGCCCGACGCTCCCCGGCGTTCCACCACATCGGAACCGCCGCAAGGCCTGGATCGGCGGCAATCACCGCTTCCCACGGACGCTCGCTCACCCCAGGGGTGAGCTGAACCGCGCGCACCCACCCGCCGTAGTCCGCAGTAGAGCGGCGGCAGGCCACCCAAACATACGGAGAGCTCATGTCCCTGAACCCGAATCGCCGTGATCTCCTGAAGCTGGGTGGCGGCGCCCTCGCCGCCACCCTCGGCCTCACCGCAACAGCCACAGCAGCCGCAGCCGCCTCGTGGAACAGCGCCAACTGGATGGCCGGACTACCCAACGGCTTCAAGCTGACCCAGCTGACCATCCCCGGTACACACGACAGCTGCTGTACCGATCCGGTGAACGGCACCGAATGGTCCCATACCCAGAACCGGGGCGTCCCGCAGCAACTTGAGCGGGGCATCCGCTTCCTGGACATCCGCTGCCAAGGTTTCCCTCTGAGCAACCGTGAGAGGGTGTTTTGTGAGCCTTCGCCGGAGATCAGCTTGGGTTGGCCTCTGGGGTGGCCGGTGCCGGGTTGGTGAGGGTGAAGAGGCCGGGCTCGGGTTCGGTGAGGATGCCACGGCCGACCAGGCGTTTCAGCTTCGCGCGGGTGCCTTCGGTGTGCCGTGCCTCGGTGCCGAGGCCGAGGGCTCGGCAGACGTCCTTGGCACGGAGTCCTTCTCCCGCTGTCTCGATGGCCGCCAGGATCGCGCGGTATCCGGGAGGCAGCGCCTCGGGTGGCCCCGTGCCGTCCTCGGCGGCCAGTTCCAGGAGGGTCTCCCGGGTGATCTGCAGTCGCTTCAAGGTGTCTTCGGCGGCAGCGAGTTGTTCGGCGAGACGGGCGATCTGCTCACGTAGTTCGTCGGCTGTCTCGAGGACGAGCTGCTGCCGGGACTCGATCTTGTCCAGGAGTTCCCTCATCGACGCTCCCGCTGGTCACAGGTGCCGGACGCCAGGGTGGCGGGTCATGCCAGGTCGGGGTGGCGGCGCGGGTGAGGCGGCGGAGCATCACGTCGGTCATGGACCAGTGGATCACCGCCACCGAGCTGGCCGGCTTGGCCTCGTAGTCCCGTGCGAGCCTGCGGTGGAGCACGAGAGTGCCCAGCGTCTGCTCGACCACCCACCGTTTGGGCTCCGGTGCGAACCCTCGCGCGCCGGGCTCACGTTGAACGATCTCCACGTCGATGCCGAGGTGGGCGCCGTGCTCGACGACCGCGTTTCTTCGAAGGTAAAGGAAAAGCCGCGGCCCGACGGGCCGGATGATCGTGGAATCAGCGTTCGAGTTCCATGTGATCAGTCCGGCCGCATCAGCCCGCGCCTGGGAGAAGGTCCAGCGGAGCGCCGCTCACTGGTCCCGGTGGTTGGAGGTGAAGATGGCCAGCACCAGGGAGACCAGCCCCCAGATGGCCAAGACGAGGCAGGCACCCGTCACCGTCCACGGAAACCTCGCCGTCGTGGACTGCTCGAAGCCGATGCGCCCCCAGGCCTGAAGGATCGTCATGTGCAGGATGCTCACGGTGAGGTGCTTCTGGCTGTCCAGCAGCGAGGGGAGGATGAAGAAGAGCGCGATCGTGACCACGATGGTGAGCACGCTGTGCCGGATGACCGCGGCCAGCCCCATGCCCACGAGTGCGGACACCGGAGCGAGCACCGAGGAGGCGACGAGCATACGGATGACCCCGTGGTGCCCGAGGCCGGCGGAGGCGTGGTCACCGGACAGGATCGCCTGGGTCACACCGTAAGAAACCAGCACCAAGGCCACACCGAAAACGGTCGTGGCCACGGTGACCACCGCCACCTTCGCGGCCATCACCGAACGGCGGGCCGGGACGGCCGTGAAGGTCGTCCGGATCATGCCGCTGGTGTACTCACCGAGGACCGTGATGGCGCCGATGGCGCCGACACCGAGAATCAGCATCGTGGCGGCGCCGCTGGAGAACGAGTCGCCCACCGCCCCGAACATCCGGAAGTACTCCTGATGCGGCGCGTCGTACGTGGTGTAGTTCTGGGAGTCGCCGACGGCGCCGGCGATGGTGGTCGCGAGGACCGCCACGACGGTGGCGGCGAAGGCCCAGGGGGTCGAGCGCAGCGACCACAGCTTGATCCACTCGGCGGCGAACAGGTCGGCGAAGCGGGCCCTGGGCTCCAGGGGCGGCAGGTTCGGCACCGCGGTCATCTTCTTCGTCGTCGGCGCGGTCACTTGGTCTCTCCTGCGAGGTACTCGACGCTGTCGGCGGTCAGCTCCATGAACGCCTTCTCCAGCGAGCTGGTGTGATTGGTCAACTCGTTGAGCAGGATGCGGTGCTCGAAGGCGATCTCGGCGATCCGGTCCGAGTTGAGCCCGACCACCTTGAGCTGCCCGTCGGGCTCGCGCTCGACCGACGCGCCTGCGGCGGTCAGCAGCGGCGCCAGCGCCGCCGTGTCCGGCGTGCGGACCGACACGCTCCGGTCGGTCCCGCGGGCCGCGAACTCCGCCACGCTCTCCGCGGCGATCAGCTCACCGCGGCCCAGGACGATGAGCTGGTGAGCGGTGTGCTCCATCTCGGACATCAGGTGGCTGGAGACGAAGACTGTGCGCCCCTCGGCGGCCAGCCGGCGGAACAGGCCGCGCACCCAGTACACGCCTTCCGGGTCCAGGCCGTTGAGCGGCTCGTCGAAGAGCAGCACGGGCGGGTCCCCGAGGAGCGCGGTGGCGATGCCCAGGCGCTGGCGCATGCCGAGGGAGAAGCCACCGATCCGGCGGTTGGCCGCGTCCGCGAGGCCGACCTCGCGCAGCACCTCCTCCACCCGGCTGCTCGGGATCGCGTTGCTGCGGGCCAACGCCCGCAGGTGGGCCCGGGCGGTGCGCCCGCCGTGCACGTCGCCGGCGTCCAGCAGCGCGCCGACGTGCCGCATGCCGCGGGGCAGCGAGCGGAACGCGCGGCCGTCGATGGTGACGGACCCACTGGTGGGCGTGTGCAGGCCGAGGATCATCCGCAGGGTCGTGCTCTTCCCGGCTCCGTTGGGGCCGAGGAACCCGGTCACCTGACCGGGATTCACCGTGAAGCTCAGGTTGTTGACTGCCAGCTTCCTGCCGTAACGCTTCGTCAGCTCGTGTACTTCGATCATGCGACCCACCCTGCCGCCCGGGCCGTGTTCAGTACATCGAACCTGTGGTGACAGTCGTCCGGCCGGCCTGTCAGCCACGGTCGTACACCCGTGGTCCGATGCCCGGCCAGAACCGCCTGGCTACCATCGCCGTATGTACGCCACGATGACTCTCCCGCAGCTGAAACGCGTGCCACCGGGCGCCTGGACAGCCTTCACCTGGCTGGTGGTCACCATCTACCCCACCCTGCTCGTCGGGCGGGACGGAGCCACCGCCTGGTTCACCAGTATCGCCATGGGCGGGCACTCGGCGACGCACCGGGACTGGAACATGGTGACCGCGGCCGCGCTGGTGGCCCTGGCGGGCAGCGCGCTGCTGACACGCCGGCCGCTGGCCGGCCTCGCCCTGCTGATCATCGCCTCGGTAGGAGTGACCAACGGCTGGTCGGCCGGGTCGCAGTTCCCGCCCCTGCAGTTCCTCTCGGCGGACATCGCGCTCCTCGTGATCACGGCCACCCGCCCGCGGCGGACGGCGCACATCGCCGCGGCCATGCTGATCGGCGTGCTGGTCGGACACGTCGGCATGGTCCCCCGCACCGACACCACCGACGCCCAGGGTGCGGTGCTGCTGGCCGTCATCGCCTGGCTGATCGGTCGCTCGATGCACCAGTCCCGCGAGCACGCGGAGCAGCTCGGTGCCCAGGCCGCCGCCCGGGCGGTCACCGCCGAGCGGCTGCGGATCGCCCGCGAGCTGCACGACATGGTCGCGCACACCATGGGCATCGTCGCCCTGCAGGCCGGCGCGGCCCGCCGGGTCATCGACACCCAACCGGCCCGGGCCCGTGGTGCGTTGGGCGAGATCGAGACTGCAAGCCGGGAGACGCTGTCCGGGCTGCGCCGGATGCTCGGTGCCCTCCGGCAGCCCGAGGACGGTTCGGATGCCGAGCCGGCCCTGATGGAGCCCGGTCCCGGCCTGGCGAACGTCGACCGGCTCGCCTCGACCACGACGGCCGCCGGTGTCCGGGTCGACGTGCGGTGGAGCGGCGAGCAGCGGGCGCTTCCCCCGGAGATCGACATGTCGGCCTTCCGGATCATCCAGGAGGCGGTCACCAACGTGGTGCGGCACGCGGACGCCACGGCGTGCCAGGTGTCCATCGACTGCCAGGAGTCGGAGTTGACCATCGAGGTCCTCGACCGGGGCCACCGGCACCCGCACGGCAGGACCGCCGGGTCCGGATTCGGCCTGGTGGGCATGCGCGAGCGGGTCGACCTGCTGCACGGCGAGTTCTCCGCCGGGCCGCTTCCCGAGGGCGGCTTCCGTGTGGCCGCGCGTCTTCCCGTTCCCGAGGGGGTCCGGTGACGATCCGCGTGGTGCTGGTCGACGACCAGCCGCTGGTGCGTGCTGCCCTGCAGATGGTGATCGCCGACGCCCCCGACCTGGAGGTGGTCGGCGAGGCCGGTAACGGTGCCGAGGCGGTCGAGCTGACCGCCGCCCTGGAACCCGATGTCGTGGTGATGGACATCCGGATGCCCGGCATGGACGGCATCGAGGCCACCCGGCAGATCACCGCCGGCCCCGGAAAAACCCAGATCGTGGTGCTCACCACCTTCGACGACGACGACTACGTCTACGCCGCACTGCGAGCGGGCGCCTCCGGGTTCCTGGTCAAGGACATGGCGTTGGACGAGATCCTGGCCGCGGTGCGGGTGGTCGCCGCCGGCGAGGGCCTGATCGCCCCCAGCGTCACCCGGCGGCTGATCAAGGAGTTCGCCGGCCGCCCGTCGGCCAAGTCCTCCGCCAAGCCCCGGCGAACCGTCACCGGCATCACCGAGCGGGAGCGTGAGGTGCTCGTCCTGGTCGGCCAGGGGATGTCCAACACCGAACTCGCCGAACACCTGGTGATCAGTGTCGCCACCGCCAAGACCTACGTCACCCGGCTGCTGGCCAAGCTCGGCGCCCGGGACCGGGTCCAGTTGGTGATCATCGCCTACGAGGCCGGCCTGGTGACCCCATAGCCCCGGCGGGGTCCACGGGCCGGTGCGCCCGCGGTCCCCGCCCCACCGCCGACGGTCGGCCTCCGCGTCCGGTTCCACGGACTGCGGCGGCCGGCCGTCGGCGGTTCACGCCGCTGATCCGGTCAGTCCGACGTCGTCACCGGCCGCTCCGATCACGCATCGGCCGCAGGGCCGGCCGGGTCGACTTCTCGGTCCCGAGCAGCTCCGCGAGTGCGCTCACGGTCGGCACGTCGAACAGGGTTCGGAGCTGGACGTCGACGCTCAGCGCGGCACGGATCCGCGCGGCCAGTTCGACCTGCGTCAGGGTTCGGTGCGGCCGGTGGGCGGGCGCCCACGGCGCCTCGGTGCGCAGGTCGCGGCGTGACGCCGTTTGAGCAGGTCGCGGTGCCAGCGCAGGACCGTCTCCGGGCGGACCAGCGACACAAGACGCCGCAGCCTGTCGGTGGGAAGGTGGTGGAGCAGCCCGGCGAGGACCGCGCGGTCCGTGTCGGTGAAGGCGGGCTTGCCGACCCGGCACTGCAGGATGAGGAGTTGGTGCCTGAGCGCAAGGATCTCGATGTCCTTCTCCCAGCTGCCCATCGGCAGCAGGCACAGGAGCGTCAGCGTGTTGGTCGCCGCGAGGTAGGCCAGGCGCAGCAGCACAACAGATCATCATGCCGCTGATGCCCGTGTAGATGAAGGCCCTGGGCGAGCACGAGCATGGCCGCAGAACGGCGATCAAGACTGCGACCTGGGCAGATGATTTATCGGCACCCGCAGTGTCGATGGCGGGCATGACCTGCTACAAGCCCGGCGAGCGATCAAGACTGATCTACGCGATCCGCGAGTACCGGGGCCGCAAGAACGAACCCAAAGGCTTCGGATGGCTTGGTGAGGCCGGTGGCGTCGTCCGCGGTGCCGCCGACGAAGCCATGGTCGCCGGCCCAAGTGGTGGGCTGGGTTCCGCGGGGGTTGCCGAAGGGGTCGCTCGGGCGCCGGGTCTCAGTGAGCGTGGTGCCGTCGATGGCGAGGGTGCCGGTGCCGTGGTGGTCGGCGATCTGGTAGGTCGACTTGCCGCCCTGGCGGACCAGGGTGGTTCCGCCGGGGATCGGGTAGTAGCGGACGCCCGTGACGGTGTTCGCCGCTGTGTCGTAGACCAGTTCGTCGCCGCCGAAGGTGATGGTGGTCCCGGCCAGGAGCTCAGCGACCCACCGACGGACACCAGCGCAGGGCGCACTACGACGAACCAGACCAGAGCCAGGACCAGCAACCCGACCAGCAGCCCAGCGAGCAGCCTCCAGGGGCGCGACCAGGGCCCCGGAAGGACCGAGCGGGCCGTCAGAGCAGCGCCGTGCCACCACGGCCCGGCCGTCGGAACCAGGGGCCGGACAGCGTCCCCGCCCTACCCCACCCACGCGTCCGGCACCAGCCGGACGCCGGGAAGAGGCACAGCGCAGCGACCGCGCCGTGGGCGTCGCCGGCGCGGTGGGGGCGACGAGCACAGGGCAGGTCTGCCGCGCTCGGATCGCCCGTCATTCCGTGGCCGACACCACGGCGTTGACGCGGGCTGCCTGGGCGGCCCGGGCCGCGAGCGGGTTGATGTCGGCCCGGCGTGCCCGCTGCATCGCGGTCAGGTGGTGGACCACCACGATCGCGGCGATCGCTGCCACCAGCCGCAGGGCAGCCCCGCCGGCCTCCACCCAGAGGCCGGTCCGCAGGTGTTCGAGGTCGATGGAATCCATCAAGTCGACGTGGCGGGTCGTCATGGCGGCGACCCGGCCGATGACGAGGGAGCCGACGAAGGTCGACCACCACACGACGAGGACCGCCTCCGACGGCTGTCGGCGCCTTCCCTCGGCGTCCAGCGGCGCACTGGCCCGCCAGCAGTCCGCCATCAGCTGCCAGGGGATCCAGAGCTGGGCGATCGGGGTGAACCAGGCGCCGATGGTCCAGCCGCGTCCCATGCGGTGCCCGTTGGGTGCGAGCAGGTCGGCGTTCTTGCGGGTGCGGTGGAACCAGACGATGAAGACCACCACGGTGGCCAGCGCCAGGGGCGGGAGCAGCCCGTTGAGGGCGCGCGCCGCCGACTTCAGGAATTCGAAGTCCTCGGGTCCTACGTCATCCGACCCGTCCAGCACCCGGCCTGTGAGTACGTTCGCCCAGACGTCCACCGTGACCAGCACCGCCGCCATCACGGCGTTCAGCCCGAGCAGGACGGACACCGCCGTGGCGAGGCCGTTCGCCGGGTTCAGCGCCGCGGCCCAGCCGGGGGCCGCCTCCGCGCAGCCGAAGCACCGGCCGCTGTCCGTTCCCGCCGGACGCGTCCCGCACGCCAGACACACCATCGAATCGTCAACTCCTGGAATCACTGCGCGTGCTCGACAGGGCGCGCCGGTACGCCACCGCCCCGACCGGGACGGGCGGGCCGACTCTAGGCGATGCATGGCACCGGCTGCCAGCGGTTTTCGCAGGTCAGGGGCGGTATCGGCAGATACCCGACACATCCCCCGACGACGTCGACCAGGAGCAGCGCCCCAAGCGGCCGCCGTCGGCCCCAGGCAGGCGGGACATCGCGCCGCACCCACCGGTGATCTGTGACAGCGAAGTTGGGACGGGTCGGTCTCTACAACACGGCAACGCATGAGCTCAGATCGGCGGCCAGGAAGACCAGGCGCGAGTCTTCGGCGATATCCACTCGCCCCAAGGCGACTGGGGTGTCACCCGCGCGCCGGAGATTGGGCAATCCCTGTTCGAAGTCCTTGCAGGTGACGATGCCGTCCTCCGCCATGTGTTGGGCCCGCCATGCCCAGGTGTTCAGAAACCGGCTGGCTGACACAGTTGATTCGGCCCACACCCGGAACGACGCCCCAGCACGCAGGGCCAGGGCAACATGACTCGCGGCATCGGTCTCATGCCGTTCGAGGACGGCAATTACTGAGGTTTTCGTGCGGTTGTCGGGTAGTGACAGGTAGTGATCCCTGCGGTATGCCGGAGGTATGCGGCACGCGCAGGGTGGGGGCCTGACCGCTGAGCGGCAGGCGTTTCGTGAACAGGTGCGGCTCGAGGCCGCTGCCCGGTTCGAGGCGGGCGAGAAGACCTCGGCGATCGCCCGTGACCTGCGGGTCAGCGAGCGGTCGGTGGAGCGCTGGCGACGGTCCTGGCGTGAGGGAGGCCCCGAGGCCCTGTGCTCGTCCGGTCCTGCGAGTGTGCCGAAGCTGTCGGCGGCCCGGTTCGCCGAGCTGGAAGAGGAGTTGGGCAAGGGTCCTGGCGCGCACGGGTTCGAGGACCAGTGTTGGACCCGGGGCCGGGTCCAGGCGGTGATCGGCCGCCGGTTCCGGATACGGCTGTCGATCGCAACCGTGTGGCGGCTGCTGAAGCGGAACGGCTGGTCCTGGCAAGCCCCGGCCCGCCGGACGCTCACCGGTCGACCGGGGCAAACAGGGCCTCAAACGTTCGGGGATGACAGACGGTTACGGCATCCCGCTGGGCCGCGTCCTGGCCGGAGCGAACTGCCATGACTCGCCGCTGCTCGCCCCGACCCTGGATCTTCTGGACGGCTTAAGCCTGCTGCCTGACGTCATCACCGTGCACCTGGACGCCGGCTACGACTCGGGCAAGACCCGCACGGCCCTCGACGAACGGGGACTGCGCGGCCGGATCGCGCACAAGGGCGAGAAAGCTCCCGTCCAGGCCACCGGGCGCTGGCACGTAGAGCGCACCCACGCCTGGCAGAACGCCTTCCACCGTCTCGCGCGCTGCTACGAACGCCGGATCGACGTCATCAACGCCTTCTTCGACCTCACGGATGCCGTCATCACCGTGCGTAGCCTCATTCGCCGCGCCTGGACCACCCACCGCTGGGACGACCGCCCCACCCGGCGACCATGACCCCCCACCCATCTGCGCGAGTTCTCACCAGCTCCAGCGAAGCACCAAAGGAGAACGGGCTGTATCCCTTGAACTACCAGAGCCCTGGCGGCCGTCGGCGGCGGTCGGTTACGGCATTGTCGCGAATGCCTCCCGATGGTCGCGTGCCCACTGCTCAAACGTGCCCGCCGGCCGGCCGAGCACCCGCGGCACGTGGTCGGTGACGTAGGCCGCACCGCCGGCGCGCGCCCAGCCGATGCCAGTGACCATCCCGGCCGGCAGCTGGTCGAGCGCATTCGTGTCGGTGATCCTGACTGGCCGTTCCAGCACGCCCTCCAGGATCGCCGCCTGGTCTGCGGACGTCAGCAGCTCCGGCCCGGTCAGGTCGTACCGCTGTCCGTCGTGCGCATCGCTGGTCATGGCGGCGACGGCGACCGCGGCCACGTCCCTCGGGTCGACGATGGCCTGCCGGGAGTCGCCGGCCAGGTTCGGGATCGGTTCTCCGGCCTGGATCAGGGCCCGGTACCGCAAGAGGTTCGAGGCGAAGCTCGGCGGGCGAAGCATCGTCCACACGAGCCCGCTGGCCTCGATCGCCTCCTCCGCGGCGACGTGCCACGCGCCGACGGTCGCCCCGTCGAACCGCTCGCCGCTGCCGATGGCGGACAACTTGACGATCTTACGGACGCCTGCCGCCCGCGCGGCCGTGACCAGGGCGATGTCGTGGTCCGCGGTTGGTACGGGGGGCACGGTTACGAGGAAGACCGTGTCGACGTCGGCCACTGCGCGCGCCAGCGACGCCGGGTCGTCGAAGTCGGCCCGCACCCCGCCGGGCCGCTCGCGGCGGGACATCGCCCGGAACGGTAGGCCCCGCTCAGTGAGCAGGCGGACGACGTGACTACCGATGGTGCCGGTGGCACCGGTAACAAGGATCATGTCCCGACGATGACAGCGCTCTCACACCTCGTGATAGGAAGTTTCGGCACTATCGTGGGCCGCGTGAGTTCTCTCGTCGTGCCGCCTGCCCTTCTGCGGTGGGTGGCCGGGATCGATATAGCTACGGCGGCCGGTTCGGCGGCGGTCGATGTGCCCGACCACGCCACCACACTTCTCGTGCGCACTGACAAGCGCGAGCTGATCGTCATGGGCCCCCGCACCCGGGCCGCCTATCACGTCGCCGCGCCCGGCCACTCGTGCGTGCGGGTTCGTATGCGGCCGGGTCGTGCCCAAGCCCTGCTCGGACGTTCGCTGAATGGTCTCGCCGACGGTGCCCTGCCGCTCCGCGAACTACCGGGCCTGGACATCGACCAGCTCGCCGCCGACCCGGTCACCGCTCTCGAAAAAGCATTGGCCGACCGCCCGGCGCCGTCGGAGCGGCTCGAAGAGGCGGCACGTCTTCTGGTCGGCACCACTGTCACCGCGACCGCGGCCCGGTTGCACATCAGTGAGCGCCGCCTACACGCCCTGTTCACCGACGCCACCGGCTTGTCCCCCAAGCACTTCGCACGCATTGACCGCGTTCGCACCGTGCTCGCGGCCGATGTGGGCCGATGGGCCGACATCGCCGCGACGGCCGGCTACTACGACCAGTCCCACATGACGGCCGAGTTCCGCCACTTCATGGGTGTCCCACCGGCCGCGTTCACCGCCGGTCGGCGCCCCGCCGCGACTTTGTGCACTGCCTGAGTTCCAAGACACGGCACAAAGAAGCAGGTCAGCGTCTTGTTTCGGTCCCGTGGAGTCAGCAGCCCGGTCAGGTACTCGCGGAAGCCGCGCCGCTGGGCGAGAGAGACCAGCAGGTCGTCGAACCGGGCTGCATACTCCTCCAGCGGACCCGGCGCGGGTGGACACGGACGCCGTGCGGTCATCA
The DNA here is from genome assembly GCF_040609455.1 of Kitasatospora sp. NPDC004669. Taxonomy (NCBI): domain Bacteria; kingdom Bacillati; phylum Actinomycetota; class Actinomycetes; order Kitasatosporales; family Streptomycetaceae; genus Kitasatospora; species Kitasatospora sp. NPDC004669. The sequence continues at coordinate 13,476 of NZ_JBEXKB010000103.1, forward strand.
GGAACCCCCTGCGGCCTGCGAAAATCCCAACGTCAGACGTATCGCTGACCTGATGTACCGTCAAACCTTCTTACTCGCCGGTGCAACAAACCACCGGTACTCACACGTGGCAGTGCAGGCCGACCAGGAGGGTGTCGCCCGGGAGGTCGACGAGGTACCGGTCGATGTGCTGCTGACCGTCGGGCAGCTCGGGCCGGTGCGGACAGTCATCCCGGTGGCGGCAGGCACCGTGCGCGACCGGTCCGCCGTCCCCGTACCACCAGCCGCCCAGCGAGAGCACGTTGTGTCGGGGCAGGGCCCAGGCCGCCCGGCCTTCGACGAACCGTTCCCGGGTTTCCTGTCCGACCTGGACGACCGGGTCGGTGAGGAAGAGGAAGTTCGAGGAGTACCGCGCGGTGGAGAGCGCGGCCCGGTGTTCTTCGTAGGCTCGCAGCAGGGGCTGGGACCAGTAGTCCGCCGCGGCCTGTTCGCGGGAGTAGGCTCAGCCCTCGGTCACATGGCGGCCGTAGTAGACGTCATAGGGCTGGGCGGCGGGCAGCTCGGCCACCAGCTGGTGCCAGTGCAGCCAGACCGCGTCCGCCAGTTGCCGGGCCTCCTCGGTGGAGGCCCCGAAGTCCAGCAGCTCGCGCGGCCCGCCGGCGCACCAGCCGAAGTCGTTGACCGGCGGCTCGACGTAGCCTCCCCAGCGGCTGGGGTGAGGAGCGACCAGCCGGAGGTCCGTCTCATAGCCGGGCAGCACGTTGAACGCGCGGCTGACGATCCTCCAGGAGTCCCAGATGCGGTTCTCCTCCCAGCCCGGGGCATCCAAGTAGAAGGGCTCCATCGCCTCGGCGACCGCCTCCTCAACCCGCTCGGCCGCTTCCGCCGGGAGACACAGGGTGATGTTCATACCTGCCACCGCGGCATCAGACCACCGCGTGATCGGCGTCGGCAACCGAGATTCTCCGCCCGGCGGTGTGCGGCGGGCCGCGGTCGGTGATGCGGCGGGGGCTCAGTTGTGGGTGGCAGGTGAAGGATGGAGGATCTGGAGCTGCTGCTGGACGCCGGTGATCTGCTTTCGGACAGTCCCCTGCTTTCGATCCTTGGCCGGGCATGGTGCCCAAGAGCGGTCTGATGCACTACGGTCTTCAGGCCGCTGACCTCGCGCTTCACGAGCGGGCGTGTCCGCGTCTTGATCAAACAAATGGAGAGTGCTGCTGACCTGCAACGATGGGACTTGTCGAGGGTCCTGTCAGATGCAAGGAAAGAAGCACTCTCCAGGTGAACAAGGGTATCGGGTCGTATCCACGTGTCCGCGTCCGGGACGACGGCGGCGGGGTGATCTCGCAGGCCGGTGGGGTCCTGCTGGTGGAGACGGTCCGCAAGGCCGGACTGGACAAGGCGATGTCGGCGGCGTTGACGCCGTGGCGCAGGCCGCGGGCGGTGCACGATCCGGGGAAAGTCCTGCTGGACCTCGCTCTGGCGGTGGCACTGGACGGGGACTGCCTGTCAGATGTGGCGATGCTGCGGGCCGAGCCCGCGATGTTCGCACTGGTGGCCTCCGATCCCACGGTCTGTCCGCCGGCTCTGCCGGGAGGCGCGCCGGGGTGCGGGTGGCAGTCCGAGGCGGCGAAGGCCTCGGCGGACGGTGGCAGCGGCGACCCGATGGCCGAGCCGTCGAAGCTCGCCTTGGATTCTGACGTAGCCCCGGGTCGGGTTGTCCGTGGCCAGGCGCCGGATGCGTGCGACGAGTTCGTCGGGCAGCGGTGGCCGACCGGGCCTGGCCGGTGGCCGTCGCCACTTCCAGCGGACCAGGCACCGATGCCAGGCCGGCAGCGTGCCCGGGGTGACGAGCCGGCGGCGGCGCAGCGTGGTCGGTGGCTTTCGGGCGAGTGCGGAGAGTACCGTACGGTCGGCCCTCGACATCCGTGGTCGCTCGATCTGGCGGCGGAGCAAGGCGACCTCGTGACGCGGGACGAGGATCTCGGCGCTTCTCGCAGCTGACGAGCGCCCCAGTAGTGTCAGCCGGTCCAATCACCCGGCAGAAGATCAAGTACAGCAGTCGCAGACCCACGAACCGCGATCACGCCCGCGAGGCGGCCGCTTGCAAAGCCGCTGCTCAGCCACCGTACGGCAGTAAAGACACCCTTCAGGTGGAAGCGGCCGCCGCCAACCCGTCACTGCCACTGGCATCGATGCTGGAACTGGTGCCCTGACCGGCCGGGTCGCCGCCCGGCGGTTTCCAGCGGTCGTCGGTGGGGGCGGGGGGGGTCAGTCGGGTGGCAGGGTGAGGGTGGCGAGGGCGCCGCCGGTGGGATGGTTGGTGAAGGTGAGGGTGGCACCGATGACGCGGGTGTGGCCGGTGGCGATGGTGAGGCCGAGGCCGTGGCCGCGGCCGCGTTCGGGGGCGTTCGTGCGGAAGCGCTGGGGGCCGCGGTGGAGCAGGTCGTCGGGGTAGCCGGGGCCGTGGTCGCGGACGGTGATGCGGTGGCCGTCGACGCGGAGCCGGACCGGGCCGGCGCCGTGGCGGTGGGCGTTGAGGATCAGGTTGCCGAGGATGCGGTCCAGGCGGCGCAGGTCGGTGCGGACCTCCTGGTCGGCGGCGATCTCGATGTCGACGTCGAGGCCGGTGAGGGTGACGGTGCGGCGCACCGCGCGTTCCAGGGGGACGGCGGAGAGGTCGGGGGACTCGGCGTTCGCGTCCAGGCGGGAGACCTCCAGGAGGTCCTCGACCAAGCCGCGCAGCGCCTGGACCCGGTTCTGCACCAGCTGAGTGGGGCGGCCGGGCGGCAGCAGCTCGGCGGCGGTGACCAGACCGGTGAGCGGGGTGCGCAGTTCGTGGGCGACGTCGGCGGTGAAGCGCTGCTCGTCCTCCAGCCGGCGGTGCAGGGTGCGGGACATCAGGTCGACGGCGGCGGCGAGGTCGGCCACTTCGTCCCGGCCGTCGACGAGTTCGCCGATCCGGGTGTCGGTGCCGCCGGCCGCGATGCCCCGGGCGGCGGTGGCCGCGGTGCGCAGCCGGCGGCTGATCCGGTCGGCGACCAGCACACCGGCCAGCACGGTGGTGAAGACCGCGGCGACGACGGTGATCAGGATGATCCGGTCCAGGTCGGCGATCGCCCGGCGGTCCTGGGTGAAGTCCACCCGGGCGGAGAGCACCCCGGTCTGGACCGGGGCGGCCGCCCACATCGACTCGCCGTGCTGGTCGGTGGCGAGCAGTGAGCCCTGTCGGCCGCCGGCGGCGAGGTCGCGCAGCCGGGTGGGCAGGGCCGGGTCGTCCAGGGCGATGCCGCGGCCGGCCACCTCGCCGTTGCGCCCGTAGCCGGCCAGGGCCGAGTCGAGGGCGGTGAGTGCGGAGGAGCGGGCCTGGTCGACGTGCTGACGGATCATCGCCTGGTGGACCAGCAGGCCGACGGCCACCGCGACTAGGACGGAGATGGCGGCGACGGCGGTGGCGATCTGGCGGCGCAGGGTCATGCCGGGCGCCGCAGCTTGTAGCCGAACCCGCGGACGGTCTCGATCCGGCCGGAGCCGATCTTGGCGCGCAGCCGCTGCACGTGGACGTCCACCACCCGGGTGTCGGCGCCCCACTCGTAGTCCCAGACGCGTTCGAGCAGGGTGGTGCGCTCCAGCACGATGCCGGGTGCGGCGGTGAACTCCAACAGCAGCCGCAGTTCGGTGGGGGTGAGCGGGACGAGCCGGCCGTCCACCCGCACCTCCATGCTGTCGGTGTCCACCTGTAGGCCGTCGAAGCTGCGCAGCGTGGTGGGGGTGATGGGAACGGTGGCGGGCACCTCGACGGCAGGGTCGTCAACCGGGGCGTCGGCGGAGGCGGCGACCGTCGGCACCACCCGGATCCGACGAAGCACCGTACGGATCCGGGCGACCAGGACGGCGCTCTCGAAGGGCTTGACCACGTAGTCGTCCGCGCCCGCCTCCAGACCTGACACCACGTCCACCGGGTCGGTGCGGGCCGACATCATCAGGATCGGCAGCTGGCTCTCCTCACGGATCCGGCGGCAGAGGCCGACCCCGTCGAGCAGCGGGAGCATGACGTCCAGCAGGAGCAGGTCGGGGCGGACGGCGTGGAAGGCCTCCAGCCCCTCCAAGCCGTCGGCGGCGGTGGTGACCGGGAAGCCGTAGCGCTCCAGTGCCATCCGGGTGGCTTCCCGGATCACCTCGTCGTCCTCGACGATCAGGATGTGCGGCTGGGCGGGGGTGGCTGCGGGGGTCATCGCTTCGCTTCCGGGAACACGGCGGGGGCGGAGGCCTGGGGGGTCGGTCGGACGGGCCGGGGGGACGGGACGGCCGCGCCCTCGCCGGGCGGCAGTTTGGGGACGGGGTTGGCCGGGGCAGGGGTGATTGGGGTGGGGGTGGTGGGGGTGGCGGTCGGCGGGCCGGTGCCCGCGTCATCGGGCAGCAGGCCGGTGCCGTCCACCCGCCGCTCCTTCAGGGCCAGCCTGACGCCGTCCCACTGGTAGTGGCTGCTGGTCCGGGTGAAGACGGTGGTCGGCTCGTACAGCCACAGGTCGGAGCCGACGGTCGCGGCGCTGAACCCGCTCCGGACCTCCGCCCGTAGGATCGGCAGGACACGGTCGTCGGCGAGGGTGTAGACGTGCACCACGACCAGTCCGGGGGTGGCGACGGCGGTGATCAGCGAGCGCCGTCCGTCGCCGGTGAGTTCGCGGAACTCGGGCGCGCGCACCTCGCACCCGGCGCAGGAGTCGAGCGCGCGGTGCTCCTCCGCGCTCAGCGCCGGGTCCTTGGTGAGGACGCTGCGGACGTCGACCGTGGTGAGGTCGTGCCCGGGGACGGTCAGGTCGGGCAACGGCTGCGGCGGCGCCTGGGTGGCGGAGCTGGCCGTCGGCGTGGTCGGCGGCGGCGAGGCGGCCAGGGCGGGCCAGAGCGGCTCGGCCACCGCCGTCGGGGTGACGGGCTTGAGCGGGCCGTTGTCCCGCAGGCCGCCGGGGTCGGACCGGTCGAGGGCCAGGGCGGCGAGGGCGATCAGGACGGCCAAGACGGCGACGGCGGCCAGCGGTACGGCGCGGCGGCGCAGCGGGGTCGGTGGTGCCACGGTCGGTGCTCGTCCTCCTGGTCTGCGGCTGGGTGCCGGTTCGTCGGCCCCGTGGCCGTCCTGGTCGCTTCCTGACCTCGTCGCCTTTCGCCCCTCGTCCCGGGTGGTAGGTCGTGCAAACGGCGTTCGGCGGTTCCGCCCGGGCTCGAGCCCGGAACGGGCCCGGGCATGAACCGGGCCCAAGCATGAACCGGGTCAGGCCGGATCCGCCAGGACGATGATGTTGTCCGTCCAGTGGCCGTCCGAGCCGATCCGCCCGCCGCAGGTGATCAGCCGGAGCGCGGGCGTGGGGGTGTCGCCGTAGACGGTCTCGGTGGGGAAGTGGTCCTTGGCGGCCTGGAGCAGGGCGCGGACCTTGAAGTCCGCGCTGCCGCCGTCCGCGCGTCGGATGTGGATCAGCTCGCCCGGGCGCAGTTCCGGCAGCCGTTGGAAGACCGCCGGGCCGTACTTGGTGTCGAGGTGCCCGATCAGGACGGCGGGGCCGGTCTCGCCCGGGGTGGGGCCGTTGCGGTACCAGCCGACCTCGTCGGCCCGGTCGGCCGACGGCACCTGGACCGTGCCGTCGGAGTTCAGGCCGAGGCCGGTCACCGGGGCGTCCACGCCGACCGACGGGATCAGCAGCCGGGTGGGCGGCGAGGAGGCCAGCGGCCGAGCGGCGGCACTGGGCGCGCCGACGGACGCGGCCGGCGCGGTGGGCGTCGTCGGGGCGGGCGCGGTGTCGTGGGCGGAGGCCTCGATCCGTACCACCGGGGTGTCCCGGCCGGACAGCGCGAGCGAGGTTCCGAGCACCAGGCAGAGCAGACCGGCGGCACCGAAGACCGTACGGCTCAGGATGCTCGGGCCGAGCCGGGCGGCGCGCCGCCGCCCACGACGGCCGGTGCCCCAGCCGTGACCGCCCGCGTCCCCTCGGTCGGTCCCTGTCGCCGAGGGCGCCCCGGCGCCGCTTCCCTGCCTGGCCAGGTGCGGAGGAAGGGCGCCGGGGTGCCCGGCGGGCTCGGGACCGGTGTCAGCCGCGCGCACCGGAGCGGCGGCGCAGGACGGCGAAGCCCAGCGCGCCGGCGCCGACGGCCGCCACGGCGCCGCCGCCCGCCAGCATCAGACCGTTGCCGTCGGTCGCGGCGGAGCCGTCCCCGGCTTGGGCGGCGCCCTTCGGTACCTCACGGACCTGCGGCTGGGCGCCGCCGGGGGAGCGCTCCGGGGCGGGCGGCGCGGAGGTGACCTCCGCGGCCGCGGCCTTCGGCGTCGGCTGGGCGGGGGCGGCGGTCGCGACGGGGCCCGAGCCGGGCTTGGCGGGGGCGACGGTGGCCGCGGCCCCGTGCGCCGGGGCGGGGGTGGCGCCCGGCGTGGCGACGGCCGACTTCGGGCTCCCGTCGGCCCAGGCCTGCCCGCCGGTGACGGCGGACAGCAGTGCGGCCCCGGTCAGCGCGCAGACCGCCAGCGTGCGACGGGCGGGCGAGCGGTCGGTGCGGGTCCTGCTCATACGGTGGGTCTCCTTCGGTCTCTCTCGCGGGCGCCCCCGGCCGGTGCGGCCGGTGCGTCGTCAGTGACGGTAGGAGCGCCGTGTCGCGGTCCCCGCCCGGTCGCGTCACGGCTGCCCATCGGCTGCGTAACAGTCCTCGCGACACCCGCAGCACACGGCGGAACACACGCTGAGCACCCGCGCCCGCCCGTCCGTATCCCCGGGTGTGGGGAGCAATCGAGGGGAATGTCAGGCCTGTACGAACCCGGGCACTCCAGCCGGTCCGGGCCGGCCTTCTCCCGCAGCTCCGGCGTCGAACCCTCCTGGCTGGCTTCGTTCACGGGTCGTGAAGTCAGTTGGTCACGGGTTTGGGAGCCGCCCGGATCCACGGTCGGGTGGTGCTCACGAGTTTTGACCTCACCGGGGTACTTGAAGGGGCCGTCCCATCCCGCCCCGGCGTCGGGCAGGTCAGGAGTATGCCCCGCGGCTGCAGGCGGCCTCGGCGCACCGCCGGGTGACCCGGCGCGGCGGGCCCCGCACCGTGGTGGTGGACGGCGCCGGGGTGACCGTCACCGACCGGTGCGGCAGCCAGACCCGGGCGTGGGCGACGCTGTCGGGCTTCGTGGAGACGGAGCACCTGTTCGTGGTGCTCAACCGCAGCGGCTCCTGCCTGCTCATCCTGGCCAAGCGCGGGACGGCGGACCCCGACGCGCTGCGCGCCCTGCTCGCCCGGCACGCGGCCCCGGTCGGCCGTCCGGCGCCCGCGGGCCCGGCCCCGGAGGTCCGGGCCTGATGGAACCCGGGCCCGGGCCCAAGGCCTGAGGCCCCGGCTCGGAACCTCGGCCCCGGGGACCTCAGCCCTGGAACGGCCCCTCGTCCACGAAGGTCCGCAGCAGCCCGGCGAAGACCTCGGCGTCGGCGGCCGGCCAGGAGGCGAGGGAGTCCTCGATGCGGGCCGCCAGGCGGTCCCGGGTGGCCCGCACCGCGTCGTGCCCGGAGCCGGTGAGGACGAGCAGGGTGGCGCGCCGGTCGGCGGGGTCGGCCTCGCGGCGCAGCAGGCCCGCCTCCTCCAGCCGGTCGGCGCGGCGGGTCACGGTGGTGCGGTCCAGTCCGATCTCGCGGCCGAGGTCGGCGGCGCTGCACGCGCCGGTGCGGGCCAGGCCGCTCAGGACGGGGTAGGTGAGCTCGTCGACGGCTCCCCCCAGACCGTCGGTCAGCTGCACGTGGAGCCCGGTGCGGGTGCTGCGCCGCAGCAGCAGTCCCAGGGCCTCGGCGATCTGGTGTCCGGTCGGATTCGTCACCCCCTCAGATTAGCGTGCGCCGAGCACGCTTTTCGTGTAGCGTGAGATGCGTGCTTGAGGCACGCATCTCGATCCGTACCAACCCCTTCCGGAGGAATCCCGTGCGCCACACCGACATCGCCACCGCCCTCGACGACCTGCTCCTCACCCCGGGCCTGGACCTCCACGAGGCCGTCGACCGCCACTTCGCCCCCGACTACCGCCAGCGCACCGACGGCCGCTGGGACGACCGCGAGCAGTTCCTGGCCCACATCGCCCACCTGCGCACGGTCGTGGCCGACGGCTCGGTCGAGGTCCACGAGGAACTCGTCAACGGCCACCGCTACGCCGACCGCCACACCATGACCATCACCAAGACCGACGGCTCCACCGTCCGCATGGAGGTCTACCTCTTCGCCGAGTTCGCCCCCGACGGCCGCTTCCGCCGGATCGAGGAGACCACCCTCCTGCTGGAGGGCGCCGACCACGACCGCAACCTCGGCAGCGCCCGCTGAACACCCCGCGGGGGCGGGCCGCCACCGGCC
>NZ_JBEXKB010000104.1:0-21397 GCF_040609455.1 Kitasatospora sp. NPDC004669
GCGCCCCTCCGCCTTGTCCCGCCCCCCCCCCCCCCGCGCGCCCGGGGGGGGGCCCCCCCCCGCGCCCCCACCCCGGGCACCCGCTCCACCCTGCTCCTCCGTCCCGAGGAGAGTCATATGAAGATCGTGATCGCCGGCGGCCACGGCCGGATCGCCCGGCGCCTGGGCCGGATACTCGCGGCCCGCGGCGAGGAGTCGGATCCGGATGCGGCGGACGCGCTTCCCGACGCGAGCCCCACCCCTGTGACGGCCAGTGCGGTCACTGCGACGAGGGACGCGACTCGGCGCCCGAGCCCCTGCCAGCGATCTGCCAGCGGTCTGCCAGCGGGGTGCGGAACCGTCGGGCGTGCCGGGCGGTACGCCGCGACCGAGGAGCGCGCACGACCGCCCGGCCCGTTGACGAAAGGGCACTCGCGTGACTCGTACCTCCCCTCCCACCGGCCCCGCGGCAGGCCCGCGTCGGCTCAAGGCGTCCCGCACCGCAGCCCGACGCCTGGCGGCCTCGTGGCGGCTTGGCGCGGGCGCCGCCGCGGCCGCGCTGCTGGCCGCCGTGTGTCCGGCGACCGCCGTGGCCGCGCCGGACGCCGCCCCGGTGCCGCGACTCACGTGGGAGGAGAAGTGCGCGGACGGCTTCGAGTGCGCGACCGCCCGCGTCCCGCTCGACTACCACGACCCCCACGGCGCCGGAATCGACCTCTCCGTCATCCGGCACCCGGCGGACGACCAGGCGCACCGGATCGGCTCCCTGTTCTACAACCCCGGCGGCCCGGCCGCGCCCGGCCTGGTGGCCCTGCCCAAGATGCTCGGCCAGTTCCCCGAGGACGTGCGCAAGCGCTTCGACATCGTCAGCTTCGACCCGCGCGGCACCGGCGCCAGCGCTCCCGTCCAGTGCTTCGACAACCCGGCGGACGAGCAGGCCCTGCTGGCCGGCACCGCGGCCGGCTACCCCGAGGGCGCGGACCAGCAGAAGGCCTGGGCCGACGCCTACCAGCGCCTCGCCCGGCAGTGCGCGGCTCGCAACCCCGCCCTGCTGCCGCACATCTCCACCGCGAACGTGGCCCGGGACATGGACCTGCTCCGCCGGGCGGTCGGCGACCGACGGCTCACCTACCTGGGCACCTCGTACGGCAGCTACCTCGGCGCCACCTACGCCAACCTGTTCCCCGGACGGGTGCGCGCCATGGTCCTCGACAGCGCCCCGGACCCGGTGGCCTGGTCGACCGGCCACGGCGGGCAGGCCGCCACCACGGGCGCCCTGCTGCGCAACGGCAGCGATGTGGCCGCCGGCCGCGTCCTCGACGCCTTCCTCGACCAGTGCGCCCAGGTCGGTCCCCCGGCCTGCGCCTTCTCCGCCGGAACGGCCGCCGCCACCCGGGCCAGGTACGGTGAGCTGCTCCAGCGGCTGCGCACCCGGCCGGTCGCGGTCGACGGCATGACCTTCCCCGCCGGCTCGGCCCTGGAGGCGACGATCCCCTCGCTCTACGCCACGAACACCGTCCCGGGCCTTCCCGACACCGGCTGGTCCCGGCTCGGCACGACGCTCCAGGCGCTGTGGGCCGCCACCGAGGCGCCCGCCACGCCGACCACACCGCTGCCGCCCGTCTTCCACCAGCCGCCGGACCAGGCGCTCGCGGTGGCGTGCTCGGACAGCGCCAACCCGCCGGCCCGGGCCGACTACCGCGCCCTGGCCGCGTTCGCCCGAGCCCGCTCCGGCGAAGCCGGCCCGTACTTCGCCTGGGCCGACGAGCGCTGCGCCGACTGGCCCGCCCGGGACCGCGACCGGTACGACGGCCCCTGGAACCGTCCGACCGCCCGGCCGATCCTGGTCGTCGCCAACACCGGTGACCCGGCCATGCCGTACGAAGGGTCCCGCGCGATGGCCCGCTCGCTCGCCCGCGCGGAGCTGCTGACCGTCGGCGGCTACGGCCACACCGTGCTGGCCAACCCCAGTGGCTGTGCTGCCCGGCACGAGGCCCGCTACCTGATCGACGGCGTCCTCCCCACCCCCGGCACGGTCTGCGCACCCACCCAGCCGCCGTTCAGCGGCTGATCGCACATCCGCCCTGCCGCACCGCCCTCCCCGGGTGGCGCGGCAGGCGCGCACACCCGGCCGACGCGCTCCGGAAGGCCCGTCAGCCCGCCTCCAGGGCCAGCGACTCCGGCCGCGACAACGCCCGGCCGCGCTCCCAGGCGGCCCGGAAACCGGCCTCCCCGAGGGCCTCGGCGCAGCCGTCCAGGACGGCCCGCAGTTCCGGATCGCCCGCGTCGTGGGCCCCGCGCAGGCCGTACGCCGCGCCCAGCGCCGCCGCGCCGCGCGCCGCCTCGCCGAGCGCGAGGCAGTACTCGGCGAACCCCTCCAGGACGTCCGCCCGCACCGGCTGGTCGCCGCTGTCCGCGGCCAGCTCCAGGGCACGGAGGTGCAGCGGGCCGGCCGTGTCCGGCGCGCCGCGCCGCTGCTGGGTCCGGGCCAGGCTGGTGTGCAGCAGGGCGAGCAGGTGCAGCCGCGCCGGGGCGCCGGGGCCGCTCCCCGGCAGCCGTTCCAGCCGCCGCAGCGTCTCCTGCTGGCCGTGCAGCGCTGCCTCCAAGTCCCCGGCTCGACGGGCGAGTTCACCGAGCGCGTAGCGGGCGGCGGCCTGCAGGTGCGGGTCCCTGGCCCGTTCGGCTGCGGCCAGCGCGCGCTGCAGGTCCGCCCGGGCCGCGGCCGGTTCGCCGCAGCGCGCCCGCAGCCGGCCCGACAGCAGCAGTGGCAGCGGTGCCTCCCCGGAACCGCCCATCTCGACGTCCCGTTCACCGGCCTGCGCCAGCGCCGCGAGCGCCTCGTCGGCCGCGCCGGTGACGGACAGCAGCGCGGCCAGCGTGACCAACGCCATGGCCAGCCCCCAACGGTCGCCCAGGACGCGGAAGCCGTCCACCGCGGTCCGCAGGCAGTGCTCGGCGTGCCCGATCCGGCCCGCGCCCAACTCGATCCGGCCGAGCACCAGATGGGCGGCGGCCCGCATCCACCGGTCGGGATGCTCGCCGAACCGCTGAGCCGTCGCGCCCACCGCGTCCGGCGGCCCCGCCATGGCGAGCAGCAGCGCGGCGGCGAGGGCGACCGGGTGATCGGCCTGCTGCGCCGTGACCAGCGCCGTGCCCATCGCCTCCGGCGGGATCACGGCGTCACCGGGCTCCCGAAGGGGGGAGGTGAGCTGCGCCAGGATCACGCACAGGGCGTGTGCCTGCTCCAGACCGGGCGGCGGGGTGCAGCCGTGGGCCGCGAGGACGGCCGCCGTCCACTCACCGGCCTCACGACCCTGACCACGCATCAGCCAGGGCCAGGCCCGGGCGGCCGTCAGCCGCAGCGCGTGCTCCGGTGGGCCGACGGCGACCGCCCGGCGCAGCGCCGCGTCCAGGTTGCCCTGCTCCGCGTCGAGCCGGGCCAGCCAGCCGATCTGGCCGCCCGTCCGCAGCCGGGGTTCGGCGTTCTCGGCGAGCTCGACGAAACAGCGCAGGTGGGCGACGCCGGTTGGGCCGTCCTCGCCGGCCTCGACGAGCCGTTCGGCGGCGTACGCGCGGACCGTCTCCAGCAGCCGGTACCGCACCGTCCCGGTCTCCCGGCCGACGGCCGCGACCAGAGACCTGTCGACCAGGGACGCCAGCAGGTCCTCCACGACCGTCGGATCGGGCGCCGGCCCGCCCGGCCAGTGCCCGGCGCAGACCAGGTGTGCGTCGGGGAGGGTCGCCCCGCCGGCGAACACGGAGAGCCGTCGCAGCAGGACGCGCTCGTCCTCGTCGAGCAGCTTCCAGCTCCAGTCGACCACGGCGCGCAGCGTGCGGTGCCGGTCGGGAGCGGTGCGTGGGCCGCGGTCCAGCAACCGGAGCCGGTCGTGCAGCCGCGCCGCGACCTGCCCGGGGCTCAGGGACCGCAGCCGGGCCGCCGCCAGTTCGAGGGCCAGCGGCAGGCCGTCCAGCTCCCGGCAGATCCGGACGACCGGCTCGACGGTGTCGTGGTCCAGGGTGAATCCGGGGCAGGCCGCGCCGGCCCGCTCCGTGAAGAGGGCGACGGCGGGGTGCGCGAGTGCCTCCTGCACGGTGCCGCCGGGTTCGGGCACGGCGAGCGGCGCCACCGGCCAGAGCGCCTCGCCGGTGACACCGAGCGGTTCGCGGCTGGTGGCCAGCACGGTGAGCCGGGGCGCGGCGGCCAGCAGGCGATGGGCCAACCGGGCCGCCTCCTCGATCAGGTGCTCGCAGTTGTCCAGGACGAGCAGGACCTCACGGCCCTCCAGGGCCCGGACGATCCGGTCGACGGGATCCCCGGCCGGATCGCCGGCCGGCAGGCCGCCGGCCAGCACCCCGGCGTCCGCCGGGCGGCAGACGGCGGTCAGCACGACCCGGGTCACTCCGTCGGGCCCGTCGACGCCCGCGAGTTCGGCGAGCCGTACGTCTGTCGCGGGCGGGGCGGCCGTCGCGGCCGCAACCGCCAGCCGGGTCTTGCCGACACCACCCGGCCCGGTCAGCGTCACCAGGCGGGACCGGTGCAGGCGCTCCTGAACCGCCGCCAGTTCCTCGTCGCGGCCGACCAGGCCGGTGAGCCAGGTGGGCAGTGCCGCACGCCCGACCGGGTTCCCGGTGGACGCGGGGGCCGGCCCCGGCGTAGGCGACTTCGCGCCGGACAGCACCCGCAGGTGGACGTCCCGCAGTTCGGCGGACGGGTCGGCGCCCAGTTCCTCGGCCAGGGCCCGCCGGGTACGCTCGAACACCTCCAGTGCCGCCGCCTGTTGCCCGTCCGCGTGGAGTGCGCGCATCAACCTGACGGCGGCACGCTCGCGCAGCGGGTGCGCGACGCAGAGTCCGGTGAGCTCGGCGACCAGACGCGGCAGCGTGTCGGTGCCGCCGAGCGCGAGGAGAGCGTCGGCCCGATCCTCCACCGTCGACAGGCGCAGCTCCGCCAGCCGGGCCGACGACGCCGCGATGAACCCGACGCCTTCGGCGTCCGCGAACGGCGTTCCCCGCCAGAGTTCCAGCGCCCCGCCCAGCAAGGCGACCGCCTCGGTGAACCCGCCCGCCGCCAGCGCCGCCCGCCCCGCCGCCACCCGCTGCTCGAAGTCCCAGGCGTCCACGCTCCCCCGGGGCAGGTCGAGCAGGTACCCGGCGGGGTGCGAGCCGATCACCGTCCGGTCGCCCCCCAACGCCCGGCGGAGCCGGGAAACCAGCGACTGCAGGGCGCCGGCCGGCTCCTCCGGCGGGGTGTCTCCCCAGAGGTCGTCCACCAGACGCTCACGGGTGACCACGCGCCCGGGGTCGAGAGCCAGCCGGACCAGCAGCAGCCGAAGCCTCGCCCCGCCGACCTCGAAGGCCGCCCCGTCCCCACCCCGTACGACCTGAAGTGGCCCCAGTACGTTGATCCGCACCCGCCCGCCCCTCTCCCGGCACCAGCCGACATCCAAGATCATTATCCCGATGTCCCGCCAGGTCTACGCCCGCCGCCGCTTCGCCGCCCTCCTCGACGACGTGGGAGAACACCCGCTGCCCGCCCTCGACGACGTACGCGCCGCCGCCCTCGCCCGCGCCTTTGACGGGTGGCCCCGGGTCCGCCCCGGAAGATGCCCGTGCTGGTGGGGCACACGCCCCACCAGCACAGGCATCCCCTGACGGCCTCGGGATCAGCTCCAGGGCCGCGAGGCCGAGGACGATCATCACAAGCCCGACGAGGCCGAACGCCACCATCGACTGGATGCTTCGCGGCGAAAGGCCCTTGCCCGCCGTCGTCGCGAACTGCGGCATGCGCATGCCGACCACACCGACCAGAGCACCGTATGCCGCTGACACCGCCGACTAGGCCCGCAGAGATCCAGCCCAGTGGCCTGACAACGTGCAGAAACCTGGAACGCCCGGACGGCGCCTGCCCGACGAGCGGGCCGATCGCGCTGAAGGCGGCGATGTTGCAGGCGGTGAACGTACCCGCCAGCCCGGAGACCGATGAGAACAGGATCCCGGCGACGGTGCCCGTGATCGGAGTCTCATGGGCATCGTGTCCAAGGAGGGCGTTCGCCGTACTGAAGCCGATGTCGTCGTCGACGAGTCCCGCGTTCCAGGCGTAGGCCAGCGGGAGGCCACCCAGTACGCCGAAGAGCAGGGGCACCCAGCGGCGGCGGGGAAAGTGCCCGGTGACGAACAGCGAGGTCTGCCGGGTGCTGCAGGACGGGGTACTCGGTGTCTCCCCCGTGGACCGGATCGGGCGTGTCTTCTGCGCAGTCGTCACGACAGCCACCCGTGGAGGAAGCGCGTCTCGTCGAGTTCGGAGACGGACGCGGCGATCGACTCGCGATGGCCGGGGACCAGCGGCGAGGGGCCGCGCAGCGGGGCGCCGGCGAGCGGGTTCAGCGGGGCGGCGGTGTCCTGGCGCTGGGCCGTCAGGCCACTGATACCCGGCAGGTCACTGCTTGGAGTGATAGGCGGCATGGTTGTCCCCGATCCGTCGATGGTCGGCCGATGACGGCCCATCATGTGGGGACGCGGGGCACGGGCCAACTCCCAGCGTGCGGTAGTGGTCAGCTGCCGGGGGATCGTGTCGGACGGACTCCGGTCTCCGACGCCGGCTGCCAGAACCGGCACGGCCTTGTGGTGGCCCGGCGAACCGCAACGGATTCCGCGCAGGCGCTGCGGCGCTGTCCCGTCGACCGGAGCGCACCGGACTCGCAGTCGGGGTTGGCGCAGCCCCGGCGGGGCAGTGCGACGCCCGGCAGCCACCTGCCCGGGTCACGGAGGTCCTCGATCATCGTGCCCGCCCGGGTGGGAGGGGGGCGGACCAGCCGGCGAGGAGTCGAAGGGCCTGTGCGGAGGGGCTGTCGGGTTCTGCGGTGTAGAGGTAGAGGACCTGGTCGGGGTCGTCGGGGAGGGCGAGTGACTCGTAGGCCAGCGTGAGCTCGCCTACGAGGGGGTGGCGGTAGAGCTTGATGCCGTGGGTGTACTGCAGGACGTCGTGGTCGGCCCACCACTGGCGGAAGTCCTCGTCCCGCACCGAGAGTTCGCCGACCAGTTCGTTCAGCCGCGGATCATGCGGATGGCGGCCCGCGTACAAGCGCAGGGCCGCCACGGTGCCGCGGGCGGCGGTCTCCCAGTCGGCGAGCAGGTCGTGGGCGGTGGGGTCCAGGAAGATGAAGCGGGCGAGGTTGCGGTCACGGTGCGGCAGGGCGTCGAAGTCGGTGTAGAGGGCTTTGGCGAGGGGGTTGGCGGCCAGCACGTCCAAACGGTGTCCGAGGATCATCGCCGGGGTGTGGGTCAGGGCGTCCAGGACCCGCAACAGTCCGGGCCGTACCCGCTGGGGCGGTGTGGGACGTCGGCGGGCGGAGCCCGGTTTGGGTTCGGCCAGGTCGAACAGGTGGGCGCGCTCGGCGGAGTCGAGCCGGAGTGCGCGGGCGACGGCGTCGAGTACGGCGGTGGAGGCGTTCGGGGTTCGGCCGCGTTCCAGGCGGACGTAGTAGTCGACGCTGACCCCGGCCAGCTGGGCGACCTCCTCGCGGCGCAGGCCGGGTACCCGGCGTCGGCCGGCGTGCGGGCCCAGGCCCGCCTCGTCGGGTCGGATCCGTGCCCTGCGGGAGCGCAGGAAGTCCCGCAGTTCCAGGTTGGGGCCGCGCTCCGCTGACGTGCTCATTCCTTCAGGCTAGGGCGGTGGGCGGGGCTTCGGGTCACGCCAGAGGGGGTCTGTCGGACCCCCGGTGGAACCGCCCTCCTGTGGCGGCACGTGCGGGGGCCGGCGCGGTGATCTCCTGGAATGCGACACCGCACATCACCTCGGAGGTTTCCCGTGGACAAGCCCCTGATCGTCATCACCGGCGCCAGTTCCGGCATCGGCGCCGCCACCGCCCGCCTGCTCTCCGCACAGGGACACCCGCTGCTGCTGCTCGCCCGCAGGCTTGACCGGCTGAACGCGCTCGCCCTGCCGAACACGCTGTGCCGCAAGGTCGACGTCACCGACCCCCGCGCTGTCGAGGAGGCCGTGCGCGAGGCGGAGGAGCGGTTCGGCCCCGCCGACGCGATCATCAACAACGCCGGGGTCATGCTGCTGGGCCGCATCGCCGACCAGCCGGTCGACGAGTGGGACCGGATGATCGACCTCAACGTCAAGGGCGTGCTGTACGGCACCCGCGCGGTGCTGCCCGGCATGCTCGCCCGCGGCACCGGTACGGTCATCAACGTCAGCTCCGTCGCGGGCCGCAAGACGTTCCCCAACCACGCCGCGTACGTCGCCACGAAGTTCGCCGTGCACGCCCTGTCGGAGAACCTGCGCGAGGAGGTCGCCGCGACCGGTGTGCGGGTGGTGACCATCGCCCCCGGCGCGGTGGAGACCGAACTGCTCTCCCACACCAGCGACGAGCAGATCAAGGCCGACTACGAGGCGTGGAAGGAGTCCGCCGGAGGCGCCCTGGACCCGCAGGCCGTGGCCGAGGCCGTCGCCTACGCCTACCGGCAGCCGCAGAACGTCACCATCCGCGAGATCGTCCTCGCCGCCACCGGCCAGGAAGCCTGAACCAGGCCAAACCACCGGGAGCCGGAACGCAGGAGGTTTCGAGCTCCCCGCTGGCGGCCTCGGGTCCGAACACCGCCAAACGATCGTCGAGACGACGACCGTGCCACCCGACAACGCAGAGTCACCTGGACCCACCTGGACCGCGGGCCGCCAGCGCATGGCGACACCTGAACATGCGCGCCTACCAGCACGACGCCGCACCCATGAGGGTCGGGCCTGTCAACTGGCAGGCTACTGACCCCGGGGTTTGTGGTGGCTTCCCGGGGCGTGGCTCCACCGCGCTGCGGCGGCCGCCGCCCAGTCCGCCCGCGCGCGGACGACAACCGGCGCCTCGGTCAACCCCGCCCCGGGTACGGCGGGGACGGGATGGGGCCGGCGGGCCGGTCAGGCCTGGTCGCCGTCCGGCCACTGGGACAGCGGGACGAGGTCGCCGACCACGCGGGTGACGGTGGTGCCGGGCGGCATGAAGGTGTCGAAGTCGATCCGCGGGTCGCCGATGTCGACGGTGACCAGCAGCAGGTACTGGTTCAGCCGGGACCACACGTCCCCGCCGAGCAGTTCCACCTTCGAGACGTTGCCCGAACGGTGGGGCGGCTGCGTCGGCAGAGCAGCGAGATGGGGCGAAACGGCATCCAGGAAGGCCTGCCGGGCTTCCTTCTCCTGCGCCATCTCCTCGTCGGTGGGACTGCTTCCGTCGCCCGTGACCTCGATACCGGTGGGGGGCGCGACGATGCGAAACACGGTCACCATCAGTGCGAACTCCAGATCTTCAGGGATCGGCCGCCACACGGGACGTGACCTGCGGGCGCTCCGGTCGGCGAGCGGACGACAGCGGACCGGGCGGCGGCGGGCCCGCCGTCGGACCTGTCCCGGCAATGCTGGCGCACCCAGCCCGTGCCGCCCGGGCGGCGCGCCCAGCGGCCTGCCGAGCCGCCCGCAAAGGACCACGGCGAGCCGCTCCCCCCGCTCGCCGACGGGGCGCCGTCCTCCGTGTGGGAGGCCGGCTGCCGGGGCGGGCGGAGCGCAGGCGGCTGTACCAGGGGTCGACCTGCTGGGTGGCGCTGGTGTGGTGGGGCCCGGACACGCTCGACCGGGGCCGGCCCCACCGTGACTCCGTGACGGCCGGTCACCGCCAGGAACGAGGGGGCCACGGCCGCGAAGAGACCGAGTACGGCGAAGCCCGCGAAACCGGGGATGGCTGCCTTGAGGAAGACCGTGCGCACGGATGCCGGCACGCCGACCTTCCTGGGCCGCAGCGTCGGCGTGGATGACGGGCGGACGGGCTCGGCGACGGCGCTGACCGCGACCAGCCCGATGGCCGTCGGAGCCGACTCGACGATGAAGCACAGCCTGAGTGGCCAAGGTGCGTACTCGGCGAGCGTTCCCGCGACCAGTGGCCCGGCGCCGAGGCCGCCGATGCACTGGCTTGCGGTCGTCCGGCAGGCGCAGCTCCTCCCGCACCCTCCCGCACCCTCCCGGCGGCCTCCAGGTCGACCGGGGCGGTGCGGGTCGCCCTGTCGTTCCGCTGCCTGGGCAGGACCAGATGCCGGTGCGCAGCCGGACGGGCGGAGCGGTGCCAGTGCCGGTGCCGGACGGCGGCCGCGGGACGGGGGCGGCCCGGGCGGCGGTGTGCCGGGCGAGGCGGTCGGCGGGTACGGAAACCGGGTGCCGGCGCGGCGATGAGTTTTCCGGCCCCGGCGGGTCTACATCTCGACCGGGACTGCCAACTCATCGGGAGTACAGACATGGGCCTCATCCACATCGAGCTGTTCGCGACCCTCGACCTCGTCGGGCAGGCACCCGGCGGGCCCGACGAGGACCCGTCGGGGTTCCCGTTCGGCGGCTGGCAGGTGCCCCTGCTGAACGAGGTCACCGGGGCACAGATCGGTGCCGCGTACGAGGGCACGGACGCCCTCCTGCTCGGCCGGCGCACCTACGACATCTTCGCCTCCTACTGGCCGCACCAGAAGGACGGCGAGATCGCCGAGCTCTTCAACCGCGTCCCGAAGTACGTGGCCTCCCGCGGCACGCCCGACCTCCCGTGGGCCGGATCCACGCAGCTCGGCCCGGACCTGGCCGCCGCGGTGCGTGAGATCCGTGACCGGCACGAGCACGTGAAGGTCGTCGGGAGCCTGAACCTGGTGCAGACCCTCCTGCGGGAGAAGCTCTTCGACCGTCTCGACCTATGGGTGCACCCGATCGTGCTCGGCGTCGGGAAGAAGGTGTTCGACGGCGGCGCGGTGCCCACGAACGTCACGCTCCTCGAACCGCCGGTGGCCGACCCGCAGGGCACCGTGTACCTGCGCTACGGGCTCGCCGACGGCACGCCCGGGACGGGCGACATGAGCGCGCCCGACCGTGGTCTCGGGCACGACGACGTCCGGTGATCCAATGACCGCTGTCAACGCCAATGAGATCGCGTTGGGCATCGAGTCGTTCGGTGACCACGACGCGCCACTGGTCCTGCTCGCGGGCGGGACGACGATGCTCTCCTGGCCCGACTCGCTCTGCGAGCGCCTCGCCGCCGACGGGCGCCGTGTGGTGCGCTACGACCTGCGCGACAGCGGGGAGTCCACGACGACGGATCCCCGGGCACCCGCCTACACCCTGCGCGACCTCGCCGCCGACGCCGCGGCCCTTGCCGACGCGCTCGGCGGGGCGCCCGCACACCTCGCGGGGATCGGCGTCGGCGGGATGGTCGCCCAGGTGGCCGTGCTCGACCATCCGGGCGCGTTCTCCGCGCTCACCCTGGTCGGCACCCGCGCGGTCGCCCCCGGCCCGCCCGACGACGACCTCCCCGACCATGACCACGCGACGATGAGCCGGCTGTTCGCGCGTCCGATGCCCGATTGGACCGACCGCGCGGCGGTTGCGGAGTTCGCCGCCACCGGCGCGGAGATCCTCGGCGACGACCCCGCCGCCGCACGCGCCATCGCCGCGCGCATCTGGGACCGCACGCCCGGCACCGCGCCCCCGGTCCAGATGGCCAACCAGATGGGCCTGGTGTTCTCCAGGCTGGACTGCACACCCCGCTGGCGCGAGCGCCTGCCCGAGATCGAGGTCCCCACGCTCGTCGTCCACGGCCTCCGCAACCGGTTCTTCCCCGTCGGCAACGGCGAGGCGATCGCGCGCGAGATCCCCGGGGCACGGCCGCTCGTCCTCAACGAGGCCGCCACCGCGATCCCCGACGCGGCGGTCGGCGAGGTCGCCGAGGCGATGCTCACGCTCGGATAGAGGACGGCGGGTGCCGCACGGGTCCGGCCTCCGGGCTGGACGGACCGGACCTTGCGCGCGTGGATGTCGCGGCGCACGGCCGTGGTGCCGAGCTCGGCCCGGCGCAGCTCGCGCCGGGCCGCGTCCAGGCCGGGCCGGCGGACCTCGTCCCGTGCGTCGGCCGCGGCCTCCGTGGCCCGGGCACCACTGCCTACGCGTCTCAGAGGGTGGGCAGGCCGCCCGGGTGGGCGGGGCGGCCGAAGCGGACCGGCACGCCGGGCGAGTACAGCACGCTCACCGGCGGCCCGGCCGGCGACGGCAGCCCGGCCGCAGCCACCAACTCGTCCTCGCAGTGGAGGAGTTCGGCCCGGTGCAGCGGCCAGCGCGGGTGGACGTTGGGCAGGTACAGCGGCCGGCCGAAGAAGGCGTTGTGCATGCCCCAGCGGGCGGTCAGGAAGTGTTCGAGGGCGGTCGGCTCCTCGATCCGCTCTCCGACGCGCACCGCGATGCGGCAGTGCGCCCCACGCGGCCCCGGCCAGCGCCGGCGGCTGGCGTAGCTGATGGTGTCCGCGTCGCGTTGGATCGCCATCCGGGCCCACTTGTACGGCAGCCGAAAGGCGCTGCGGGCGATGGCCACCGGCAGCAGCCGCGAGGCCTCCAGCGAGCGGAACACCACGCCGCGCCGACCGTGCCGGTCCACCGAGTAGAGCCGCACGTTGGTCTCCGGAAAGGTGCCGAGGTACGGGATACCCGGCATCCTGAACCAACCGACCCGGTGCATCCGGAAGGCCACCAGGCCGATGTAGGTGAGCCCGTCGTGCGTGTCCGGTACGGTCCCGGCCGGCAGCAGCGGCGCCACGGCCGCAGGGTCGGCGGCCCAGTGCAGGAACGACAGGTCGAGCCAGGATTGGGTGAGCAGCGTGTCCGGCACCACGCGCACCGGATCGGGCGTTATCGGCTCCGCAGGGGCAGGGGCGAACGACATCGCACCAGCGTCGCACGCCCTTACGGCCGTCCAGCCAGGCGCCCCCGGCTCCGGGCGTTCACCGAACGACACCACCCCGCACCCGCGCATTCCTCGGCAAGGCCGCGACCGTGCTCGGCGTGCCCCGACTCGTCGTCCGGAAGACCCGAACCGACCAACCGACACCAACGACCGAAAGCCAAAGACGAGAGCGGGCGGCCGTCGGCGTTTCGCGCCGGTGGCGCGGCTGTTACGCCCCAGGGACGGACCGAGGCGAACTGGCGGGCGAGAACGGGCGGTGGGTCCGGCGCGTCGGTCACCCCCGCAGCGCCGACGTCGCACGGCGGGAAGGCCGCGGACCGCTGCCACACGGCCGACCTCAAGGCGGACATCCAGATGCAGCCCCTCCCCGATGCGCCCACCGCGATGGTGATGCTCACCGACAAGAGCTCGCGCACCTGCACGGTCTACGGCTACCTCGGCTACGGCGGACTGCTGGCCGACAACAACCCGGTGGCGACCGGCAGTTCACTTGTCGCCCACCCCGGCCAGCCGGTCGAGGCCACCCTCAAACCGGGCGTCTGCGCGTTCTCCGGCCTCAAGTGGTCCACCTGCGACAAGGCCGAGCCGACCTGCAAGGTCCTGGCCGGCATCACCGTCACCCCGCCCGACGAGACCACCCAGCTCACCGCCGACCTCATCGGCATCGACGGCAAACCGGTCCATCAAGTGCTGACCGTCTCCGCCGCCGGTTTCACGGTCGGCTCCCTCCAGCCGATCAGCCAGAGCGTGGTCTTCACCTCCTGAGGCCCGCAAGGAACCCGCGGGCCCGACTTGATCAAGGAGCCGGTGCGGGGCCAGGGCCTCTCCCGGTCATCGAGCGTACGTTCGAGCAGCCGGGGCATGGTCACCGAACTGTCCGTCCGCCGCGCCGCTACGCAAACGGGTCCCCTGACCGCGGCCAGCCGCCGACCACCGCGCATGTGACCGAGCTCGCCGGCTTGCGGACCGGGAGCGCTGCCGCGCCCAGATCAGCGACGAATCGGCTGCCGGCGCTCGACGCGGTCGAGGTCGCCGGTGAGAAGGTCGCTGTGGCTGATGGTGAAGTCTCCGTTGAGCAGGGCATCTCCTCCCCCGTAGTACCGGCCCACGACAGTGGTGGGAAGGAAGGAGCGCAGGCTGTGGCGCATGTTCTCGGGGTAGTCGACGGATTCGCCCCAGCCGGAGGGGGCCTGGTCAGTGGAGAGCAGGACCCAGTGATCCACGGGGACCACGGCATCGAGGTCCGGGACTGCTCCGGTGTGGCTGTCCAGCGCGGGCACGGTCAGCCGGTCGGGGTCGAGCGGCGGGTACCACAGCAACAGGGGCTTGGCGCGCTGTGCGTCAGCGTTGTCGAAGCAGCAGACGGCGATGGTGTGGTCGGGGAAGTGGTCGGCGTAGAAGCGCAGGAGGTCCGGGTCGAGGTCCGGCCGCCGGTGTGATGGCACCTGCTGCAGTGCGGCGGGGATCGCGGTGGGGTCAGTGGCCAGGAGCACCGTGTAGACGTCGTGCTCGAAGACCTGGACGGACTCCGGTTCCCCGCCCATCCACATGACCTCGTCGGCTGCCACGGCGATGGGTCGAACGGCGGCAACCATGCGCTCGAGGACGTCGCCGCTGCGTCCGACGGAGAGGAAGTGCCCGGGGGTGAGCCGGCTGGTGGGCAAGTGCAGCAGCATGGCGTTCGGACCGTCCGCGAGGTTGACGGCGGTGTTCTGGTAGCCCAGGACATGGATGAGGCCGTGCAGCGGGTGGTGCTGCCGACCGCAATACACGATCGTGCCGGAGAACGCGGCCTCACTGGTCGAGATACACATGCCGGCAAGGTAGCGCCCCCGTACGTGCGGGAAGCGGGAGGGTCTGCACGACGCCCGCGCTCCGTCGCACACAGATCGTGACGGCCCGTTGATCGCCTTCACGGAATCCGTGCCCGAACCCCTGATCTGGACCCGGGGCGACGATCTCGCCGTCATCATGGCCGGCACCACCTTCGGCTCGGTCCACGTCGCCTACGAGCAGTACGACCAGGCACCACCCGCCGGCCTCGACAGCTGGGACGACGTGGTCGAGGTGAGCATGGAGTTCACGACCACGGAAGGCCGCCCGTCCGGCAGCGCCGCCGATCCGGCGGACCCCTTCCGTGCGCCGCCACCCATCCGGTGGACCCTCCACTACGGCCCGGGCGGCCGGAATCCTCGGCGTCGGCCGCTCAACGACCGGCCCCGACAGGCTTGGGCGCGGTTTCGACGCCACGGCCGGCCGCGTCAGGCCCCCTTTCGTCGGCCCTTCAACTCCCGTGTCCCAACGACGACACCCAGAACCACGAATACCAGACCACCCACGGCGCAGAAGAAGACCACCGCGTCGGGCCACCCGACGATCCGGGGCAGTCCGTCCAGCGAGAAACCCGCACCCATCGCCACATGGCCCCACCCACCGAGCCGGGCATCCGAGTACCGCGCCACGCGCCAGCCGTTCAACACCGCGGCACCGGCGACTATGAACACGCACCCCACACTCAGCATGATCCATGCAGACACCGGTCAGGCCGCCTGCACTGCCGCCGTCGCCACGTGCCGCAGCACCTCCAGGTCCATCGGCGTCAGCTGGACGTTGACGGCATCGCCGATCCAGACCGTACTGGTGGCCTTCAGCGCGCGTGCGGTCGCCGTGGCGGGGATGTTCTCCAGCTCGGTCAGCTCGTACGGCGCCGCAATCGTCTCGACCGCCGTGCCCTGACGCCACCGCACCACAGGCCGCCCACCGGCCGGAGCCTCGAACAACAACATACCGAGCACCGGGCGCGGCCCGTCGATCCGCACCGCCCGCGCATACAGACTCGTCCCGCCGGCAAGCACGGCGATGTCGGCCCGCGCCGAGCGCACCGGTACGGCCCCGAGCACGACCAGCAGCCGGTCGACCCGCCGCCGCATCATCGCCGAGGTGGGCTGCGCCCCCGCCACCTGCTGCTGCAGCCGGCGAGGCAACGCCGCCATCACGATGCTGAGCACCAGCAGGCCGGTCACGAACTCGACGAGCGTCAACAGCAGCCGACTCCCGTCGCCCAGGCCGAAAAGGTTCAACACCAGGGTCCCCACGACGAGCGACGAAAGGACGAAACCAAAACCCAACGTGATCAGCGGTCTCACAGCAGCAGTTCCCATTTCAGACGTTCACGGCCATGTCGGCGATCGGAGATCGTAGACGGCCCTGCCGGCCGCCGGTCACGACACCCCCCGGCATCACGGCCGCCGCGGTGCTGCGGGCGTCGGACGACGGCGAGGACGGCCAGGCCGTTGTGGCCGGCTCGGCTGCACGCGGTGGGACGCCTCTTCCCGCTGGTGCCCCCGGTCGGCTACGGCCACCACACCGCCCTCACCGGCCCCAGTGGTCCGACGTCGGCACGTATCTGCAGACCGTCAGCCTGCTGCTCCGCGCCGAAGGGCTGCACAGCTGCCCGCAGAAGGCATGATCGGTGTACCGCAGGACCGTCGCGGAGATCCTGTCGCCCCCTGGCGGGCTCATCCTCGTCTGCGGCATGTCGATCGGGTCCCAGGACGTCACGGCGGGTTACGCCCGTACGGGCCGGGCACCGCTCGCCGAGACGGTCACGTTCGTCGAGGGTTAGCACTACACGAGGCACATGTCGGACACCAGTCATCGAAGGAAGGCGAATGCCATGAAGTTCGCGATCATCGGCGGAACCGGGCTGATCGGGTCACGGGTCGTGGAGAACCTGAACGCCGCCGGGCACCAGGCCGTACCGCACTCCCTGTCCACAGGCGTGGACATCATCACGGGCCAAGGGCTGGAGACGGCCGTGGCGGGCGCCGACGTCGTCGTCAACCTGACGAACTCCCCGACCTTCGACGACGCCTCGCTCGCCTTCTTCCGGACCTCGATGGACAACCTTCTCGCCGCGAGCCAGAAGGGCGGGGTCGGGCACTTCGTCATCCTCTCGATCGTCGGCGTGGACCAGGTGCCCGATCTGGACTACTACCGGGCGAAGGTGCTTCAGGAGGAGATCCTCAAGGCCGGACCGATCCCGTATTCCATCGTCCGCGCCACGCAGTTCATGGAGTTCATGGACGCGACCCTGTCCATGACCGCCGACGGCGACACCATCCGCCTGCCGCGCACGCCGATCCAGCCGATCGCCGCCGCGGATGTCTCCGGCGTGGTCGCCGAAGTCGCCGCAGGCAGTCCTCTGAACGGCATCGTCAACATCGCGGGTCCCGACGTCTACCCCCTCGACGAACTCGGCCGGCTCACTCTGACCGCCAAGGGCGACGGGCGCCGTGTCGTCACCGATGACACCGCCGGGATGTTCGCCGCCGCCCACGGCGACGTCCTCACCGCCCCGGAGGGTGCCCGCATCGCCCCCATCCACTACACCGACTGGCTCTCCTGAACCAGCCCCTCCAGCGCAGCCGCCAGTTGTGCCCCGGCGAAGGCCGGGGCCTGGCGGCCCCTCAGAGAGCGGCAGGGGTGTCGCCTGCGGCGCCACCGAGAAAAGGGGGCGCCGGCCACACACGGGGCGCGGGAAAAACGGGGCAGTCTCGGTGTCGATGCTTCGCTGCCACTGCATGTGGGACCGTTCGCTACAGCAGTCCGACCAGGAACCGCACGGCCAGCACGCATCCGAACAACACGAACCCGCCCACGAGCCACAGTCCCACGCTCAACGCGAGGCCGGCCAGACGGTCACCGACGGTCCGAGGAGCCCCGTCCCACGGCTCTTCCTCCCGGAAGGGGGCCGGGGCGGGAAGTGGGCCTGCGAGATCCAGGCGCATGTGGTCCTCGGAGCAGTACGTACGGTAGAGCACCTCGGCGGCCCGGCGGTCGATCTCCAGGGCCACCCAGCCCTCGGGCAAGTCGAGGCCCCTGCCGCATGCGGTCCTGGGCTGCCAGCTGCCGCAGAAGTCACAAAGCTCAAAATCCTGACATTCCGTAGGCTCGTCCGGCTCGCTCGCCGTTCCGTCGGCGGTCGCGGCCGGTGTCACCACCGGGGTGGGCTTCGTGGTGGCGGCCGCGCCGGTGTCCGTCCGTGCGTTCTCGGGCTGCCGCAGCTCGGACAGGACGTGCAGGACGAAGGCGACGCAGAGGGCACCCACGGCGGCGCCCGCGTACTGAGGCCGGTTGTCCTTCACGAAGCCGAAAACGCCTCCACAGATGAGGAGCAGGAGCCAGGTCACGGTCCGGAAGCCGCGGAATCGGAAGCGGTGCATCCGGCGATCCTGTCAGGCCTCGTAGGCCACACACCAGTCGTTTCCCGACGTCCTGCTCAACGTCAGGTCCGGTAGGCCAGGACCCCGATCATCCCGGCCTCTTCGTGATAGGCGTTGTGGCAGTGGGTGACCCACTGGCCGGGATTGTCCGTGTCGAACTCACAGGTGACCGTCTGTCCGGGAAGCACCATGACGGTGTCCTTCCGGGGGCCGTTCGGGCCTCCGACGGCGAAGCTGTGGCCGTGGAAGTGCATCGGGTGCCACATCATCGTGGTGTTGGTGTAGCTCAGTCGCACGCGTTGGCTGGATGTCATGACCGCCAGGGGCACCTTGGGGTTGTACGCCAGGTGGTCCAAGCCCCATTGGTAGCCGGCCATCGAGCCGGTCATGGCGATGGGGATGTCCTGGTCGACCGTACGGGCCGCGAGTCGGTGGCCCTGGGCGGCTGTCAGGGACGCCACGTTCCGGCCTCCCACCACTGTGCCGGTGAGCTGCGCGGGGCGTGTGCTGGGCGGTGGTGTCGAGCCGGACGAGGTCCGTACCACGGCGAACGCGTTGTCGCTCTTGCCTTCGGCGAGGGCGACAAGGGGGAAAACCCCGTCCTTGAGCGTGATGATGACGTCGTAGCGCTCTCCCATACCGATGAGCACGCAGTCCGCCTCCACGGGCTCGACGGGTGTTCCGTCCGTCTGGACCACCTGCATGCGGTGGTCGCCCAGAGCGACCAGGAACGCGGTGTCGGCGCCGGCGTTGATGAGCCGCAGCCTCACCCGGCTGCCCGGCTTGCCGTTGAAGGTGACGGGGGATCCGGCGATCCGACCGTTGATCAGGTAGTAGGGGTACCGCACATCTCCCGGGTCTCCGCCCAACAGCGCACTGGTGCCGCCGCGGAGAATGCCTGCCGAGCCCGGCGACGCGGGGTTGGCCGTCGTCCTGCCGCCGCTCCGCAGGGCGGCGTACACATTCTCGGGGGTGAGCCCGTTCACGCCGTCCAGCCAGTCGTCCATCACGACGACCCAGTCCTCGTCGTAGGCCAGCGGCTCGTGCGGATCCTCGACGATCAGGGGCCCGTACAGGCCGTGCGCGAACTGGAGGCCGACGTGCGGGTGGTAGTAGTAGGTACCGGGAGTGTCGACGACGTAGTCGTAGAGAAACGTGCCGCCGCCGGCCAGAATCGGGGACTGGGTGACGTCCGGTACGCCGTCCATGTCGTTCCTGATGGCGAGCCCGTGCCAGTGCACGGTGGTGCCCTCGGCCAGCTGGTTCCTCACGTGCACCTGCACCCGGTCGCCGGCCGTGACCCTCAGTTCCCGTCCGGGTACCTGACCGTCGTAGCTCCAGGTGCTGACCCTGGGACCTCCCAGGTCCACCGGTCCCACCGCGGCAGTGAGCGAATAGCTCCGGGTCATCCCGTTCCAGTGCCGCAATGCCTCCCGGGCGCTGACCTGGGGACCGTCGGGCTGCACCAGCGGGGGGAAGGACGGTGCCCCGGAAGGCGTCGCGGTCGCACCGTTACCGCCGCCCTCACCGACCGCGGCGTCGCAGCCGACCAGCATCGCGCCGGTCATCGCGAGTCCTCCTCGCATGAGTGTCCTGCGACCGATCGAGATCATGCTCGCGCTCACTTTCCGGATGGCAATCGGGACGCTGTGGCTGTGCGAGAGTCGCAAACTCAGCGTAAGCAGCGGGAGCGTTCCGTGCCCGCCTGGCGCGTCCCACGAAGGTCCGGGCTGTACCCCGGGCGAGCAGGCTGTCGAAGTGGCCACCCAGGGTGTCGTGAACGCGCGAGGACCGCGATCTCACCCTGGGGGAACGGACGGCGCACCTGGTCGGCCGATCAACCGGGCCTGAATGTCGAGAGGGCTGACGCGTCACAAGCCGTCGACACGACCTCAACCGCAGCGCAGCGGGCCGGCCGGTCCGACTTCGATGGTGGGCCGCTGACCTGCTAGTATTCTTCTCGTCGCGAGGGAGATGATTCCTCGCCAGGCGTCAGCGGTGCTACCAGAGCACACCCTACTTTCAGTAGGGAGAGTCCGTGCGACCCGGGCCTGGCGCTCCACTGTCGGCGAGGCCCGGCACCCACCAGGGTGCCGGGCCTCGCCCGCGTTTGCGGGCCGTTTGCGGGCCTGACTGGTGTCAGTCTGCGACTTCAACGGCTGTGGGCGTCATCGACACGGCCACCAACACCCTCGTCTCCGGCACGGCCGCCCCCGACCAGCCCCGCCCGGCAGGCACCAGCCCCGGGGCCCTCGGCGCGCTGGCGGTCAGCCCGGACGGGACGCGGGTCTACGTCACCCAGGGCGGGCCCGCGTCCGCCAACCGCCCGGCCCAAGAGGGCGCCCGCGTCCTGCAGTTCTCCCCGCAGCAGCAGGCGTTCACCGCCACCGTGACGGTACCCGGCCGCTCCCCGGGGTCGATCGTCGCGCGGCCGGACAGCGCCGACGCGTACGTCAGCACCGGCAACGGCCTGGTCCACCTGGACACGAGCGACGAGACCCCGGTCGTGGCCGGCACCATCGCCGTCCCCAGCGGCGCCTTCCTGGCCCTGTCCCCCGACGGCACCCGCCTCTACGGCGTGGGCGGCGGCAAGGACTACATAGTCGACCTCGCCACCGACACCGTCACCGCGACCATGGACATCGCCCCGGGACAGCAGCTGCAGAACCCGTCGGTGAGCGCGGACGGCACCCGGCTGTACATGGTCCAGCAGAGCTGGGACAGCGGCAAGACCTCGGTCCTCTCCCTCGACACCTCGACCAACACTCTCGTCCCGACCGAGGGGGTCACCGGTCTCGACCGCGTGACGAGTCTGGTGGTGGGCCCCGACGCCCACACCTTCTACGTCACCGTCAACGCCGGCCTGCGGATCATCGGGTTCTGACCGGGCCGGCGGATGTCGGCGGATGGTGAACGGACGGATCCCGCCCCCGCGGTGGGAGCGCGATCCGGTTCGCGCTACCGGGCGGCCGCCTGGCGGCGCATGGGCTTCTTGCCGGCGGTCAGCCGCCGACGGTCTCGGCGTGCCGGTGGAGCGCGTCCAGGAGGGCGGTCTGCTGCTCGGGCGTTCCTCGGCGCTCCAGGCGGAACCGCGCGATCGCGTCCTTGAATCGGCTGCGCCCCGGAGGAGCGCAAACGCCTCCGCTGTCGTTGTCGGTGGCCCGCGCTACGCTCCCCGGACCCTGAGGAAACCCCGGAAGGCCGCCCCTCGACTTCGCCTACAGGAGGCGGCCCTCCGGCTCCGGCAAGCCGTGTACGGAAGGGCCGATGTGCCGATGGGCGACGTCATCGTGGGGTCGGCGCGGCCATCGGCCGGTGTCGCTGCGGCTTCGGGCCGGGTGGCCGGGAAGGGGGTGGTGAAGTCGGCCCGGGGCGCGGTTTCGGTCTTTCGACCGGTCCGTTTCCCCGGAGCCGCTTCCCGAACCGGGCATGCGACTTGGCATC
>NZ_JBEXKB010000105.1:0-21029 GCF_040609455.1 Kitasatospora sp. NPDC004669
CCAGCCGCAATCCGATAAAACGCGCACGCCGAATAAGCACCAGGCCGCAACGCGACAACGCGAAACGACCGGCACGAACCGGAAGTGGTGTTTCAGAGGATTGGCCGCCCCGGGACCGTCCGCGCAGACGCGTGTCCGGTGCTCCCTGCCGAGCGACTAGAGAACACTACCCCTCTCCGTCGCTTCGGGCAAACCGATTCCGGGGACGGTCCGGGTGCAGAGCACGCGGCCCGGCTTCACGTACTCACCGTTGGGGTGGTCGTTGCCGGTGACCCACTGGCGGGCGGCGGCCTCGTCGCGGCCGCCGTCGCGGTGGCGGCGGAGCAGGCGCTCCTCGCGCACGGCGTCGTCGGTGTGGACGTACCAGAGTTCGCGGAGCAGTCGGCGGGCGTCCGGCCAGGGGGTGTCGGCGGAGGCGAGGTAGTTGCCCTCGGTGATGACCACGCGGGTGTGCGGGCGGACGACGTGGCGGGCGGCGACCGGCTCGTCCAGGGTGCGGTCGAAGTCGGGGACGTAGATGTCCTGGAAGCGGTCGGCGGCGATACGGCGCAGCAGGGCGAGGTAGCCGTGGGCGTCGAAGGTGTCCGGGGCGCCCTTGCGGTGGGTCAGGCCGAGGCGGTCGAGCTGAGCGGCGGAGAGGTGGAAGCCGTCGAGCGGGACGTACGCGGCAGTGCCAGGGCCTTCGGTGCGTTCGATCTCGGCGACCAGGTGGCGGGCCAGGGTGGACTTGCCGGCGCCGGGCGGGCCGGCAAGTCCGAGGATCGTACGGGCGTTGCTGCCCGGGCCGCGGAGGAGTCCGAAGGCAAGGGCGGTGAGGCGGTCCTCGTTCATGGCCGCACCCTACTCATTCGGGTGGGCCGGGAGGCCGGCTCAGGAGAGGGCGGGCAGATCCAGCGTGAGGGTGCCGGCGTCGGCGTCGAGCAGGGCGGGGATGCCGAGCGGGACGGTGAGGGTGGACGGGCAGTGGCCGAAGCCCAGTTCCCAGAGCACCGGCACGCCGAGGTCGCCGAGGCGGTCGAGCATCACGTCCCGGACGCGTTCGGGACGTCCGCAGCCCTCCCAGGAACCGAGGGCTATGCCGGCCACGCCGTCGAGGGCGCCGGAGCGCAGGAACTGGGTGAGCAGGCGGTCGAGCTGGTACGGGTGCTCGTTCACGTCTTCGAGGATCAGGATGCTGCCCTCATAGGAGGGGCGGGCGGCTGGTGTGCCGCGCTCGGCGGCGATGACGTGGACGCATCCCCCTGCGGTGACACCGCCGGCGCGGCCGGAGACGAGCGCGGTGGCGGTGGGCGAGGTGAGGACGGTGGTGGCGGCGGGCTCGAAGAGGGTGCGGCGCAGGTGTTCGGCGGTGGGGCCGTCGTTGACGAAGGAGGTGCCGGCGGCCAGCGGCCCGTACAGGGTGGCAAGGCCGACGCGCTGGGCGAAGGCCTCGTGCAGGGAGCTGACGTCGCTGAAGCCGATGAAGGGCTTGGGCCGGGCCGCGCGCATCGCCGTCCAGTCGAGCATGTCGACCACGCGGTGGACGCCGTAGCCGCCGCGGGCGCAGATGACGGCGTCGACGGTGGGGTCGAGCCAGGCGTTCTGGATGTCGGCGGCACGGTCGGCGTCGGTTCCGGCCAGGTAGCCGAGGGTGGGGTGGGTGTCGAGGACGTGCGGTGCGACGGTGACGCGCAGGCCCCAGGAACGGAGGATCTCGCAGCCGGCGGTGAGTCGCTCGGGGTCGATCGGGCCGCTGGGGGCGACGACGGCGATGTGGTCGCCCGGGCGCAGGTGCGGCGGACGGGTCAGTCCCTGGCCGGACGTGGTCGGGTTCTGGTCCATGGGCCGAGCCTTTCGAGGAAGGAGTGGGGGCTGCGGGCGGCCTCGAGGTGTGGTCGAGGCCGCCCGGTGACGATATGCCCCCGCCCTGACCTGCCGATGTCCGCGGGTCGGCGGGCTGAGTGCGCTTCAGGCCGGCTGGGGACGCCCCGGAGCCGGCTGATGGCTCTTCAGATCGCCCCCATCACCTGCCGCACCTCGGCGAGGGTGGCGTCGGCGATGACGTTGGCCCGTTCGGCCCCGTCGCGCAGGACCTGCCGCAGGTGGCCGCGGTCGGCACCGAGTTCGGCGCGGCGGGCGCGCATCGGGCGGAAGTACTCGTTGACCGCTTCGGTGACGGTGCGCTTGAGCGCGGCGGCCCCGCCGTCGCCGATCTCCTCGGCGATCGCCCCGGGGGCGCGGTCCTGGCAGAGCGCGGCGAGCAGGACCAGGCCGGACACCTCGGGGCGGTTCTCCGGGTCGTAGCTGATCCGGCGTTCGGTGTCGGTCTTGGCGCCGCGGATGATCCGGGCGGTCTCGTCCTCGGTGGCACCGAGGGCGACGGCGTTGCCACGGCTCTTGCTCATCTTGCCGCCGTCGGTGCCGAGCAGCATCGGGGCTTCGGAGAGCAGGGCCCTGGGCCGGGGGAAGACGGCGCTGCCGTCGGCGTGCGGGTAGCGCTCGTTGAAGCGGCGGGCGACGGTGCGGGCGACTTCGAGGTGGGGCAGCTGGTCCTGGCCGACCGGGACGAGGTCGGCCTTGCAGAACAGGATGTCGGCGGCCTGGTGGACGGGGTAGGTGAACATCAGTCCGTTGACGGCGGCCTGGCTGGAGTGGGCGATCTCGTCCTTGACGGTGGGGTTGCGGCTCAGTTCGGCGACGCTGACCAGGCTGAGGAAGGGCAGCAGCAGCTGGTTGAGGGCGGGAACGGCACTGTGCGCGAAGATCGTGGCGCGCTCGGGGTCGAGGCCGGCCGCGAGGTAGTCGAGGACGAGGTTCTCGGTGTGCTCGGCGAGCCGGTCGGCCAGGTCGCGGTCGGTGATGACCTGGTAGTCGGCGACCAGGACGAACATCTCGACGCCCTGGTCCTGGAGCCGGACCCGGTTGTGCAGGGTGCCGAAGTAGTGGCCGAGGTGGAGCGGGCCGGTGGGGCGGTCACCGGTGAGGACGCGGTGGGCGCCCGGGTCGTCGATCGGCTCCGGGGCGAGCAGGTCGGACGTGGTCGCGGTGACAGTGGTCGCGGTGACGGTGGCCATCGGGGTTCTCCCTCGGTACGGCGGTGGTGTCGGCCGTCCGGGGCGAGGGGCCCATCCCGCGGGGGAAACGCAGCAGGGCCGTCCATCCCGGACGGCCCTGGTCAGGCGAGTGAGGTGGCCGTCCTAGGACGGCCACCAGCACAGGCCCGTGAAGCGCTTCATGCGTTCAACGATAACGGCACTCCCGCCACGGCACCGGCCTTTGTCGGCATAGCCCCCTCGGCGCGGTCAAGTCCGGTCAGGCCCGGCCGGTTTCGGACGAGACCTGGCGCCTCGGGCTCGGCGTGACAGCGACGAACGCGGTACTGGCCGATCTCAAGGACTTCGTCGCGCCCGGGAGTTGAGCCGATACGCCCGGTAGGGGGCGGCGATGATCTCTCGGTGGTCGCGCGCACACGCCCGGGAATGACGCTTGGAGCTGGTCGCGCGGTGCGGGAGGATCGTCGGGACCGTCCCCCGAAGGGCCCGCCGATGACCTCGCTCCATCCCGCCGCCACCGACCCGTCCCTGCCCTGCCCGCCCGCGGACGGCGCCGACTCCTCGCCTCCGGGAGCCGTCCCGCCCGTTGCGGCCGTCACGGCCGCAACGTCCGTACCGGACGCGCTCTCCGCGCGGATCTGCTCGATCGCCACGGCGGCCGAGGGCGGCGCGGCCGCGTCCGGCGCGACCCGGCAGGGCTGCACCTCCCGCCACGACTCGGTGCCACAGCCGCGCACCGAGGAGGACGTGGAGGCGTACCTCGCCGCGGCCGCCGAACCGGCTGCGGCGAGGGTCGATCCGACGGCGGCGCGGCTCCGGGCGGCCTTCGCCGACCGGCTGCGGGCCGCGCGCGCCGAGGGGCGTTCGCTGACCGAGCTGGCGGCCGCGTGCCGGCGGCCGGTCGAGGAGGTACGGGCACTGCTCGGCGAGGAGGCCGTGGAGGGCCCCTCCGAGCAGGACGTCCCCGTCGGCCGGACCGGGCCGGGGTTCGTCCGGCTCCAGCAGCCGGTCGCGCCGACGGAGGCCAACCGGCCCGCACCGGTGCTGCGTTCGGTACGCGAGGAGGTCCGGAGCCTCGGTTCCCGGCGGCCGTCGCCCTCGCGCCGACTGCGCCGGATGCACCCGCAGGCCGACCGGACCGGGAAGGAGGCGGCCGCACGGGAGACGGCCGCGACCGACCCGGTGGGGGCGGAGCCGCGCGGTGTGGGGTGGGTGGGTGAACTGGCCGGTGCAACGGGGCCGGTGGCTGATCACATGCCTCCGGGAGCCGCCGTGGAGACCGCGTTCGGGGCCTCGTTCGGAGCCCCGGCCGAAGCCTCGTTCGGAGTTTCGTCCGGAGCCGGGAGCGACGCCGGGGCCGGGGCGGCCCGGGCGCAACCGCCGCTGGGCATCCTGATCGGCGGTAGCCCCGGCCAGCCCGAGGCCGTCGGCCGCGCGGAGGAGCGGACGCCGGTCCGGGTGGCGGCGGAGCCGATCCGGGTCGGACGCGGCACCAGCCTGGTCGTGCTGCCCTCCTGGCGTCCCGCCATCGCCGTATCCGTGTCGACCGAGCAGCTGCTCGCCGAGACCGGGCTGACCGTCGGGCAACTCGCCGACGCCCAGCTGACGGTGATGATGAGCCCCTGGGCGCTGCACGATCGGGAGCTGGACCTGCACGGCTGGGAGCCCGGTCCGGCCGCCGGGCGCGGGCGGCGCGGCGGGCGCGGGTAGCGACGCCGGTCCGGTGCGCCGGGCTAGCGGGCCGCCGGGGCGTTCGGGATGTAGCCGAGGTCGACGGACACCGGAGGGCGCCCGTCGACCGCCCAGCCCGCGCGGACGGCGTCCAGCAACTCCGGGAGCCGGGGCGGCCAGAGCGCGTCGGCGTTCTCGTCGGCCAGATCGGCCGGGGTCCACCAGCGCCAGTCGAGGATCCGGTCCTGCGCGTGCACCGCGCTGACGTCGCCGACCGGGCCGCGGTGCGGTCCGCTGGTCAGGTAGATGTGCTCGTGCTGGCGGACCGGGGTGCCGTGCCAGGTGAAGTCGTGCTCCCAGGTGCAGAGCAGCGGGCCGGGCTCGAGGTCGGTCCAGCCGGTCTCCTCCCACAGCTCACGCCGGGCGCCGACCAGCGGGCTCTCGCCGCGCTCCAGTCCACCCCCCGGCATGGTCCAGTGCACGCCGACCTCGTCGTTGTCCGAACGGAGTAGGAACACCGAGCCGTTCTCGTCCAGCACCACCGTGCGGGCGGCCTGCCGGGGAACGCGTTTGCGGGGTCGCAGCAGATTTCGCATCGGGACACTCTGACAGCGCCCGACCGGGGCGTCGAGCGAATTCACCGCACTGCTCACCCGCTCGAACCGGGCCCTGCGCCGAGGCGGCGCCGCGGCCGGCCCGCCGGCCGTACCCTGGCCGCCATGCCCGTACCCTCGATCATCTTCCCCACCGATCCGCTCAACCCGCGCCGGCCCGATCCGCACTTCACCTGGGAGGCCAGGACGTTGCGGGAATTGGGCGGCGAACACCACCTCGTCGACCACGACGCGCTGCTCGCCGGGCACGCCGAGGAGGCGGTCCGGCGGGTGCCCCGGGACAGCGGCCCGCTCTGGTACCGGGGTTGGATGCTCTCCTCCGCCCGGTACGCCGAGTTCGCCGCCGCGCTCACCGCCCGCGGCGGCAACCTGCTGACCAGTGCGCCCGGTTACACGGCGGCACACGAACTGCCCGGCTGGTACGGCGCGTTCGAGGGAGCTACCCCGCCCAGCGTCTGGATCCCGTCCACCGGGGCGGCGGCGCCCGGGCCGGAGGAACTGGCGGCGGCCGCGGCCCGGCTCGGCGGGAGCGGGCCGGCGATCGTCAAGGACTACGTGAAGTCGCGCAAGCACGAATGGCACGAGGCCTGCTACGTACCGGAGCTGGCCGACCTGGCAGCCGTCGGCCGGGTGGTCGGGCGGTTCATCGAGCTGCAGGGCGAGTTCCTGACCGGCGGGGTGGTGCTGCGGCGGTACGAGGAGTTCGAGCGCTCGGATGGGGGGCCGGACCACGCGAGCGGCGGATCGGACGGCGCGAACGGTACCGGCGGGCGGGCCGTGGAGGCTCGGGTGTGGTGGCTGGACGGCCGGCCGATCCTGATCGGGCCACACCCGGACGCCCCGCACCAGGAGGTCGAGCCCGACCTGACCGACGTCCCCGCTCTGGTGCGCAGACTCGGCTGCCGCTTCGTCACCACCGACCTCGCCAGCCGGGCCGACGGGTCCGGCTGGCGGGTGGTCGAGGTCGGGGACGGGCAGGTGAGCGACCTGCCGCGCGGGATCGATGCCTCGGGGCTGCTGGCCTCGCTGATCGCCGCCTGACGGCTTGACCGTCGGGCGGCGATCGGTCCGGGCGGCTTCCGTCGAGGCCGGACGGGCTACCCGGCGGCGACCGTTTCGGCCGCCGGGTGGCCGTCCGCGATGAACGCCTGCCAGAGCCGGGCGTACACGTCGTCCCGGGCGAGCAGTTCGGTGTGGGTACCGTCCTCGACCACCCGGCCGTGGTCCAGCACGACCACCCGGTCGGCTCGCTCGGCGGTGGTCAGGCGGTGCGCGATGACCAGGGTGGTGCGACCACCGCTGAGCCGGTCCGCGGCCTGGTTGACGGCCGCCTCGGTGGCCAGGTCGAGCGCCGCGGTGGCCTCGTCCAGCAGCAGGATGTCCGGGTCGACCAGTTCGGCCCGGGCCAGGGCTATCAGCTGGCGCTGACCCGCCGAGAGGTTCCGTCCGCGGCCGGCGACCTCGTGGTCGTAGCCGTCCGACAGTCGGACGATCATGTCGTGCGCGCCGACCGCGCGGGCCGCCGCCTCCACCTCGGCCGCCGAGGCGTCCGGCCGGCCGTACGCGATCGCCTCACGGATCGTGCCGGCGAACAGGTACGCCTCCTGCGGCACCACGCCCAGG
The DNA here is from genome assembly GCF_040609455.1 of Kitasatospora sp. NPDC004669. Lineage (NCBI taxonomy): Bacteria > Bacillati > Actinomycetota > Actinomycetes > Kitasatosporales > Streptomycetaceae > Kitasatospora > Kitasatospora sp. NPDC004669. The sequence continues at coordinate 6,941 of NZ_JBEXKB010000105.1, forward strand.
CGGTGGCGGTACTGCGCCAGGTCGTAGCGGGTCAGGTCGACCCCGTCCACGCGGACGGTGCCGGCCGTCGCGTCGTAGAACCGGGCGACCAGCTTGACCAGCGTCGACTTGCCCGCGCCGGTCTCGCCGACCAGCGCCACCGTCTGACCGGCGGGGATGTGCAGGTTCACGTCGCTCAGCACCTCCGGGGCGCCGTCCGCGCCGCCGTTGTAGGCGAAGCCGACGCCCTCGAAGGAGATCTCGCCGCGCAGCCCCTTGGGCACCGGGACCGGGTCGGCCGCCTCGGCGGTAGTGGTCGGGGTGCGCAGCAGCTCGCGGATCCGACCCAGGCCGACCGAGGCCTGCTGGTAACCGTCGAACACCTGGGACAGCTGGTTGACCGGGGCGAAGAACAGGTCGATGTAGAGCAGGTACGCGACCAGCGCGCCGACCGTCAGCGTCCCGGCGTCGACCCGGGCGGCACCGACGATCAGCACGAGCGCGGCGGCCACACTGGAGAGGAACTGGACGAACGGGAAGTACAGCGAGATGTAGAGCTGTGCGCGGACCCGGGCCTCGCGGTACGCGATGCCGCGGGCCACGAAGCGGTCGGTGTTGGTGTCCAGCCGGCGGAAGGCCTGAACGATCCGCATGCCGGCCACGTTCTCCTGCAGGTCGGCGTTGACCGTGCTGATCAGGTCGCGGGAGCGCTCGTACTGGTCCTTGGACTTCTTGCGGAACACCAGGGTGGCGATCACCAGCAGCGGCAGCACGGCGAAGACCACCAGGGCCAGGCCGGCATCGATGATCAGCAGGGCGACGAAGATCCCGGCGAAGGTCAGCAGGCTGACCACGGCGGTGACCATGCCGGTCTGCAGGAAGGACGTCAGCGAGTCCAGGTCGGTGGTCATCCGGGTCATGATCCGGCCGGTCAGCTCGCGCTCGTAGTAGTCCAGGCCGAGCCGGTTGAGGTGCGCGAAGATCTTGAGCCGGAGGGTGTAGAGCACGCGCTCGCCGGTGCGGCCGCTGACCCGGTTCTCGGCGCTCTGCACCACCCAGTCCAGCAGGACCACGACCAGCGCGGTGAGCGCGGCCACCGCGACGCCGGCCATCAGACCCTTGCGGACGCCCTCGTCGATGCCGTGCCGGATCAGCACCGGAAGCACCAGGCCGGCAGCCGCGTCCAGGGCGACCAGGAGGAAGGCCAGGGCCAGCGGGGCACGGAAGGGCCGCAGCAGGCGACCAAGGGTGAAGTCAGGATCGCTGGCCTCGGCCTCGACGCGGGGGACGGCCGGGGTGTCGGCGGCCGGCGGGAGCGCGGCGACCTTGGCCATCAGGTCGGGGTCGGCGGTGCGGGCCGCCTTGGTCAGGGCGGGGGTGGTGGCGGTCGCGGCAGCGGGGGGCTGCTCGGCCCGGCCGGTTCGCCCGCCCTGCTCGGCCTCGTCGGTCGCCGGCCCGGTGGGATCGGTCGCCTGGTCGGGCTGAGGGGTGCGGCCGGCCTCGGGGTCCGTGATCAGGGCCCGGTACTGGGGACATCGGGCTTCGAGTTCCTCGCGTGTCCCGATGTCCAGCAGTCGGCCGCGGTCCAGGACGGCGATCCGGTCGGCGAGCTGGAGGGTCGAGCGGCGGTGGGCGATCAGCAGGGTGGTGCGGCCGGTCATCACCGAGCGCAGCGCGTCGTGGATCTCCGCCTCGACCTGCGGGTCCACCGCGGAGGTGGCGTCGTCCAGCAGCAGGATCCGGGGATCGGTGAGGATCGCCCGGGCCAGGGCGATGCGCTGGCGCTGGCCGCCGGAAAGGGTCAGGCCCTGCTCACCGACCTTGGTCTCGTAGCCGTCCGGCAGCGCGCGGACGAACTCGTCGGCCTGGGCGGCGCGGGCGGCGGCGACGACCTGCTCGTCGGTGGCGTCCGGACGGCCGTAGGCGATGTTGGTGCGGACCGACTCCGAGAAGAGGAAGCTCTCCTCGGGGACGATGCCGACCGCCGCGCGGACCGAGTCCAGGGTGAGGTCGCGCAGATCGTGCCCGTAGAGGCGGACGGCGCCCGCGGCCGGGTCGTAGAAGCGGGGCACCAGCTGGGCCACCGTCGACTTGCCGGAGCCGGAGGCGCCGACCAGGGCGAGGGTCTCGCCGGGGGCCAGCTGCAGGCTGAGGCCGTGCAGGACGGGGGCGGGGTGCTCGGGGTCGTAGCGGAACTCGACCTGGTCGAACTCCAGGGCGACCTCGGGGGCCCTGGGGCCGACGGCGGTACCGGTCGGGGCGTCGCCCTTCCGGGCCCCGTCGGTGGTGCCGTCCGTGGTGTCGGCGGTGACGCGGTCGGTGGTGCCGGCAGCAGTGCTGTCGCGGGTGAGGTCCAGGGTGAGCGCCTCCGGGCGCTCCTTGACCAGCGGGCGCTCGTCGATCAGCTGCAGGACGCGCTCGACGCCCGCCCGGGCCTGCTGGCCGACCGTGATGACCATGGTCAGCATCCGCACCGGCCCGGTCATCTGGGCGACGTAGGTGGAGAAGGCGACGAAGGTACCGAGCGAGACCTGCCCGTCGACGGCCAGCCAGCCGCCGAAGGCCAGCACCGCGACCTGGGCGAGAGCCGGGATCGCCTGCATCGCCGGGTTGTACCGGGCGTTGAGGCGAATCGAACGGAGCCGGGCGGCGAAGAGGTTGTGGGAGGCCTGCTCCAGCTTGCCCTGCTCCTGCGCCTCCTGGCCGAAGCCCTTGACCACCCGGACACCGCCGATCGCGCCGTCCACCACGCCCGCGACGGCGGCCGCCTCCTGCTGGGCGGCCCAGGTGGCGGGGAACAGGCGCTTGCGGCTGAGCACGCTGACCCACCACAGCGCGGGAGCCATGACCAGGGCGATCAGGGTGAGCGGCGGGGACAGCCAGAGCATCACGGCCAGCGACATGACGAACATCAGCAGATAGCCGGTCATCATCGGCAGCATCGAGAGCAGGCCGTTGATCAGCTGGAGGTCCGAGGTCGCCCGCCCGACCACCTGGCCGGTGTCCAGGCGGTCCTGGCGGTGACCGTCGAGCCGACCGAGCGAGCGGAACAGGTCACTGCGCATGTCGTGCTGGACGTCGAGGGCGAGCTGACCGCCGTAGTAGCGGCGGACCTGGGTGCAGCCGAAGACCACGACGGCCGCGAGCAGCAGCACCACCGCCCACGGGGTCAGCGAGCGGGTGTGGGCGACGATGACGTCATCGATGATCAGCTTGGTGACCAGCGGCACCAGCGCGGTGACGGCCATGCCGAGGAGCGAGGCGCCGAAGGCGAGCAGCAGGCTGCGCCGGGACCGCCAGCTGTAGCCGATCAGTCGGCGCAGCCAGCCGACTGCCTCGACGGGCGCGTCGGGGTGCGTCTCGGCGGGCGTCTCGGGCTGCTGCTCGACGAGCGTGTCCGTGGGCGGCTCGGGGGCCGGTGGGCCGCTCGGGGATTTCTCCACCGTGGATCCGTGAGTCTCGGGCATATTTAGGGATGCTAACCATTTCGTCGGGTGGCCGCCATGGCATTTTCCGGCCGCGCGAGGCGGCCGGGGTGGACACCGGGGCGGCCCGGATCGTCCGGTCCGGCGGACTGGGCAACAGCCTGCGGCCTGCACTGATTCCCGGTCGAACACATCTGCTATTCACGCGTCCGCCGCCCCTCCAGGGTCGCCGACGGCCCGTCGGGCGCCCAGCGGCCCGGGGGCGGGCGGGCGCCGTTCTTTGGACCTAGGGCCGGGGGCGGGCACGGGCGGCGGCGCGGCACGGGCGGTGCAGCACCGGCGGTGCGGCACGAGCAGTGCGGCACGGGCAGTGCAGTGCCGGCGGCGCGGCGCCGACAGGAGGTTGACGCTCGGGCGGTGTAGCGCTCGGGCGGTATGACGCCCGACTCTCAGGCCCGCTCGGACGGGTCGGTGGCCGCCGAGTCGGAGCCGACCGAATCGGCGGCGGCCGCGAAGGCGCCGTGGGCGAGGGTGTGCAGCAGTGCCGCCATGCCGTCGCGCTGCAGGCCGGTGCGCTCACCCTGGGCCGGGTTCGGGCCGAGGCTGTGCGGGGTCGAGTTGATCAGGCCGAACACCGCGTGCACGGCGGCCCGCGCCACCGGCTCGGCGGTGGGGTCGGCGAGCGGCGGATAGGCCTGCCGGACCACGTCCACCCACAGCTCGACGTAGCCGCGCTGGAGCCGGCGGACGGTGCGGCGGTCCTCCTCCTTGAGGTTCAGCAGCTCGCGGTCGTGCAGGGTGATCAGGTCGCGGTCGTTCAGGGCGAAGTCGACGTGGCCGCTGATCAGCGCGTCCAGTCCGGCGGACGGGCCGTCGCCGCCGCCCGCCCGGCGTCGCCCCTCCTCCAGCAGGCGCTCGCTGATGCCGATCAGCAGATCGGCGAGCATCGCGTCCTTGCCGGCGAAGTGGCGGTAGAGCCCGGGGCCGCTGATGCCGACGGCCTTGCCGATCTCGTCCACGCCCACACCGAGGAAACCCCGGGCGGCGAACAGTCGCGCGGCCTCCCGGCGGATCTGGTCGCGGCGTGGGAGCGCGGAGGCTGCGGGGACGTTCGACATGCTGCCCATCGTAGACAGTCGGGTTATCGGCCGTTAACCTGGGCGCGTAAGTTAACGTTAATTAACGTGGGATCACGGGCGCACCGCACCCGGCCCGCGCACCTGCTGCCGAGGGCAAGGGAGCTCTTGGGAATGGCCATCTCAACCACCGGCGCCCCCTCCGGCGTCCGGCTCAACGCGGCGAACGGCACGGCGGCGGCACCGGGTGCCGTACCGCCGGGAGCCGCCGCTCCGGCTCCCCGGCTCGGCACCTCCGTCGACCCGGGCTCCGCGGCCTACCGGGCCAACACCGAGGCGCACCAGGCCCTGGTCGCCGAGCTGCGCGCCAAGCTCGACGCGGCGGCCCTGGGAGGCGGCGCCAAAGCCCGCGCCCGGCACACGGCGCGCGGCAAGCTGCTCCCCCGCGACCGGGTGGACACCCTGCTCGACCCCGCCTCGCCCTTCCTGGAGCTGGCCCCGCTGGCCGCCGACGGGATGTACGACGGGGCGGCACCCGCGGCCGGGGTGATCGCCGGCATCGGCCGGGTCGCCGGACGCGAGGTGGTGGTGGTCGCCAACGACGCCACCGTCAAGGGCGGCACCTACTACCCGATGACGGTGAAGAAGCACCTGCGCGCCCAGGAGGTCGCGCTGGAGAACCGGCTCCCCTGCGTCTACCTGGTGGACTCCGGCGGCGCCTTCCTCCCCATGCAGGACGAGGTCTTCCCGGACCGCGACCACTTCGGCCGGATCTTCTACAACCAGGCCCGGCTCTCCGCCGCGGGCATCCCGCAGATCGCCGCCGTGCTCGGCTCCTGCACGGCCGGCGGCGCGTACGTCCCGGCGATGAGCGACCAGGCCGTGATCGTCCGCAACCAGGGCACGATCTTCCTGGGCGGGCCGCCGCTGGTGAAGGCCGCCACCGGCGAGGTGGTCACCGCCGAGGAACTGGGCGGCGGCGACCTGCACTCCCGCACCTCGGGCGTGACGGACCACCTGGCCGAGGACGACGCCCACGCCCTCTCCATCGTCCGCAATATCGTGTCCGGGCTCGGCCCGCGCGCGGCCAAGCCGTGGCCGCTCACCCCGGTCGAGCCGCCGGCCGTCGACCCGGCCGGCCTGTACGGGGCCGTCCCGGTCGACCCGCGCACGCCCTACGACGTGCGCGAGGTGATCGCCCGGCTGGTCGACGGCAGCCGCTTCGCCGAGTTCAAGGCCGAGTACGGCGCGACCCTGGTCACCGGCTTCGCCCGGATCCACGGCCACCCCGTCGGCATCGTCGCCAACAACGGTGTGCTGTTCTCGGAGTCGGCCCTCAAGGGCGCCCACTTCATCGAGCTGTGCGACCAGCGCGGCATCCCCCTCCTCTTCCTGCAGAACATCACCGGGTTCATGGTCGGTCGGCAGTACGAGGCGGGCGGCATCGCCAAGCACGGCGCCAAGATGGTCAACGCCGTGGCCTGCACCCGGGTCCCGAAGCTGACCGTGGTGATCGGCGGCTCGTACGGAGCCGGCAACTACTCGATGTGCGGCCGGGCCTACTCACCTCGCTTCCTGTGGATGTGGCCGGGCTCCAAGATCTCCGTGATGGGCGGCGAGCAGGCGGCCTCCGTGCTCGCCACCGTCCGCCGCGACCAGTTGGAGGCGCACGGCGAGGAGTGGCCGACCGAGGCGGAGGAGGAGTTCAAGCGCCCCGTCCGCGAGCAGTACGAGCGCCAGGGCAACGCCTACTACGCCACCGCCCGGCTCTGGGACGACGGTGTGATCGACCCTATGGACACCCGCACCGTCGTCGGGCTCGCCCTCACCGCCTGCGCCAACGCCCCGCTGGCGCCGCCCGCGCCGTACGGCGTCTTCCGCATGTGACGCCTCACGGTGCGACCCTCGTGATGCACCCCCTGATGTGACCCCTCTCTTCCGGGTGTGACTCCCGCGGCGCCGGCCCGCCCTTCGGGCCGGCGCCCCAACCGCCCACCACCACCTCCTTCGTACGGCTCCCCTCGACCCGGAGGAACGCCTCCCATGTTCGACACAGTTCTGGTCGCCAACCGCGGCGAGATCGCCCTGCGGGTGATCCGCACCCTGCGGCGGCTCGGTGTCCGCTCGGTCGCCGTGTTCAGCGACGCGGACGCCGACGCCCCGCACGTCCGCGAGGCCGACGTCGCGGTCCGCCTCGGCCCGGCCGACCGCAGCGACAGCTCGGCCGCCGAGACCTACCTGCGGACCGACCAGATCCTCGCCGCCGCCCGCCGCACCGGCGCCCAGGCCGTCCACCCCGGCTACGGTTTCCTCGCGGAGAACCCCGGCTTCGCCCGTGCCTGCGCCGACGCGGGCCTCGTCTTCATCGGCCCGCCTCCCGGTGCGGTCGAGCTGATGGGCGACAAGATCAACGCCAAGGAGGCCGTGCGTACCGCCGGTGTCCCGGTGGTCCCCGGCAGCCAGGCCACCGCGCCCACCGACGAGGAACTCGTTGCCGCCGCCGACGAGATCGGCTACCCCGTGCTGCTCAAGCCGTCCGCCGGTGGCGGCGGCAAGGGCATGCGCCTGGTGCGGGACCGCGCCGACCTGCCCACCGAGATCGCCGCCGCCCGCCGCGTCGCCCGCACCGCCTTCGGCGACGACACCCTGCTGCTGGAGCGCTGGGTCGACCGGCCGCGCCACATCGAGGTGCAGGTGCTGGCCGACGCCCACGGCACCACCGTCCACCTCGGCGAGCGCGAGTGCAGTCTGCAGCGCCGCCACCAGAAGCTGATCGAAGAGGCTCCCTCCGTTCTCCTCAATGCCGAGACCCGCGCCGCGATGGGCGCCGCGGCCGTCCGCGCCGCGGAGTCCTGCGGCTACACCGGGGCCGGCACCGTGGAGTTCATCGTCCCCGGCATCGACCCGGACGCCCCCGCCTCCGCCGCCGAGGGGGTGCGGGACTTCTTCTTCATGGAGATGAACACCCGTCTCCAGGTGGAACACCCCGTCACCGAACTCGCCGTCGCCGTCGGCCCGGACTCAGCCCGGCTCGACCTGGTCGAGTGGCAGCTGCGCGTCGCCGCCGGCGAACCGCTCTCCTTCGCCCAGTCCGACATCTCCTTCCTGGGCCACGCCATCGAGGCCCGCATCTGCGCCGAGGACCCGGAACGCGACTTCCTGCCCACCGGCGGCCGCATCCTCACCCTGGACGAGCCCCGGGGCGAGGGCATCCGCGTCGACTCCGGGGTCGCCCCCGGAACTGTCGTGACCAGCGCCTACGACCCCATGCTCGCCAAGGTCATCGCGTACGGGCCCGACCGCCCGACCGCGCTGCGCCGACTCCGCGCCGCGCTGGCCGACACCCGCATCCTGGGTGTCACCACCAACGCCGGCTTCCTGCGCCGACTGCTCGCCCACCCGGAGGTCGTCGCCGGCCGACTGGACACCGGCCTGGTGGAACAGACGGCCCGGCAGCAGCCGGCCCTGCTCACCGCGCCGTACTCCCCGTCGAACGCTTCCGCCCCGGCCGGGGCCTCGGGCTCCAGCCACCCCGCGGACGAAGCCGACACCGCGGCGGCCGAACCACCGTCACCCGCCCACCTCCTCTACTACGCGGCCGCGCTGGCACGGCACCTGGAACTGACCCCGGCCGCCGACCCCGGCGGCTGGACCGACCCGTTCTCCCTTCCCTCCGGCTGGCGCCTGGGCGGCTCCCCCGCCTGGACCACCCACCGACTCCGTACCCCCGGCCAGGACCCGGTGCCGGTGCGCATCCGTTCGATCACTGCGGGCAACGTAGCCGACCCCACTGACAATTCCACCGGACTCACCCGCGAGGTGGAGCTGCAGCTCGACACCGGGCCCGTCCACCGCGCCCGCGCGACCCTGGCCGGCGACCGGCTGCACCTGACCGTCGACGGCCTGCAGACCGCCTTCGCGCTGGCCACCGACACCACCCCCGGTCTGACGGCCGGCCCGGTGACCTGGCTCGGCATCGAGGGCGACGCCTGGCCGCTGCACGCCTACGACCCCGTCGTCGAGAGCGCCGCCGGGGCCGCCGCCCACCACGGCGCCCTGACCGCCCCGATGCCCGGCACGGTCACCGTCGTGAAGACCACGGCGGGCGAGACCGTCCGCAAGGGCCAGCCCCTGCTCGTGCTGGAGGCCATGAAGATGGAACACGTGATCGCCGCCCCGCACGACGGCGTGGTGGCCGAGCTGCGGGCCACCGCCGGCGCCACCGTCGCGATGGAGGACCTGCTGGTCGTGGTCACCCCGGCCGAGGAGGCCGCCGAGCCCGCGGAGGTGCGGTCATGACCGACGCCACCCACGACCCCGACGCCCTCGACCTGGGCCTGCCCGACCCGGTCCGCGCCCCCGGCCTGCCCGAGGAGGTCCGGATCCACGAGGTCGGCCCGCGCGACGGCCTGCAGAACGAGGGCTCGCTGGTGCCCGTCGAGGTCAAGGCGGAGTTCATCTCCCGGCTCGCGGCCGCAGGGCTGCGGACCGTCGAGGCCACCAGCTTCGTTCACCCGAAATGGGTACCCCAGCTCGCCGACGCCGAGGAGCTGATGCCCCGGCTCGCCGACCTGCCGGAGCGCCACCCCGGCCTGCGGCTGCCGGTTCTGGTGCCCAACGAGCGCGGCCTCGACCGCGCGCTCGCCCACCACGCCATCGACATCGCGGTGTTCGCCAGCGCCACCGAGACCTTCGCCCGGCGCAACCTCAACCGTTCGGCGGACGAGGCCATGGAGATGTTCCGCCCGGTCGTGACCCGGGCTGCCGAGGCCGGGGTCACGGTCCGCGGCTACCTCTCGATGTGCTTCGGCGACCCCTGGGAGGGGCCCGTCCCGGTCGACCAGGTGGTCCGGTACGGCGTGCAGCTGCTGGAGATGGGCTGCGCGGAGCTGAGCCTCGGCGACACCATCGGCGTGGCCACCCCCGGCCAGGTCGGTGCCCTGCTGACCGGCTTCGCGAAGGCCGGTGTACCGACCGACCGGCTCGCCGTGCACTTCCACGACACCTACGGCCAGGCGCTCAGCAACACCCTGGCGGCGCTGCGCGAGGGCGTCACCACGGTGGACGCCTCGGCGGGCGGCCTGGGCGGCTGCCCGTACGCGAAGAGCGCCACCGGCAACCTGGCCACCGAGGACCTGGTGTGGATGTTGCACGGGCTCGGCGTCCGGACCGGCGTCGACCTGCGCGCGCTGGTGGCGACCAGCGGCTGGATGGCCGAGCGCCTCGGCCGCCCGAGCCCGTCCCGCACCGTCCAGGCACTGCTCGGCGCCGCCCGGGGCTGACCCAGCCCCGGCCCGACTCCCCGGCGCCGGCTGCCCGTTCGGTCCGGCCGGCGCCCCACGCACCGCGTTCATCCCTCAACCACACCGTGCGATCGTCACACCATCCGACGGACGCCGGTCATCCCGTTCCCGCCCGCGGCCACCCCGGCCGGGCACCAGGAGGATCAGATGCTCGATCACCGGCTCAGCAGCGAGTACGAGGAACTGCGGCGCACCGTCGCCGAGTTCGCCCAGGACGTGGTGGCGCCGAAGATCGGCGAGTTCTACGAGCGGGAGGAGTTCCCGTACGAGATCGTCCGGGAGATGGGGCGGATGGGGCTGTTCGGCCTGCCCTTCCCGGAGGAGTACGGCGGCATGGGCGGCGACTACTTCGCGCTCGGCCTCGCGCTGGAGGAACTCGCCCGTGTCGACTCCTCGGTGGCGATCACCCTGGAGGCCGCCGTCTCACTCGGCGCGATGCCGATCTACCGGTTCGGCACCGAGGAGCAGAAGCGCGAATGGCTGCCCCGACTGACCTCGGGCGAACTCCTCGGCGCCTTCGGCCTCACCGAGCCGGAGGGCGGGTCGGACGCCGGCGCCACCCGCACGACCGCGCGCTACGACGAGACCACCGACGAGTGGGTCATCAACGGCACGAAGTGCTTCATCACCAACTCCGGCACCGACATCACCGGACTGGTCACCGTCACCGCGCTCACCGAACCGATCGCTCGTTCGAGTGAAGAGGGCGAATTCCGCTCGCCCGTGCGGGAGATCTCCTCCATCATGGTGCCCACCGGGACCCCTGGGTTCCAGGTCTCGAAGAAGTACTCGAAGGTCGGGTGGAACGCGTCCGACACCCGTGAATTGTCCTTTACCGACTGCCGCGTTCCCGCGGCCAACCTGCTGGGCGAGCGTGGCCGAGGCTACGCCCAGTTCCTGCGGATCCTCGACGAGGGCCGCATCGCGATCGCGGCCCTGGCCACCGGCCTGGCCCAGGGGTGCGTCGACGAGTCCGTGAAGTACGCCGGCGAGCGTCGGGCCTTCGGCCGGCCGATCGGCGCCAACCAGGCCATCCAGTTCAAGCTTGCCGACATGGAGCTGCGCGCCCACACCTCCCGCCTGGCCTGGCGGGACGCCGCCTCCCGGCTGCTGCACGGCGAACCGTTCAAGAAGGAGGCCGCGATCGCGAAGCTGTACTCGTCCGAGGCCGCCGTCGACAACGCCCGTGAGGCGACCCAGATCCACGGCGGGTACGGCTTCATGAACGAATTCCCGGTCGCCCGCTTCTGGCGCGACTGCAAGATTCTCGAGATCGGGGAGGGCACGTCTGAGGTTCAGCGCATGCTCATCGCCCGGGAGCTCGGCGTCACGTCGTGACGATCACTTCCTGATGGTCGCCTCCTGAGCCGAGTCCACCGGGTCAACCCACCGCTCCGCAAAGCGTGCTGAGGAGCGGCCGACCGTGGAGGAGGCATCAGGAGGAGGCATCAGGGGATATCAGAGCAACAGGGTTGCCGGGGCGGACGTCCGCGGGGACTCCGCAGGGCCCGTAGGGACTCGCCAGGGGCTCCGCAGCGGTCTCGCGGACCCTCGGAAGTCCTCAAGGGATCACGATCACCGGACGGTTGGCCCGCCGCGCCAGCCGACCGGAGACCGAGCCGAAGAGCTTGCCGAGCAGGCCGTGCGTCGTGCCGACGACGATCGCGTCGGCGGCGTACTCGCGGCCGACCTCCTCGATCTCGTGGCAGATGTCGCCGCCCCGCTCGATCAGGATCCACGGCACCCCGGCGAGGAAGTCCGCGCAGGCGAGTTCCAGGCCGAGGACCTCGGTCCGATGGTCGGGGAGGTCGACGAAGACCGGCGGTTCGCAGCCCGCCCAGACCGTGGCCGGCAGGCGGTTGGCGACGTGCACGATCACCAGGCCGCACTGCGACCGGCGGGCCATGCCGACCGCGTAGGCGAGGGCTCGCTCGCTCGACAGCGAGCCGTCGAAGCCGACCACCACGCCGTGCTGGAACACCGGGTCGAGAGAGCGCCCGGGAGCCTCCTGAGCCGATGGCTCGGTGTGCCCGCCGAGGATGCCGGGCGCCGTCTCCGGACGCTCGGCGCCCGGGCCCGTGCGGCCCGTCACCGGGGGCTCCGCAGAACCGGGCGGGTGCTCGCCACGCCGCTGGCGCGGCCCTGGGCGGTCGCGGCGGGCGAGGCCGCCACGGCGGGTGAGGCTGCGCAGAGCGCGCGCGAGGCCCTGGGGTTCACCCCGCTCAGGGATCGCGCCTGCGGGCCGGGCCGCCCCGCCGGGCGCATCGGTCCGCTCACGGTCCGGCTCGCCGGTCGACGGGTGGCCGGCGGGCTCGACGCACTCGGCACGCTCGACGTGCGAGTCGGCAGGCCCGTCGGCGCGGCCGTCGACGACACCACCCCCATCGACACGGCCGTCGTCGGCGTGGTCTTCGGCGTGCTCACCCAGGAGCCCTTCGGCGCGCTCGTCACGGTGCCCGTGGGCCGGGTCGAGGTTCGTGCAGGCGTCGTCTCCCCCGGGCCCTGTGCCCGCACTGCAGGACGCGTCCGGTTCGACCGGTCGGGAAGGCTCAAAAACAGCCATGGTTCACGGCTCTTCAGGGGAGAGGGGCCGACAGGAGAGGACAACGCTGCCCAGGCAGCAGGCCCAGGCCCGCCCACGGCATGACGTCGGTCTACGCCGAGCAGCACCGTATGTGACCTGTTCCTTTCAGAGTACGACGGGCACGGGGCCCAGCCCAGCGGCGAAGCCCCGGAGCGATGTTGTTCCCGCGAAAGGGGGATGCGCACGCCGAAACAGTGCGCCCTGCCCGCAGGCGATCGCGCCCCCTCCGGAAAGGAGGTTCCCTGGAGCTTGACTGAGCGGACCGGAAGGCGCAACAGGCCCCCCGGACACCGTGACCGGACTGTCATGGATTGGCGACGATCCGTTGCGGGACGTCGCGAACCGTTACGCCCCGCGAGTCCCGCCGGGCCCCGCCAGCCCGTCCGAACGCCGTCCGTCCATCACGCGCCCAGGCCCGTTTCAGCCACTTCGTACGGCTTCGCGACGCGCTCTGGCATTTGCCAAGTGCATAGGTGCGGGCGCTGGCACCATGCTCGGCATGTCCCTGCTCCTGTTCGACCTCGACAACACGCTGCTGCCCCGGGACGCCGCCTTCCGGGCCTGGGCGCAGGACTTCCTGTCCGAACACCACCTACCGCCCGGCGACCTCGACTGGTTCGTCACCCTCGACGGCGGCGGCTACGTGCCGCGCAGCACCGTACTGTCCGCCGTCCGGCGCCGCTACGAGCTGGACGCCTCCGTCGAGTTCCTGCTCGCGCACTTCCGACGCGGCATCAACTCGCACATCCACTGTCCGTCCCGGAACATCGAGGCGCTGCGGGCGGCACGGGCGGCCGGGTGGACACTCGGGATCGTCTCCAACGGGGGCACCAAACCGCAGTTGGAGAAGATCCGGCGGACCGGACTGGGGTCGATGGTCGACGGTTGGGTGATCTCGGAGGAGGCCGACTGCGTCAAGCCGGATCCGCTGATCTTCGAGATCGCCGCCCAGCGGTGCGGCGTCCGACCGACCGGGGACTGGGCGGCGCACACCTGGATGGTCGGGGACCACGCGCCCGCCGACATCGCCGGTGCCAAACTGGCCGGGCTCCGCAGCGTCTGGCTGCACCACGGCCGGCCGTGGGCGGAGAGCGGCTACCGACCGACGTTGAAGGCCGCCGGGTTGCCGGAGGCCGTCGGGTTGGTGCTGGCCGCGCGCAACGCGCCCTCCGCCCGGCCGGGCGTCCGTGCGGGCGTCCGTGCGGGCCAGCCGGTGCGTCGGCAGCCCACCGCGACCCCCGCCCGGGTCCCGGTGCGCGCGACGGCGCCGCTCGGCGCGCGGTCCGGCGCACGCCCGACGGGGACCGCCCCGGAGGGCCCCAATGCGCCCGTCGCCCTGAACGCCGGGGTGAAGGCCGGGGCGGTCGGCGCCCCGGGCTCCGGAGCGGGGGCCGATGTCCGAAACCGATCAGGCGAATTTGCCGTGATCGCCGACGGTCGCCAGCGCGCGGAAGTGCGCACGGAACCGGTCATCGGGGCGGGCGCCGGGGCGGAGCCGGGCGCGTACGGTGGCCGGCCCGTTGCGCCGGTGTGCCCAACACCCCTCCGTGCGACGGTCGATGACATCGCACCCGCCCGGACCGTCTTCACTTCGGCGCCGGTCACGATCACGGCCGCGGCGGCCGCCCAGTAGCGCCGGGGGTCGGATCCGGCCGCGTCGAGGACCCCGCTCGGAATCGGACACACAGCGCCGCTGCACGGGGGGGGGGGGGGGGGCGCGCG
>NZ_JBEXKB010000106.1:0-20916 GCF_040609455.1 Kitasatospora sp. NPDC004669
CGTCCTTGACGGCGGTGGTCCGGATGTACCAGGACGGCTGCGCGTAGTAGAGCAGCGCGGTGTGGCAGCGCCAGCAGTGCGGGTAGCTGTGCTCGAAGGACTCGTGGCGGAAGAGCAGGCCGCGCTCCTTGAGGTCCGCGAGGACCAACTCGTCGGCCTTCTTGAAGAAGACCCCGCCGACCAGCGCGAGGTCCGCCTCGAACGTCCCGTCCTGACGGACCGGGTTCACCAGCGGAAGCCCATACGCCTTACACACCTTGTAGTCGTCCTCGCCGAAGGCGGGGTTGGTGTGGACCAGGCCGCTACCGGTCTCGGTGGTGACGTGATCGCCGTTGAGGACGATGTTGGCACCTTCGAGCGAGACGATGGAGAACGGGGGCTGGTAGCCCCACCGCTCCATCTCGGCACCGGTGAAGGACTCCCCGGTCTCCTCCCAGCCCTCTCCCAGAGCGTTCGCCAGCAAGTCCCGCGCGACGACGAGCTGCTCGGCCCCGTCGGTGGCGACGACGTACGTCACCTTCGCATTCACCGAGACGGCGGTGTTGGAGACCAGGGTCCACGGGGTGGTGGTCCAGGCGAGCAGCGCGGCGCGGCCGGCGAGCGGGCCGCTGGTGAGCGGGAACTTCACGTAGACCGAGGGGTCGACGACCGTCTCGTAGCCCTGGGCCAGCTCGTGGTCGGACAGGCCGGTGCCGCAGCGCGGGCACCAGGGCGCGACGCGGTGGTCCTGGACCAGCAGGCCCTTGTCGAAGATCTGCTTGAGCGACCACCACACGGACTGGACGTACGACGGGTCCATCGTCCGGTAGGCCTCGTCGAGGTCCACCCAGTACCCCATGCGGGTGGTCAGCTCGGTGAAGGCGTCGGTGTGGCGGGTCACCGACTCGCGGCACTTGGCGTTGAACTCGGCGATGCCGTAGGCCTCGATGTCCTGCTTGCCGGAGAAACCCAGCTCCTTCTCGACGGCCAGCTCGACCGGCAGGCCGTGGCAGTCCCAGCCGGCCTTGCGG
Source organism: Kitasatospora sp. NPDC004669 (assembly GCF_040609455.1). Classification (NCBI taxonomy): domain Bacteria; kingdom Bacillati; phylum Actinomycetota; class Actinomycetes; order Kitasatosporales; family Streptomycetaceae; genus Kitasatospora; species Kitasatospora sp. NPDC004669. The sequence goes on from NZ_JBEXKB010000106.1 coordinate 1,011, forward strand.
GCGACGTGGAAGCCCTTCATCGTCCGGAAGCGCGGGAAGACGTCCTTGAAGACGCGGGCCTCGATGTGGTGGGCACCAGGCATGCCGTTGGCGGTCGGCGGGCCCTCGTAGAAGACCCACTCGGGACGGCCCTCGGACTGCTCCAGGCTGCGCTGGAAGACCTTGTTGTCCTGCCAGAAGCTGAGGATGCCGTGCTCCAGGGCGGGGAGGTCGACCTGGGCGGGCACCTGGCGGTACTGAGGGGATGTCATCGGCTGCTTACTCCGGCGGGTCTGCGTGGCTGCTTCCAGGGCCTGCCGGTCAATGCCGGTCATCTCGTTCGACGCCCATCGGCCGATTCATCATAGGGCCAAGATCCGCGCAGACCAGCGGCGTTGAGGTTTTCGGCCGCGAAATATCAGGATCCGGACAGGGGCGCCACCACCAGCGCCGCCTGAACGCCCGCAACCGACCCGCTGACCGGTTAGAGAACGGAACCGTCGATCCGGGTCGGCTGCGCCCGGGAATTTCTCGGGAACGAGAATCTCCCGAATCGCCCTTCCAGAGCCGGAACTGACGAAATCCGCGTTCCAATGCGGCGACTTGGGGCGAGGCGTCAATGTCCGCGACGTGCTGCACACCGACGGCGAGTCCCCGGATCAGGCCGGTCCGCCGAACCATCGATTCGAGCAGCCCGCGGATTTCACCCGCAGTCACAGGGCCGGCGCAAGCAACCGGCGAGTGATGATCTCCGCCAGCGCGACGGCATTCTCCTCGACGTAGAAATGGCCTCCGGAAAAGAGGTGGACCTCCGATGACTGAGTGGTGTTCAGACGCCACATGTCGAGCTGGCCGGCCGTGAAGATGTCGTCAGCGCCATAGCAGACCACAATGTCCGCCTCGGTGACGGTCTGCCGCTCCCTGGCCAGGAAGGACTCGGAGATCGAGAAGTCCGCGCGGAGCAGATCGGCCGTCCGGCGCCGCAGTTGCGGATGGTCGAGGATCTGCTGGGCCACCCCACCGCCGGACTTCGCCGCGATCTCGAAAATCTCCTCATCGCTCACTGCGAGCGGTGAGCCGTCGAACGGCAGAACGGCGCCCCGGGGGCCGGAGTTGGCCGAGGCGAACAAGGTGACGCACCGGCTGGGGGCACCCGTCTCCTCCAGCCGGGCCGCCAGCGACAGACCGACGTAGGCCCCCAGGCTGTGGCCGAAGACGGCGAACGGAGCACCGATCGTATCGACGACGCCCATCAACGCCTCGACGGCCTCGTTCATCGCCGTGGCTGGCGCTTCCCGCCACCTGCGGCCCCGCCCCGGCAGATCCACCGCGATGGGCTGGATACCCGGCGGCAGCGCCCTGACCAGCGGGTCGAAGTAGGCGGCGGATCCGCCCGCGTGATGGAGCAGCACGAGCGGGTAGGGCTTGGCGGACATCGCTCTCCAGTGAGCCGAGCCGGGACGGGCCCGGCGAAGGAGCAGGCGGAGGCGGCCGGGAGCCGCCTCCGCCGCAGGGATCCCGTCAGGGCTGCTGGTGCGGCACGAACTCGAAGCCGCGCCGGCTCTCCTTTGCCACCCGGTTGTGACCGTAGGTGTCCTCACCGGAGACGAGAACCGTGCCGTAGTCGTCGAGCACGATGCCGCCGCCGTACTCGCTCACCTCCTCGGTCCCCGGGTACACCTGGACCTGGGTGGGCACGAAGCGGGCGGCGTAACCCATCCGGTAGTCCTTCTTGGTGCCGGTGTGCGGCAGCGAGGCGTGCATGAGCGTGGACCAGAAGATCACGCACTCACCCGGCTTCATCACCAGCGGGAAGGCCTGGGACTCGTCCGGCGTCCAGTCGGGGTCCTTCTGGAGCTGCCGGTAGTCGTAGCCGAAGAAGCCGCGCTTGATGCCGTCCTTCTCACGAGCGTTGAACGCCTCGGCTTCGTACTCCATGCCCTTCGACTCGTCATAGTTCATGACCTTGTGCGTACCGGGCATCAGCTGCAGGCAACCGTTCTCCTTGGTGGAGTGCGTGAAGGCCGTCCACACGGTGATGGTGCCGCCGAAGGCCGGCAGGCCGTTCTCGGAGGGCCACAGGATCTGGGGGGTGCCACTGGCATGCGCGAAGGTCGCGGCCTGGTGCCAGTCGGTCCCTTCGTCCCCCTGGTACTTGGGGAAGAACTCGCTGCGCCAGCACAGCAGGTTCGGGCCCAGGATCGACGCTACGCGGTCGACGATCTCCCGCTTCATGATGTGCTCGGACAGCAGGTCGATGTCCAGGTGCCGGTCGTAGTTGGAGATGCTGCTCGCCTTGCCCGAGCCCACGGGGTAGATGGCGTGGGTGCGGTCGCGCAGTTCACGCTGGACGGTCTTCCAGCGCTCCTCCATCTCCTCGACCTCGTAGATCTTGATGGGGCCGAGGAAGCCGTCCCGCTCGAACTGCTCGAGCTGGGCCTCGGTGAGGGGGAAGGTCGTCTGCTCGGAAGTGGTCATCGCTGTCATCCGCTCTGTACGGTGGTGTCGGCAAGACGGACTACGCCGGCGGCAACCTCGCCGACGCTACGCTCGAAGAGGACCTCGATGTCCAGCTCGACGCCGAAGTGCTCCTTGATCCGGTTGCCCAGTTCGAGCGCGAGGACCGAGTGGCCGCCCAGGTCCAGGAAGTTGTCCTCGGCCGTGACCGGCTCTTCGAGGATCTCCGCGGCCCAGCGCAGGACCAGCTCCTGAGCTTCAGTCACCTCGGGGTCGATGTACGCGGTTTCAGTCATGAGCGCTAGCCATTTCATTCCATGATCGGGCGACGGCGGCCCGATCGACCTTTCCGTTGACCGTGCTGGGCAGCTCCGGCAGTCGCAGGTAGCGAGCCGGCTGCATGTACGCGGGCAGTTCGTCCTTGACGTGGCCGCGGAGCTCCGCGGCGGTCGGCACCGCGTTCTCGTCGCGGGCGACGAAGGCGCAGACCAGCCGGTCGTCGCCGGCCTTGAACTGCCGCACCTGGACCACCGCGTCGAGCACGCCCGGGTGACTGCGGACCACGGCTTCGATATCACTGAGCTCGATGCGGTACCCGCGGAGCTTCACCTGCAGGTCCGCACGGCCGATGTACGCCAGTGCTCCGTCGGGCAGCCGGTTCACCAGGTCGCCGGAGCGGTAATAACGGACGGCCTCCCCGGTGTCCGGGTCCCTGACCGCGGGGTACTTCTCGCCGGTCAGGTCGGGCCGCTTGAGGTACCCCTCGGTGACCTGGGGGCCGGCCAGCCAGAGCTCGCCGGACTCTCCGTCCGGGACGTCCCGGCCGTCCTCGTCGACCACCCGGAGCCGGAAGCCCGGGAGGGCCGCACCGATGACGGAGCGGTCCGATGCCAGGTCGTCCAGGCCGACTTCGTGGAAGGTGGTGAAGACCGTGGTCTCCGTGATCCCGTAGCCGTTGACCAGACGAGGCCGCTCCAGACCGTACCGCTTGGCCCAGGGGTGAAGCGTCGCGGGCACCAGCTTCTCGCCGCCGAAGACGACGTAGCGCAGGTCCGCCAGATCGTGGTCCGAACGCAGAGCCGCCGCGGCGAGCGCGGTGAAGGCCGTGGGCGTCTGGTTCAGCACGGTGATGCGCTCGTCCACGATCACCTGCAGGTACTTCTCCGGCGACCGCGCGGCCCAGTGCGGCAGGACCACGAGCTCGGCGCCGGTGGTGAGGGCTCCCCAGACCTCCCAGACCGAGAAGTCGAAGGCCAGGGAGTGGAAGAGGAGCCAGCGGTCCTGCTCGTCGAAGTCGAAGACCGCTCGGGCTGCGGTGAACAGCGCAGCTGCGTGGTGGTGCCGTACCGGCACGCCCTTCGGGGCGCCGGTCGTCCCCGATGTGTAGATGACGTACGCCTCGGCCGACGGATCGTCAATGGCCGCCGGCACCTGCCGGGCCGGAAGTCCGGCGAGCTCGGCGATCTCCGCCTCGGTGATCACCGCCCCGATCGCGGAGCCGGCGTACTCCTCGCCCGGATCGCCGACCAGTGCGGTCGCCTCGCTGTCAGCGATGATGAAGTTCTTTCTTGCCGGCGGGTGCCGGACGTCCAGCGGGACGTAGGCCGCCCCCGCCTTCAGAATGCCAATCATGGCGGCGATCGCCTCGGCGCCGGGGAGCATGCGCAGGGCGACGCGGCCGCCCGGCCGCACGCCCTGGTCCCTGAGTAACTGTCCGATGCCGTCCGACCAGACGTCGAGCTCGCGGTACGAGTACCGCTTGCCGTCGGCGGACAGCGCAGTGCGCTCCGCACGGGCGGACGCCACTTCCCGGAACATCGCTAACAGGCCGGTTTCGGCCTGCACGGAAACGGATTGCGTCATTTGGTCCCCCATTTACGCCCCGAATAAGTCTCAATATCCGAGACGCAGTGGCCTCACAGTTCGTGGCCCGATGACGCTGGCATGGATCATGTGGACACGTCAAGAAGTTGTGATGCTCACCACAAGCAGTGGACGAACGGACAACTCCCAAGATTGACTCGCTGCGTCGTGTGCCCTGCCGTTCACTCCTGGTAGGCAAGTGAGGCCGCGCTGCGCGCCGGCCCCCTGGGGCACCAATACGGCTGAAGTCGCACGCAACGGACAGCTCGATCAGTCCTGCAGTCGGCTTCACGGCGTTGACGAATCGAAGCAAGGTGAATCCGGGGGGAGACTTGGCCAGAATCGACCGGCCCAAATCCGGGCATACCGGATATCAGGGAAGAATTCGAGCCGCAGCCGCACTCACGGTCCTGGCGCCGCTCGCGGTGGTGGTCACAGTGTCGCTCCACGTGACGGAGCCCGCGGCCCGGATCGACCCGGGCGACGCAGAGCAGGCCACACTGGACATCGTCGGCCACTTCCTGCTCGGCGTGGTCGCGGTCCTCGCGGTGTCTCACATCTTGGGACGCCTGGCAGTTCTGCTGCGCCAACCGCGCGTTACCGGTGAGATCGTCGGCGGCATCCTTCTGGGCCCTTCCTTACTGGGCTCGGTGGCGCCGGGCGCTGCTCGCTTCCTCTTTCCCGCCGGTGTCACCCCGATGTTCAACGGACTGGCGCAGCTCGGCCTCGTCCTGTTCATGTTCGGAGTGGGCCAGGAACTCGGGGCCATGCGACTGCGTGGGGCCGCGCCACGGGCCCTGCTGATCAGTCAGGCCTCCCTGCTCGTGCCGTTCGCGGCGGGAGCGCTGATCGCCTTGCCGTTGATGGGCCAGTACATGGCCGGCGAAGTCCGCCCGGTGGCCTTCGTGTTGTTCGTCGGCTGTGCGCTGAGCATCACCGCCTTCCCCGTGCTGGCCCGGATACTCGGCGACCTGGGCCTGACCCGGACCAGGCCCGGGCAGCTGAGCCTCTTCGCGGCGGCGGTCGGTGACGGCGGCAGCTGGCTGATCCTCTCCGTGATCCTCTCGCTCGCTCACGGTTCGAATCCGGCCGCCGTGCTGGGCCGGTCCATCGCGGTGATCGGCGTGGTCGCGCTCTTCGTCGGGCCGCTGCGCCGGTTGGCGGCGAGGTGGCCCGACCGCGGGGACTGGGCCGAGCGGGCGCCCACCGGTGCGGTCCTGCTCGTGATCGCCGTGGCTGCGACCGCAACCCTCACGGCCGTCCTGGGCATCCACCAGCTCATCGGCGCGCTGCTGGTCGGCCTCGTCTGGCCCCAGCAGAACCGGGCCGCCGTCGCAGCAGCGGCCCCGCTGGCGACGACGGCCAAGACCGTCCTGCTGCCCTTCTTCTTCCTGGGATTCGGGCTGACCGTCAACCTCCGGTCGCTCCACCTGGACGGCACCGCCGGCCTGGTCCTCCTCGCGCTGATCGTCGTCGCGACCCTGTCGAAGGTGATCGGCCCCGGGCTGTGCGCCCGGCTGACCGGACTGCCCTGGCGGGAGTCGGTCGTCCTCGGGGTACTGCTCAACGCGCGCGGACTGACCGAGCTGGTGGTGATCCAGATCGGCTACCAGGCCCACATCATCAGCCAGCAGATGCTCGGGATGCTGACCATCACGGCCCTGGCCACCACCGTCATGACCGCACCCCTGCTGCGGGCCGCGGGATCGGGGCGCGGTCCGGACCAGCCGGCCCCAGCCCTGGTGGAGCCGGTCGAGCCCGTGCTGGCCGGGACGGCGGCGCTCAGTGGGACGCGCGCTGGTAGATCGCAGGAGTGATGCCGTACGTGCGCCGGAACCACCTGCCGAAATGGGCCTGGTCCGCGAAGCCGACGGACGACGCGGCCTGGGCCGGCGTCAGGCCGCGGACGAGCAGTTCCCGCGCTCGGCGCAACCGCAGCAGGCGCTGGTAATCGCTGGGCGCCATGCCGAACTCCGCGCGGAAGGCCCGGTAGAGGGCGTAGCGGCTGCATCCAGCCTCGGCCGCCAGCGTCTCCGTGGACAGCTGGTCGACGAAGCACTCGTGCAACCGGGCCTGGGCGCGCCGGGCGGCACGGCGCAGCGCCGTACCCTCCAGGGCCTGGGTGCGCGGCGCCCTGGTCGCACCGCGCTCGGCGAGGGTGAGGACGGTCGCGGTGAGCAGCTCCTCCCGCTCGATCAGGCTCGCACGGTCGACGAGCGCTCCGTGCAGGCGGGCCAGCAGCCCGGTGAGCGTCGGATCGGTCAGCACCGGGCGGACGAACAGTGGCATGGGGCCCGACGGGCGGGCTGCGGCATCGGCGAGGATGCCGCGGACGACGGCGGGCCCGATGTGCACGATCCGGTACCGGTAGCCCAACTCGGCGGCGGCGCGGCCGTCGTGGACCTCGTCCGGGTTGAACGCCATCACCATGCCGGCTCCGCTGGTGTGGTTGGCCCCCCGGCAATGGAAGCTCTGGGCACCGAGATCGGTGATGCCGAAGGAGTACGTGTCGTGGCTGTGCGGCGCGTACACGTGCTCGAGGAAATGTGCGTGCATGGCCTCCAGGGACCGCTCCTCGTCCCGCCAGTACCGCACCCAGCTGCTCGCCTTCGACATGAACCCATTGTCGCCGCGCACCAGCGTTCAAGACACGAGCAGCGAACTCAAGGAGAGTCAGACCATGGGAACATCAGGCAGGATCAGCAATCCGTACGTCCTCCTTCTGGCGACGATGGTGCTCTGGGGCAGCTCCTTCTCAAGCTCCAAGGTCGTCGTGGACCACATGCCGCACTCGGTGGGCGCGCTCCTGCGCTTCGGCGGCGGCGCGGTGGCCCTGCTCCTCGCGGTGGCGATGTTCGGCAACCGCGAGGTCCGGGTACCGGCCCGCAGCGGATGGCTCGCGGCAGCCGCCGGCGTGCTGGGTGTCTTTGCCTACAACGGATTCTTCTTCTGGGGCCTGTCCCTCGCCCCGTCCCTCGACGCCGGCATCCTCATCCCGGTGATGAGCCCGCTGCTGACCAACGGCTTCCTACTCATCACGGGAAAGGAGAAGGCGAATTGGGCTCGGGTGACGGGCCTGGGCCTCGGTCTCGCCGGCGCGGCGGTCTTCTTCGTCGGTGCGGGTGGACAGGGCTCGGGCGGCTCCTCCCGGCTCCTGGGTGACGCGCTCTTCCTGCTCAGCGCCGTCTGCTGGGCCTCGTACACCCTGATCGGCCCCCGAGTGCTCGCGGGCGTCGACCCGCTGCGGGCCACGACGTACGCGACCTGTGCGGGCGCTGTCCTGCTCGGCGTCTTCGCGGCCCCCGATCTCGGCAAGGTGACCTGGGCGGACCTGCCGGCCGGCGTCTGGTGGAACGCGGCCTACCTGGCCATCGGTGCGGCGGCCGTGGCCAACCTCCTCTACTACCGAGGAGTCGGCTCCGTGGGGCCGGCGAGGGCTTCCCTCATGATGTTCAACGTGCCGATCGTCAACACCCTGTGTGCCACCGTGCTCCTCGGGGAGTCGTTCGGCGCGCTCCAGGGCGCCGGTGCTCTGGTACTGGTCCTCGGGGCCGCGCTGGCAGTGACACAGGGCAAGCTCCCCAGGCGCTCGCCCGTGGCGGACACCCGGCAGCCGGCCCCCGTCAGGACCAGGGAGAGCGAGGCCAGCCCGGCGACGAGCTCCTGACCCGGCCCCGCCGACCAGGTCCGGCCCGGACTCGGCATGAGCTGCGGCGAGGTTGACCCGTCCGCGCCCCTGACCGCGATGCGGAGGCGGTTCCCGTAGTGGAGTGGGTCCAGCCGGAAGGTGGCGGCGGAATGCCCGGTGTGCCGATCGGGGCACCTGCAGTTGCTTCCTCTGGACACCTGCCGTCGGCCTTCAGACCGCGGCGGCGACGTTCTGTCGTGCTGAAGTGTGAACACCTCTCCTCGGCTTCACGGCCTGCTTCACGGCTGCCCTTTTCGCGGTCGGCTTCTGATCCGCCGCCTTGCTCGAGGCCTTGGTCGCGGTCTTCCGGGCCTTGCTCTCTGCCATGCACGAAGGCTACGCCGAGCGGCGCACCCCTGGGGCCGATCGAGCGACGGAAACGGCCCTGCCGGGGCCGCCGTTGTGCAGGGAGAACGGTTCGACCGGGGGGAGAACGGATGATCAGGGTCCTGCTGGCGGAGGACATGACCATCATGCGCCAGGGGCTGATCGCCCTGCTCTCGTACGAAGGGGACCTGGCGGTCGTCGCCGACGTCGAACGCGGGGACGAGGTGGTGCCGACCGCGCTGCGGGTCCGGCCGGACGTCGCGGTGATCGACATCGACCTGCCCGGCCTGGACGGGCTGCGCGCGGCAGCCGAGCTGCGCGGGCGGCTCCCGGAGTGCCGCACGCTGATCCTCACCGGGTTGGTACGGCCCGCCGACCTGCGCCGGGCGCTGGCCGCCGGGGCACTCGGCTTCCTCGGGAAGGACGCACCGGCCGAGGTACTGGCGGCGGCGATCCGGAGGGTGGCGGCCGGGGAGCGCGTCGTCGACCCGGAACTCGCCGTCGCCGCGCTGGAGGTGCGGGAGAACCCGTTGACGCCCCGGGAGCTGGACATCCTGAGGCTGGCGGCGGAGGGCGCGACCGTCACGGAGATCGCCGCCCGGCTGTTCATCTCGACCGGCACCGCCCGCAACCACCTGGCGGCCGCGGTGGCCAAGACCGGTGGGCGCAGCCGGGTGGACGCCATCCGGATCGCCGGGGAGATGGGCTGGCTCCCCCTGCCGTAACCGCCCGTGCGTTTCGCATGGATTCGGCCGTGGACGACCCATGCAAAGGCTTGACCAAGCCTTTCTTCGCCCACGCACGGAATCCCGGTCACCGCTTCCGCGGCTAGGCTCGCGATGACATCGTGGGCGACTCGCCGGGGGGGCTGAGCAGCGTGTTGAAGCTGGCCTGGAAGACGGTGCGCGGGCGGAAGGCGGGCTTCGCCGGGGGCTTCGTCGCGCTCTGCCTGTCCCTGGTCCTGACCGTCGCCTGCGGCGTGCTGCTGGAGTCCGCGCTGCGCGCCGGCACACCGACCGAGCGCTACGCCGCCGCCCCGGTGGTGATCGGCGGCTGGACCCGGATCCCCGACGCCGGACCGCTGGTCGACGGGCTCTCCCGACTGCCCGGCGCTGCGGCCGTCGTCCCGGAGCTGTCCTTCCCGGCCGCCGTGGTCACCGCCTCCGGGCAGGTCCTCACCGGGCCGCAGGGCGGCCCCTCGCTCGGGCACTCCTGGTCCAGCGCGGTGCTCGCCCCGTTCCGGCTGATCGCCGGGCGGGCCCCGGCCGGGCCGGACGAGGTGGTGCTGGACGACGCGACGGCCGCCCGCGCCGGGGTCGCGGTCGGGGCGACCGTACGGCTGGCGACCGTCGAGGCCCCGCGTCCGTACACGGTGACCGGGTTGGTGGCGGCCCCGGCTCGGCAGTCGGTGCTGTTCTTCGGCCCCGAGCAGGCCGCCCGGCTCGCGGGCACGAGTACCGGCGCGGACGCGATCGGCCTCACCGCGAGCGACGGGGCCGACCCGCGGACGTTGGCCGCGCTGGCCGGGCAGGCCGTCGCCGAGGCCTTCCCGACGGACGGGTCCGCGCTCCGGTCCCGGCCCCGGGTGAGCACCGGCGAACGGCGCGGCGAACAGGAGTTCGCGGGCGCGCCCGGGCCCGGGGACGGCCTGTCCTCGCTCGCCGGGACGGTCGGGGCGCTGTCGCTGTTCGTCGCCGCGTTCGTGGTGGCCGGGGCGCTCGCGCTGAACGTCCGGCAGCGGCTGCGGGAGATGGCGCTGCTGCGGGCGGTGGGCGCCACGTCGGGGCAGGTGCGACGGATGATCGCACTGGAGACACTGGTCCTGACCGTCGCGGCGGCGGCGGTCGGGGGGCCGGTGGGAGTCGGCCTCGCCGCGTTGCTGCGGGGCGAGCTGGTCGACCGCGGGGTGGTCGGCCCGGACGTACGGCTGTACGTCGGGCCGACCGCTCCCCTGATCGTCCTCACCGGGACGGCGGTCACCGCGCAGCTGGCGGTGTGGGCCGCGGCGCGCCGGGCCTCCCGGGTGGAGCCGACCCGGGCGCTGCGCGAGTCCGCGGCGCCACCGCCGGGGGTCGGCCGGGTCCGGACGCTGCTCGGGGTGGCGACGCTCGCGGTGTGCGGCGCGGTGCTGGCCGGGTCCGCGGGCAGCCGCCGCGGGGCCGGGACGGCGGAGAGCATGGTGCTGGTGCTGCTGCCGGCGGTGGCGCTGCTCGGGCCGCTGATCGGCCGAGTGACGGGGTCGCTGGTCGGCTGGCCGGTACGGCGGCTCTCCCCGGTGGCCGGGCACCTGGCCGTCGCCGAACTGCGCGCCCAGCCGCGCCGCTTCGCGGCCGCCGTCACCCCGCTGGTGCTGGCGGTGGCCTTCGCCGGGACGACGCTCTTCGTCCCGGTGGTCAAGGCCCGGGCCGCCGCGGCCGAGGACGGGCGGCGACTGCTGGCGGACCAGGTGGTCGAGGCGGGCGGCATCGGCCTGCCGCCGGAATTCCCGGCGGCCGCACGACGGTTGCCGGGGGTCGGGGCGGCGGGCGCGGTGGTGCCGACCACGACGGTGTTCTCCGCCGGGACCTCCTCGTACGGGGGCGAGGCCGGGATCGTCGATCCGCAGGGGCTGACGGAGCTGGTCGACCCGGGCGTGACCAGCGGCTCGCTGTCCGAACTGCGCGGGACGGCCGTCGCGTTGGGGCAGCGGGCGGCCGCCGCGCTCGGCGCCCGGGTCGGGGGAACGGTGCGGATCGGCTGGACGGACGGCAGCACCGGCACCGCCACGGTGGTCGCCGTGTACGAGCGGGACGCGCGGTTCGCCGACGCGCTGCTGCCCGCCGAGTTCGCCGCCGGCCACGCACCGGACCGGCTGGCGCCGACGGTGTTGGTCCGTTCCGCCCCCGGCGCCGATCCCCGGCTGGTCGGCCGGGAGTTGCGGGGCCTGGTCGCGACCTATCCGATGGCCCGGGTGAGCGACCGGGCGGACTACGACGAGGCGCGCCGGCTCCGGCAGCAGTCGGCCACCGCGGTCGGGCGGCTGCTGCTCGGCATGATCAGCCTGTTCACCGCCGTCGCCGTGGTGAACACCCTGGTGATGGCCACCGGCGAGCGACTGCGGGAGTTCGCCCTGCTGCGGCTGGTGGGCACCACGCGCGGCCAGGTGCTGCGGATGACGGCCTGGGAGGGCGGGATCACGGTCGGGGTGGCGCTGCTGCTCGGGGCCTCGGTCACGGCCGCCGTCCTGGTGCCGGTCAACCTGGCGCTCACCGGCACGGCCTGGCCGTCCCTGCCGGTTTCCTGGGTGGGCGCGGTGCTGGGCGGGGCGGCGCTGCTGGGGGTGGGCACGGTGCTGCTGACCGCCCGGCTGGCGCTGCGGCGCAGGCCGGTCGAGGCGATCGGACTGCGGGACTGACGCGGGGCCGAGGCACGGCTGAGGCGGGACTGAACGGGACTGGACGGGACTAGCCGGGGACGACGGCGGTGAGGCGGAACCAGCCGGATCCGTCCCGCTCGACCGTCAACTCCCCGCCCAGGGCGCGTATTCGCCCGGTCAGGTTGGGGACTCCGCGGCCGCCCTCCGGCTCCCTCGACGCGGCCTCGGCCGGGGCGCCGTCGTTGGCGACCACCAGGCGTACGGTGCCGTCGTCGTCCCGGCCCGCCCGGATCTCGCAGTGCCGGGGCACGCTGTGCCGCAGCAGGTTGGTGACCGCCTCCCGCACCACGGTCGCCAGCGCCGCGTCGGGTTCCGGCCGCAGGGCGCCGCAGTCCAGGGCGACCTCGACGCCGATCCCGGCCGCCCGCAGCACCGAGGCGGCCGAGCGGCACTCACGGGCCAGCGACATCCGCACGTCACCGCTCGACAGGCGTCGGCTGTCGGACATCGCCTGCCGCACCATCACCAGCGCCTCGGCCATCTCCGCGCGCGCGGCCTTCGGGTCCTCCAGGGCCAGCCGCTCGGCGAGTTGGCACTTCAGCGCCGCCACCGACAGGCTGTAGCCGAGCAGGTCGTGCACGTCCCGGGCGAAGCGCAGCCGCTCCCGGTCCACCGCGAGTTCCGCCAGTTCCGTCCGCGCCGCCCGCAACTCGGCGGTCAGCTCGGCGAGTCGGGCCACGCCGTACACCACGATGCCGCCCACGGCGGTGGAGACGCTCGCGTTGACGCACTGACCGGGCTTGCCGCCGAGGGCCGCGCAGAGCGGGTACTGCCCGGCCACCAGCGCGCCGAACAGCAGCCGGCGGCGCGGCGATCCGACCGTCAGCAGCACCGAGGCGGCGAACGAGCCGGGGATGCCGACCCACGATCCGTCGAAGACCAGGAAGGGCAGGTAGGTGAGCGCCCCGTGGGCGGGCAGGCTCCACGGCCACCAGCGGCGCGGGGCGCGCCAGGGGCCGGCGTGCAGGATCTGGAAGCCGAGCAGGACCGACAGCAGGGCCACGGCGGCCAGTTGGTAGGGCAGGCCGTCCCGGTTGCGGACGGTGGCCACCACCGAGGCGGTGAAGAAGCCGACGGCCACCAGCAGGACGATCCCCCGGGCGAGTCGGGCCATCGGGTCGGCCGGGCCCTCGCTGCGGGCCTCACGAGCCCGGCCCGGCTCGACGCTCCCGCGGGTGCTCACCGGAGGGTGCGGCCGATGGTGCCCTCAAGGGTGTTGAGCAGCCCGGCCAGCGCCTCGGCGAGGCGCTCCTGCTCGTCGGGGGTGAGGCCGGAGAGCAGCGCGCGGTCGTACGCGACGAGTTCCTGGATCAGGCCGTCGACCGACTCCCGTCCGGCGTCGGTGAGGGAGAGGTGGGCGACCCGGCGGTCGCGCTCGCCGGTGCGGCGACTGACCAGGCCGCGTTCCTCCAGCAGCCGCAGGCGCTTGGTCACGGCGGCGCCGGAGGCGAAGCTCTCGCGGGCCAGCTGGGTGGGGGTCAGCTCGCGGTCGACCCGACGCAGGGCTCCGAGGATGTCGAACTCGGCGCGGGTGAGGCCGGCCCGGGTGAGCGGGTCGGGGGTCTGCTGGAGCAGCGCGGCGCAGCGGTTGATCCGGCCGAGGACGGCGATCGGGCCGGTGTCCAGGCCGGGGTACGCACGCTCCCACTGGCGCAGCACACCTGCGACGACGTCCTCCACGTGCGCTGCTCCCGTTCCGCGACCGACCCGTTCGTTCGATCCTAGGGCCTGCCTGCCGGGCCCCGGACGGCGCGCGCCCCGGCGCCCCGGCGCTCCAGCAGGGCCGTCAGCAGGTGGTGGGCGTGCCGTTCGGTGTCAGCGGCGCGCTGGTGCGGGAGGGCCGGGCGGCGCCACTCGCCGGTCGCGGTGTCGGCGGCCTCGCGCAGTTCCAGCAGGGCGGTGGCCAGCCGGGTCCGGGCGGCCGCGGCCTCGGCGCCGGCGGACGCGACGGCCGCCCGGGCCTCGCGGGCGGCGGTCTCGGCCCCGGTCAGGGCGCGGGACAGCCGGGCGGCGGTCCGGCGGTTGGTGACCAGCAGGCACGAGGCGAGGCCGGTGAGCGCGCCGACGCAGGTGTCCAGCCAGCGGTCGGCGACCAGGGTCCGGGCGGGTTGCAGGCCCGCGAACTCGGTCATCAGCAGTGCCATCGGGGTGACGAAGACGGTGGCCAGCCAGTAGCTGCGGGCGATGGTGGCCTCCGCGCCGAACTGGCAGAGCAGCCCGAGCCCGATCAGCGCCACCGGGCCGGAGTGGGCGAGGGGCAGCGCGGCGGTGAACAGCGTCAGGCCGAGCAGGTTGCCCAGCACCCGCTGCAGCGCGCGCTGCCAGGAGAGCGTGCTGTTCGCCTGGAACACCGAGGCCGCGGTGACCACCGCCCAGTACGGGCGGCCGACGCCGAGCGCCAGCGAGAGCCAGCCGGCGGCGGCGCAGCCGACCGCGACCCGCAGGCCGATCGGCAGCAGCGCCGAGCCGGGCCGCAGTGCGGCGCGCAGCGGGGGTCGGGGGTCGGGCCGGTGGGCGCGCAGTTCGGCGGCCTCCGCCTCGGTGAGGTCGAGCAGCGGCAGCGGGCGGCCCCGCCGCAGGTCGTGGGCCCAGGCGGCGTACCGTTCGGCGGCCGCCGGGTCGGCGGGCCCGGCGAGGGCCGCCTCGGCGTGGACGAGCAGCCGCTCGGGCGCGTCGCCGAGGGCGCGCCGCCGCGCCGGGGAGGAGAGGGCGAGGCTGTGCCGAGCCACGTCGACCGCGCCGACCAGGGCGGTCCGGGCGGCGGCGTCCGGCGCGCCCGGCTCGGTGCGCAGCAGTCGGACGGCGGCCTCCAGCGCGCGGGCGGTGGCGATCCGTTCCGGGCCGTACGGGCACGGCAGCGCCGGGGCCAGGCACACCAGCCAGGCCAGGGCGGCGCCGAGCACGGTGAGTGCCAGGTGGGGCGCGAGGTCGGGGAGCCGCTGGGGGACGAAGGCGCAACTGACGGTGGTGAAGGTGATGATCAGACTGCCGGGCGGGCCGATCCGGGCGGCGTCGCAGAACAGCTTGTGCAGCGCGGCGAGCGCGGCCGCCATCGTGACCAGCAGCACGGCGTCACGGGTCAGCGCGGCGGCGGTGAGGGCGGCGCCGGTGCTGAGGACCGTACCGAGCAGCACGCCGGCCAGTGTCCGGGCCCGGGCGCGGTAGGGCAGGCCGTGCCCGTACAGCGCGCCGAGGCCGCCGGCCGAGGTGTAGAGCGCGAGGTCCAGTCGGCCGAGGGCGAGCAGGGTGAGGTTGAGGGCGCCGAGGGTCACCACGGCGCTGAGCGCGGGCTTGTGCCAGATGTCGCCGGGCGGTCCGACCCGGAGCGCCTGCCGGAACTGGGCGGTTGTGGCCATGGAAAAAGATTAGCAGGTAATTTACTCGTGAAACATATGTCTCCGAGACGGCGCCCGCTCCCCCGGTTCACAACCCGTCGAAAAATTTCCCGCCAGGAGCGATGAGTTCTGCGACGAGTCCCGGTCTACCCCCATGACCGACTCGAACGAAAGAAGGAACACCCCCGTGAACACCGTGATCTCCACCGACGGCACCACCCTCGCCTGCACCGTCACCGGCTCCGGCCCGGCCGTCGTCCTGGTGGACGGGGCGATCGGCCACCGCGGCTTCGACCCGGGCGTCGCGGTCGCCGAGCAGCTCTCGGCCCACCACACCGTGTGGGCCTACGACCGGCGCGGCCGCGGCGGCAGCGGGGACACCGCGCCCTTCGCCGTGGAGCGCGAGATCGAGGACCTGGCCGCCGTCATCGCGGCCGCGGGCGGCTCGGCCTGCGTCTTCGGCATCTCCTCGGGCGCCGCGCTGGCGCTGCGGGCCGCCGCCGCAGGCGTCGACATGACCCGACTCGCCGTCTACGAGCCGCCGTTCAGCACCGAGGAGGGACAGAGCGAGCGCTTCGTCGGGTACGTCACCGAGCTGGAGGCGGCACTCGCCGAGGACCGTCGTGGGGACGCCGTCGCGGCCTTCATGACCTTCGTCGGGATGCCCGGGGAGATGGTGGACGGGATGCGCTCCGCCCCGGTGTGGCCGGTGTTCGAGGCGGTCGCGCCGACCCTGGCGTACGACGCGGCGGCGCTCGGCGCGCGGACCGGCGCGACCGTCCCGGTCGACCTGCTGGCCGGGATCGCCGTGCCGACCCTGGTGCTGGACGGCGGCGCCAGCCCGGAGCTGCTGCGGGCACCCTCCCGCGCGGTCGCGCAGGCCGTGCCGGGCGCCGAGTACCGGACGCTGGCCGACCAGACCCACGAGGTGGCGGCCGAGGCGCTGGTGCCCGAGCTGGTGAAGTTCTACGCCTGAGGCCTGGAGCCGGGGAGTGCGTGAACCCACGTTCACATCGGCGTCCTAGTCTGATCGCAATCTGATCATCAGAGACCGAACGAGGGAGCAACGGGAAAGCATGGACCAGGACTTCACGGACTTCCGGGACATCCCCACCACCACCCTGGCCGACGTCCTGGGCCGCGCCCAGGTCATGGACATCGGCCTGCGCCCGCTCTGGGCGGGCATGCCCCGGGTGGCCGGACCGGCCTTCACGGTGCAGTGTCCGCCCGGCGACAACCTGATGCTGCACGCGGCGATCCACCGGGCCGAGCCCGGCTCGGTGATCGTGGTGGAGTCCGGCGACCTGGACTACGCGCTGGCCGGCGGCAACGTCTGCGCCGTGGCGCAGCGCCGGGGCGTCGCCGCCTTCGTGGCCGACGGCCTGATCCGGGACCTCGGCGAGGTGCGGGAGCTGGGCTTCCCGGTCATCGCCCGGGGCATCATCCCGATCCCCGGCTCGAAGAAGCAGCTGGGCACCCACGGCGCCCCGGTGCGCTGCGGCGGGGTGCTGGTGGCGCCCGGCGACATCGTGGTGGCCGACGAGGAGGGCGTCGCGGTGGTGCCCGCCGCCGAGCGGTCGAAGGCCCTGGAGGCGGCCCGGGCGAAGCTGGCCAAGGAGGCCGCCGAGACCCTGGACGACTGGGAGGCCGCCCACCGCGCCCGGATCGACCGGAGCCTCGCCGAGCTGGGCTTCACCGGCTGACCCCGGGGCCCGGTTCCTGCGGTCAGCCCCCCGAGGTCAGCCCCCGCGGCCCGTCCCCGGGGTCAGTACAGC
Source organism: Kitasatospora sp. NPDC004669 (assembly GCF_040609455.1). Taxonomy (NCBI): domain Bacteria; kingdom Bacillati; phylum Actinomycetota; class Actinomycetes; order Kitasatosporales; family Streptomycetaceae; genus Kitasatospora; species Kitasatospora sp. NPDC004669. The sequence goes on from NZ_JBEXKB010000106.1 coordinate 17,850, forward strand.
CCGTTCAGTTCACCGAAGCCGAGCGCCCCGTCGAGCTCCGTCAGCGTCCCGGCGCCGAGCAGTTCGACGGCGGCGCGGCGGGCCGCGGTGTACGCGAGCTGGGCGAGGCCGGTACCGACGCTGATTCGCCGCACCCCCGTGGCGGCGAGCTCGGCGACGGTCGGCCCGCCCGCGACGGCCATCGCGTTCACCGGCAGCGGCGAGCGCTTGCACAGCTCGGTGAGGGCGTCGAGGTCCAGCAGCCCGGGGACGAACAGGCCGTCCGCGCCGGCCTCGGCGTAGGCCTCGGCCCGGACCAGCACGTCGTCCAGCCCGCCCAGCCCGAACAGGAACACGTCGGTGCGGGCGTTGACCGACAGCTCGGGCAGTCCGGCGGCGGCCGCCGCCGTCCGGGCCGCGCGCAGCCGTTCGGCCTGCCCGGCCACCGGGAACAGCGGCCCTCCGACGGCCGTCGAGTCCTCCAGGTTGACCCCGACCGCGCCCACGCCGACCAGCTCGGCGACGGTCGCGGCCACATCGGCGGGCAGCGGCCCGTACCCGCCCTCGGCGTCGACGGTGACCGGCAGGTCCACCGCCGCGACGACGCGGCGGGCCGCCTCGACCGCCGCCGCCCGGTCCAGCCGCTGGCCGTCGCCGCGCCCGAGCGACCAGGAGACGCCGCCGCTGGTGGTGGCGATCGCCTGCGCGCCGGCCGAGGCGATCACCGCGGCGCTGCCCGCGTCCCAGGCGTTGGGCAGGACGAGCACGCCCTCCGCGAGGAGCTCGCGCAGTCGCAGCGCCCGCTCGCGGGCCTCGGTGGTGGTGGACGGACGCCCGGTGTCGGACATGGGTGTACCGGCTTTCGTGCGGATCGGTGGGGACGGAGGCATCCTGCGCCCCGGCCGAGCGGGCCGCCAGTGTTTAAGCTGGGGCCGAATCTTCCGAAGGGGGCCGCAGATGCGGACGGAACTCCACTTCTCCGCACAGGACTTGGCGCTGACCCGGTTCGCCGTCAGCCCGATGCAGGAGGTGGTGACCAGTCTGCGCGCCCTCGCGCACTCCCCCGCCCCCGCACTGCACCGCCGCTGGGCCGGGCAGGTGCGCGAGCGGCTGGCCGACGCCGGGCTGGACCGGGGCCGGCTGGCCGCGATGGTCCCGCCCGACGGCCATCTGCCCGACTTCCTCAACCCCGCCCCGGCCTCCTTCTCCCCCACGCTCGCCGAGGAACTGGCCGCGATCACCGCGACCGGCGAAGCGCAGGTCCGGGCCGACCTCGGCATCCTGGCCGCCGAGGCGGGCGGCCGGTTGCCGGCCGCCCTGGAACCGCTGCACCGCGACCCGGCGGCCCAGCTGCCCCGGCTGGCCGCCGAGATCGAGGCGTACTGGGAGCTGGCGCTCGCCCCGTACTGGGCCCGGATCCGCGCACTGCTGGCGGCGGACGTCTTCCACCGCTCGCGGCAGGCCGCCGAGCACGGCACCGCCCGGATGCTGGACGAGCTGGACGAGACGGTCCGCTGGGACGGCACCGCGCTGCGGCTGGAGCGCCGGCACTGCGCCGTCACCCGGCTGAACGCCGGCGCCGGGCTGCTGCTCCTGCCGTCGGCCTTCGCCTGGCCCCGGGTACTCACCCGGGTGCTGCCACCGGACCCGCCGCAGCTGATCTACCCGGCGCGCGGCACGGCCACCCTGTGGGAGGACCGCCCGGGCACCGCGGCGCGCACCGACGCGCTGGCCGCCGTCCTCGGCCGCTCCCGCGCCCGGCTGTTGGCCGAGCTGGACTCCCCCGCCTCGACCACCGAGCTGGCCCGCCGCACCGGACTGTCCGCGGCCGCCGTCTCCCAGCACCTCACCGCCCTGCGCGCGGCCGGCCTGACCAGCGCGCACCGGGCCGGGCACACCGTCCTCTCCGCCCGTACGGCGGTAGGCGACCCCCTGTTCGACCGGAACGACCAGACGTTCGACACGCCGACGGCCGCCGGGCACCCCGGCCGATGACCCGCCGGTACGAATGGCCCCGCACGGCACCCCCGGACACACCCCCTCCTCATATGATCGGAGCGACATGCGCCATGCTTGGTGATGCAGAACACTGAACGGAACTTGCGCCGGACGGCCCAATCGCCGTACGGCCGAGAAGGAGGAAGCACGTGGACGACGTTCTGCGGCGCGCCGCACTCTTCGCGGCACTCGACGACGAACAGGCCGGCGAGCTGCGCGCTTCCATGACGGAGGTCACCCTCGCCCGTGGGGAGTCGCTGTTCCACGAGGGCGACCCGGGCGACCGGCTGTACGTCGTCGCGGAGGGCAAGGTCAAGCTGCACCGCGCCTCGCCGGACGGCCGCGAGAACATGCTGGCCGTGCTCGGCCCCAGCGAGATGATCGGCGAGCTGTCGCTGTTCGACCCGGGCCCGCGCACCGCCACCGCCAGCGCGCTGACCGAGGTCAAGCTGCTCGGCCTCGGCCACGGCGACCTGCAGCCCTGGCTGCACGCCCGCCCCGAGGTCTCCATCGCACTGCTGCGGGCCATCGCCCGCCGACTGCGCCGGACCAACGACGTGATGTCCGACCTGGTCTTCTCCGACGTGCCCGGCCGCGTCGCCAAGGCCCTGCTGGACCTCTCCCGCCGCTTCGGCGTGCAGTCCGAGGAGGGCATCCACGTCGCCCACGACCTCACCCAGGAGGAGCTGGCCCAGCTGGTCGGCGCCTCCCGCGAGACGGTCAACAAGGCGCTCGCCGACTTCGCCGGCCGCGGCTGGCTGAAGCTGGAGGCGCGCGCGGTGGTCCTGCTGGACGTCGAGCGGCTGTCGCGCCGCTCGCGCTGACGCTCCGAGCACCGCGAAGGGCCCGTCCGGGTGGCGGTTTCTAGCGGTCGTTGCAACACGTGATCGGTTGTCTAGGCCCAATGCCACTGACTTAACGGCGATCGCGAGCCGCTGATCTGTGGCGATGCTTCGGGCAGAGGGCCGTGGCAGAACGCAAAGTCACCGGCATTGTGTCTAGGCCGCGAGGAGTTTAGCCAGACGCTCGGCTGGGGTTTCCCAGCCGAGCGTCTTGCGTGGACGGCGGTTGAGCTGGTCGGCGACGGCGG